>CAXMOO010000001.1:0-2243 GCA_964195005.1 uncultured Gammaproteobacteria bacterium
GACCACCCCCGGTGCCGTTGCGCGCACCGGTGTCTCGGTCGGTGCGCCGATGTCGACCCCGTGGTGAAGCCGACTGCCCTGACCCCGGATCGCTCCAAACGTGTCCGAAAACCCAGGCCCGCCCGCGACAGGATGCGACAAGACGAACGGCGGCGTGTACAGCGACGGATCGGGGCCAGGAACTCCGGGCGCATCAGCCCGAGCGGGGATACTCATCCCAGCCACCACGCTAACCATCACAAGCGCCCCGACCACTGGTCTGGCCCACACCAAACGGTTCATGGATCTGAATCGTACCGCCTCCCCCCAACACCGGAACCTCACCCGAGACATCACAGCCCTCACCTAGCGCATATGGCCTGCGATGTCAGGAGAGTCGAACAGGGCATTACTGCTCGTGATCAGGTGCGGCCTCAACCGCTTTACGCCGGGATGATCCAGGCGGTGGGTCGAAGGAAGCTGGCAATCGTGGCTTCAACCCGCTGTTCATGCAGCCCCCCTTGCCTGCGAACAAGTGAAGCAGGCCATAGGACACGACGTCCACATCCCACCATTTGCCGAACCTGAAAGCCCCCTGGAGGCGCCGGACCGATATCGAATCACCGCGACAACCGCTCCGCGGCTGCAATCGCACAGATCGCTCAAACCGTGCTTTTCAGTACACCAGCATGACGCGCTAGATCCGGCACTCTGTTGCTCCAAGTGCGAGCCGCCGCCCGATCTCAGGTAGCGCATAGCCGGCAATATGGGCGGCCTTCCCGGCGTGGCAGCTAGCGCATATGTGCCGATATGCGCTAGCGGTCTTCGAGTGACCGTGGGTGTGCCAAGGGCCGATGCGATGCCTGGCCACTCGCATCTCGTGGACCCCACCACTACCCCCCTTCTCGGCCGATGCCCGAGACCTTTCCCCGAGGGAATCCCCGATGACAGTGTCGATACGGAGAATGATGCCACCCTTCTCGGCCAGGATGCGCCCTGTTTCCCATACGGTGGGGGGCTGCCTGAGCAGCCCCCCAAACGACCCACTTGTCGTTGAACCGCGGGCGCGGTTCACTGGGGAAGTGTCCGCTACGGTGTCCGCGGGGACTGTCCTTTGAGGGTGCGTGCCGGACATTCCCCTAGTGAGGGAGCATATCGGGAGAAAGATGGAGCTTCGCCAACAACATCACAGTGGAGATGAGTGGGTCTTTGACATGTTTGTTCGTCATCACGCCATAATGACAAGCTATTGTGTCAATGCTTGCTTAACACTTGGGGGGGAGAGAGGTAGTCCGAGAACCTTTGAAGGGGCACCGCGTATGGTGACCGGCCCGACTGGAGGAGGAGACCCGAAATGAAGAAGCGACTGAGGAGACTGATTGTCTTTGCTGGTGTGCTGGGTTTGGTGATGGCGGTCAATGTCGGCGTAGCATCCGCCGACCACGGGGGTGGCACCGAATGGACGTGCAACGCCGGAGCGACGGTGGACGGTGAGAGCTGCGGTGGGCCAGGCAACCAGGATTTGATCGGAGCTGCGACCGACAATGCATTTGCACCGGTCGGGAACAACATTGCTGACCCAGCCAGGGCCAACGTCGAGGCCGACGCCACTACGCCCAGCAACTTTATCGCCGCGATAAGCAACAACCCGCTGTGCCCCTTCCACGGGGTGGCAGGCACATAGCCCTAGAAAACTTCAGCGCAGGGGTGGGTTAAGGAACACGCCCCGAGGTGAACCATGGTCCTCGCCGATTGGCGGGGACCATGGCGCGAATAATCCGTACGGCAGGAGCCGCATAACCGGCAATATGGGCGGTCTCCCGATCTACGACAGGCCACGGAACCCTATGTCTCGCTATGGGCGGGTTACTTGACCTTTGGACCGCTGTTGGAGTCTGCGGACCGGAACTCCAACTCACGAAGCGCGACCATGACCCAAGTCGTGACCGAAGACGACCGATTCCAAAAGCTGGGAGTGGAGGTTCTGCCCATTCAGTGACTTGGTGAGTCCAGACCGAAGAATGTCGCCATGACCGATAAGCCGGTACAGATTGGTTAGTTGACCGTTGGGGCTGATCCGTAGCGCTGTTGGACCGCGGCCGTGCCCGCCTCGGCCGCACTATTCAGCGGCACCGTGCTCGAGGGCCGGCTCAGCCATATCCATGGCGCGACGGCCAGTGCGATCGTGACGACGCTGTACCAACCGACCCAGCGCCACCGGGGAGACGGTGGGCGACCATCGGGGAACAGCAGCAGTCCGAGGG
>CAXMOO010000002.1:0-8181 GCA_964195005.1 uncultured Gammaproteobacteria bacterium
TCGGCGTCATCTGGCAAGGATCGCCGACGAAGACGCACTTTACCCGTGCGCCGAGGAGAAGGACGCAGCCAGGGGCGTCGAGGGCCGGAGAGATGCGGCGCTGATTTGTGCGGCGGACCACTAGCGTCTGGGGTTGATGGGAGACGCAATTATTGCCGCGTTCGGCCTGAGTAAATCGTTCGGGTCGGTGCAGGCACTACAGGACGTCGACCTGGAGGTCCCTCCCGGCCGAATCGGCCTGGTAGGAGCCAACGGGGCCGGCAAGACCACGCTGATCAGAATTCTGCTCGGCATGCTGGCGCCTTCGGACGGTTCCGCCCGGGTGTTCGGCATCGATGCGCAGCGCCATCCCCTCGGGGTGCGGTCCCGGGTCGGGTACATGCCGGAAGGCGACTGCTTTCCTCCAGACCAAACCGCGGCGGACTTCATCTCCTACTCGGCCGAGCTGGGCGGACTCCCTTCGTCGGAGTCCCGCCAACGAGCATCGGAGGTGCTCACCCTGGTAGGACTGGCGGAAGAGCGGTTCCGCAACCTCGGCGAGTTCAGCACCGGCATGAAACAGCGCGCCAAGCTCGCTCAGGCCATCGTCCACTCCCCCGATCTCGTGCTGCTCGACGAGCCGGCCTCAGGGCTCGATCCTGATGGCCGCGAAGACATGCTCAATCTCATCAACCGGCTTTCGGACTTCGGTATGAGTGTGGTCTTCTCATCCCATGTCCTCAGTGACATCGAACGCACCTGCGACTGGGTGGTCATGCTCAACGAAGGTCGCTTGCTGAGAAATGAGCCCCTGGCGGAAATACAGGCATCCAATGCAGTCAGGGTGGTGGTCCTCGATGACCCTGCTCCGGTAGTTGAGGCTCTCACCACCAGGGGTGCTTCTGTATCAGTATCCGACAGGACTCTCGAAGTGGTGATGGACGACGCCGACCTGTTCGTCATGATTCGCGACATCCTCGCCGACACCGGAGTGGGACTACGGAGCCTGGGCGCCAAACAGGCAACCCTCGAAGATGTCTACCTGGCAGCAGAGGAGTTCACGGAATGACCTCAGAAGGAGCGATCTTCGATCTCGACTACCGGCGCTATGAAGGCAAGCGCACCAGCCGCACTGCTATACGTTGGTCCATCGTCCGGGACGGGGTGCGGCGGATTCTCGGGCTGCGGCGCAAGGCCCGGCGCAAGATCCTCCCCTGGGGACTCATACTGATCGCCATCCTCCCGGCAATCGTCAATGTCGGTTTTCAGGTGCTGGCCGAAGGCTTATTCGGGGCGGACGAGGTCCTCGACGAGCTACTGATAAGTCACTCCGATTATTTCGGCATCACCTTTGGGGTGACATTGCTGTTCGTCGCCCTGGCTGCCCCGGAGCTAATGATCCCCGATCGGGTTCACAATGTTCTCACCGTCTACGGCTCGCGGCCACTCACCGTCGCCGACTACCTTGTCGCCCGGGTGGGGGCGTTGTTCATCCTCGTCATGGCCTACTCGCTGCTGCCTCAGCTCATCCTTTATGTCGGAGGGGCGATCCTGTCCGGCGATGCCGTGGGCCATATCACCGGCAACCTCGACCTCCTCTGGCAAGTACCGGTTGGTGCCGTCGCGATATTCGCCAGCCAAACGTCGATCGCCTTGATAATCAGCGCCTTCGTAAAGAGGGTCGGGTTTGCCGCCGGGATCTACATCGCGCTCTCACTCATCACCTTCCCGATTGCCGAGGCTCTCGCCGACGCCAGCAGCCGATGGTTTGCCCTTCTGAGCCTCCAGGACCATGCCCAGCTCCTCATATCTCGCATATTCGATGACCCGGAGATCTCGGCCGACGGCCCTCTGGCCATGAACCACATCAGCCCCTGGGCCTCAGTCGTCTTCATAGCAGCCCTGGCGGTCGCCGCCGGCGCATTCCTGATCCGCAGATATCGGAAGCTCATGTGATGACAACTTCACCTGCCTTCGTCTCCAATCCCACCGTCGAGGTAACGGAGTTGTCCAAGTGGTTTGGACAGAAGGTGGCCGTGTCCAATCTCTCCTGCTCGTTCGGCCCCGGCATCACCGGCCTTCTCGGCCCCAACGGCGCCGGCAAGACCACCCTGCTACGGATGCTGGCCGGGTTGACTCAACCTTCGCGGGGGCAGCTGACAGTTCTCGACACCGATCCGCGCCGCGACGTGATGGTCTTTCAGAAGGTCGGGCTGGTCCCTGAGGATGACGCGGTCTACGAGTTCCTTACCGGCCGCCAATATGTCGAGTACGGAGCGCAGCTGGCAGGAGTTCGGAACCCCGCCCAGGCCGCCACCCACGCCATAGGGGCCGTCGGCATGGATGACGCCGCCGGGCGACGGATTGAGGGCTACAGCAAGGGCATGCGCCAGCGCATCAAAGTCGCCGGTGCCCTCGTCAACGACCCTGAGATTCTCTACCTGGACGAGCCGTTAAACGGCGCCGACCCCCTCCAGCGGGTCCGGCTCATAGAGCTGTTCCACTCGCTGGCGAACGAGGGACGCACCCTCATCGTGTCTTCTCATGTGCTGGCCGAGGTCGAAAAAATGGCGACCAGGATCATCGCCATGGTCGACGGAAGGCTGGCAGCGGCGGGTGATCCGTCGGCAATCCGGGCGGCTTTCACCGACATCCCCTACCGGGTACGGATCGACGCCGACACTCCTCGCAAGCTGGGGTCGGCGCTTCTGAATCACTCGGTGATTCGAAGCGTGGAGGTCCTCGACGACATCCTGCACGTCCAGACTCGGGATCTGGGCGATCTCGGCCGCCTGCTACCGACACTCGCTAGGGACCTCGACGTCCGCCTCACCATGGTCCAGCCGGAAGACCTGAGCCTCGAAAGCGTGTTCCGCTACCTGGTTCACGGAAAATGACCCGTGTCTTCGCTATTGCCCGGGTCACGGTCTACGGCCTCGTCGGCCGGCGTCGCTCGCTCGGCTTGGTGCTTCTCGGCCTGGTCCCTGCAGTAATCCTGACCATATTCGGGCTCAGCGAGACCGACCGGGAAACCGAGGAGTTCTTTCGGGTCGGAATTCTTCCCATGGTCCTCGGAGTCAGTGTCCCGATCACCGCCCTCATCCTCGGCGCCGCGTCACTCGGTGATGAACGCCAGCAGAAGACAATCTCATACATCGCAATGCGGCCCATCCGGCGTGAGGCGATTGCCGCCGCCAAGCTCGCTGCCGCCTGGCTCTCATCCTTCCTGATTGCCGGCTTCGGAGCGTTGGTGACGGGGGTCGTGTTTGGCTGGACCACCGGCAGCTGGGACGAGATCCCCGCCTTTCTCATTGCCACCGGAATAACCACTCTGGGCTTTGTCGCCGTGTTCCAGGTGGTTGGCTTCATCACCGACCGGGCCGTGATTATCGGCCTTGGCTACTTGCTCGTCTGGGAGGGAATCGTCACCGGTGCCGCCAGCCAGGTCTCCACAACGTCACTATGGAGAATCGGCGCCTCCGCCTACGCCGGCATACAGACAGAGGGTTTGGCCGATCTCGAGGACCTGCTCTCTGGCGTCAATCCCGGAGTGTGGGGGGCGGCGGCCAAAGTTGTGGTGCTGGCGCTGACTTCTGTGGCAGTGACCGGGTACCTGATGAGGGACCGCGATCTGGTTCGGTGAAGGCGCTACCGGGAAATAGGCGCTCCACGGGCCACAATGCAGTATGAGCGTTGATGTAATCCAGGAAATCGTCGGTTACGTCGGGTCTGGCCTCATCGTCTTGTCCTTGTCGATGAAGTCGATCCTGCGCCTGCGCCTCGTTGGCTTGGCCGGGGCGATAACGTTCTTGATCTACGGTCTACTCATCTCGGCGTACCCGGTCGTGATCACCAACGTCGTGATCATCGGGATTCAGGTATTCTTTCTGCGCCAGCTCCTGGGTTCCCGGCCCGTGTTCACTGTTCTCGAGGTGCGCCAGGGCTCGGCTTACCTCGAACACTTCATTAAGCATTGGGCAGATGACATTGCCAAATTCCGACCCAAGTTCCGCTATGAGCCCAAACCCAACCGCTACCGGGCCTTCATCCTGCGCGACATGGTTCCGGCCGGCCTTTTCATTTGTGATCTCGGCGAGGGCGACACCGCTGAAGTCCAACTCGACTACGTGATTCCTGCCTATCGCGATCTCAAAGTCGGCCGATTCCTTTATTCGGCGGCCTCCTCCGTCTTCAACAACCCCAGGATCAACCGTGTGTTGAGCCCCCCTGGTTCGCCACGACACAGCGCCTACCTGGAGCGCATGGGATATCGAAGAATCGAAAACGCCGATGAAGAACCGGTATATGAGCTTCGCCTCACCGACCTCAAATCCCAGGCAGGGCGCAAAACCTTGCCGGCAGCCGGATAGGCGCGGTGCTCGCCGCCGCCGCCGCTGATATGTTGTTCCGGTGAACCGTCCCCTCTTTGAGCGCCTGGGACGTGCCGCGCTCGTCGTTTCGGCCGGCGTGCTCCTGTCGCGCATCCTCGGCATGGTGCGTGAGATCTTCCTCGCCGACCTCATCGGCGCCAACGCCAACGGCGACGCTTACCGGGTGGCCTTCATCATTCCCGACTTTCTCAACTATCTGTTGGCCGGCGGATACCTAGCGATCACCTTCATACCGATCCTCTCGCGCTTTTTCTCTCAGGACGACGAAGCCGGCGCGTGGAGAGCGTTCATGGCGGTGGCCCGCCCGGTGGGCCTGGCCATGGTCGGCCTGGTCCTGATCGGCATGGCGATCGCCGAGCCCGTCATCGATGCCGTCACCGGCCTCAACCCCGAGCAAGTGGACGAAGCCGTCCGCTTGACGAGGATCGTGCTCCCCGCTCAGGTTTTCTTTGTTGTCGGCACCCTGCTGATGGCCGTGCAATACGCCCGCGAGCGGTTCCTTCTGCCCACGCTGGCGCCCATCGTCTACAACCTCGCCATCGTCGTCGGCGGCGTCCTGTTCACGGATCGCAACGACCCCACTGCCGACGGCTTCGCCTGGGGTGTACTGGCAGGGGCCATCGTCGGCAACTTCCTCATCCAGCTCTACGGTGCGTACCGGGTGGGTCTGCGGTTGCCGCGAGGGGTTCCTATCAACAGCCCTCTCCTGTGGGAGTATCTCGTACTGGCGCTGCCACTGATGATCGGGCAATCGCTGGTACTGCTCGACGAGTCGCTGGCTCGAATCTTCGGCACCCAACTCGGAGAGGGACCGACCTCTCAGCTCGGCTTCGCTCGCCAAACAATGCTGGTGCCTATCGGCGTGATCGCCCAGGCGGCAGGAGTCGCCGCCTACCCCTACCTGTCTCGACTGGCGGAGGAAGGAAAGCTGGCCGAGCTAACGACAACGCTGGCCCGGGCGATCAAATATGTGATCGTGTTCAGCCTGCTGGCAATGTCGGCAATGCTGGCACTGTCGCTGCCAATCATCAAGGTCCTCTTCGAGCGCGGCCTATTCGATTCGGCCGATACCGTCGCCTCGGCGGGAGCCCTGGTCTTCTATGCCATCGGCATCCCATTCTGGGGAGTGCAACAGCTCCTAGCCCGGGGCTTCTACGCCAGAAGACAAATGTGGGCCCCCGTTGTGATTGGCAGCTTCGCCACCGCGCTGGCGCTTCCGATCTACTTCATTCTCAAGGAGCTCATGGAAGTGGAAGGGATCGCTCTTGCCTCAACTATCTCCATCGCCCTCTATACGGTTGTGCTGGCGGTCGTCTGGCTCAACCGAACCTCCACTTCGGTGCTCCCCGGGCTTGTCAAGACAACCGGTAGGGCACTGGGCCCGACCGCCGCCGCCGGGCTTGCAGCCTGGGGCGTCGCCTGGGTCATCGGTGAGGGCGCGACGGGGTTCGGCGGGGCGGCCCTTCAACTTCTGCTCGGCGGAGCCGCTGCCCTGGTCACGTTTTTCGGGCTGGCCGCTTTCCTCGGAACTACCCGATCAGTTGCGGAATCGTGAGTTACTTCTTCGACTCGGCGAAGATCTCCCCGATCTCTTGAGTGAGGGCGTATAGCTCGGCCGCCAAGCCGGCGTCGATCTGCTGCATGTTCTGCGTGCACAAATGGCCGGCGCGAAAGAACTTGTCATGCAGATCGGGCCAACGCTCGACATGCTCGGGCTTGAAATATTGGGTCCAGAGGACATCGAGCAGCTCGTACTTGCACTTTTTGGCATGATCCTCTTTGTTAGCCACCCGGCGACCAACGTGGTGCTGATATTGGATCTGGTCCGCGGACGAGGCGTCGGAGCCGGGGGCCTCCATGGCCTGCAGCTGCTCCACCATCTTTGCGACCGTCTCTGCAGCGTTGATGGCAAACGTCGGGTCGTAGATTCCACACGGCACATGACAGTGGGCGTGCGCCATCCGGCTCGGTCTGAACAATCCCATTTTTCCTCCTGGCTATCGTTTAGCGGGCCTCACGATACACAGCGAGTAAGGCGGGCATCATGGGCAAGAGAGGTGCATTAGGGGCCGCGGCCCTGGGGACGGCGTTAATCGGGTTCGGTTTGCTGCGTAACCGGGTGCGCCGGTTTGAGGTCATTGAAAACTCGATGACCCCGGCTTTGCGGCCGGGAGATTTCGTGCTCGCCAGCCGCCTCGACAGTGCGCCGTTGCGGGGCGACATGGTGGTCTTCCCTCATCCCGCCAAGCCATCTCTATCGATGATCAAGCGGGTCGTAGGGGTGCCTACCGAGACGGTGACGGTGAGCGGGGGTCGGGTAGTGGCCAACGACCATGTCGTCGCCGAACCGTGGGCCCAGGGCGCGTTGGCAGGGGACTTCCACTGGACCCTCGACAGCCGGCACGTGATCGTGTTGTCCGACAACCGCAGCCTGCCCACTGAAGACAGCCGGGATCTGGGGCCGGTGCCGCTCACAGATTTCTGGCGGGTCGGATTCCGCTACTGGCCGCCGACGAGAATTGGAGGCGTGCGCTAGCCGTCACGCCAGCGATTGCGGACAATCAGCTCCTCGAGCGGTTTGCGGCCGCCGTAGATCCCGCCGACACGGCCGGCAGCCTCAGCTTCGGAGTCGGGGTAACCGAAACACAGTGCGTAGCGGGCTTCATGGCCCGGCGGGAGACCCAGCACCTGGTTGGCAGCGTCGGTGTCGTGCAAAGTGACGGGACAGGAGCCCACTCCAATGGCAGAAGCGGCCAGCATCATGTTCTGTGCCACCCGGCCGATGTCGAACTCGTAGCCGCCGGGTAGGCGAACGGGCACTATCACGAGCCTTGCGTCTCGCAACGGTTGTGTGAAAGAGCCTGTGTCGGCCAGGCGCTGCTGCACTTCGGGGTCGTCGACCACGAGAAACGCCCAGTCTTGTCGATTCTTGGCACTTCCCGTCCAACGGCCGACCTCGAGAATCGTGTTGGCGACATCATTGGAAACCGGCTCCGGTAGATAGCGGCGCACCACACGCAAATCGCTGACGAGTTTGGCTAGATCATTCATCCTGCCACCTTAGGCAATGACACTTATCTTCTCTCGGCCGAAGCTTCTCTTTCGATTCATCAAGGGCCGAGAGAAGATCTGCTCCCGCCCCGACATGGTCCGCCCAAGGCCTCGGGCGCAGCCCTCGGCCCTCGAGAACCACACGGCCCGCGGCCAAAGCCAGCTTCTGAGCCTCTCTTGCTGATTGCTGATTGCTGAATTGCTATAGCTCACTTGCGATGCATCGAGTAATGCAGGGTCAGGAACCGGATCCCCCCGAGATAGAACCGATGGTCGGTCTCGAGGTCACCACTCTTCAGATACACCTCAACTTCTTCATCGAACAACCCGAGGCGGAGCGTGGTAGCTCCCTTGGAGGGCTCGATGGCGCTCAAATAGTGACCGCAGAAATCGTGATCGGCCTTCGAGGAAAGCAGGAGCCCTCCCTCGACAAGATTCGAGGGTGAGAGCACAACTGTGATATTGGAGTCCGGGAGTGGAAATCCGACGGCCACGTAGCCGCGGTTCTCCTGGCGAGTCGTTGTGTAGATCCCAACGTAGATCGGAGCCCCGGTGTCCTCGAACACTCGAATCCAGGCACGGATCGGATCCCGCCCCGGCGCGGTTGCAACGTCCACGTAACTCACCATGCCGCGCTGTGCCTCTCGCTGGCTATAGGGGACGTTCACCTGGTCGACTTTGAGGGAGACAAGTCGTCGAAACACCCAGTAGGGCCCCAGCATCCACCATCTCCACTCCGGCACAATGTCGAGCCTGAAAC
>CAXMOO010000003.1:0-2061 GCA_964195005.1 uncultured Gammaproteobacteria bacterium
CGGTTTTTCTATCTATTCCAGATAACTTCAGACCTGCAGATTCGCTGTTCTCACCACCGAAGTTCGCCCTGATTCTTCGCTGAGTTTGGAGCCGCGTCTACTAGTTCAATCGAGATCGCCAGTATCGTCGGCCTCCTCGAAACTTCCGCCCAGGGCGAGATGCAGGTTCACCCGATTGGCCAGCCGTGATCCCTGCACGGTGACCAGCTGCGACTCGGACTGGAAGAGCCGTGTCTGGATCTGAAGTAGGCTGAGCTGATCGATCACTCCGACGTCGAACTGCACCTCGGCGAGACGGTAGGCCTCCGCGTTGTCCTCGACCGCCTGCCCCAGCAGCTCCTCGCGTTCGAGGAGCAGATTCTCCTGGTCCAGGCTTGACTCGACCTCGCGAAACGCAGCGAGCCCTGTCGCCGCATAGTCGGCCACGGCTGCCTCCTGCTGCGCGGTGGTGATCTCTACCCCGAGCTGCAGGACGCTACTGGGAGTATCGCAGGGCAACGTGGGAAGACGTCGCTATTGCCACTTGACTGCCCAGTACTGCACCTTGCATCAGTGGCCAGCCCAATGCAGGGCTGGACCGCTTCCCGCAGGATCTCGGGCGCCTTGGCGCGGCCCACCCCTGACCTGTACCCGCACTCGACCCGCTGTATCCGACAGCTTAGCCCGGTGCCTTAGCCTATCGGCCACATGACCGATTGTGGTGTCGTTACGGGTACCACTGGGCGCTGGCGCGAACCGAATCGCCTTCATGAGGTGGAGGTGGTGGAGGTGCTCCATGAGAAGGCAACGATCTGTATGCGCGGAGCCGCCGCCCGCGGTCATCTTGGCGGCCGGCGACGGCGCGCGTCTTGGTGTGAAAATCTCCAAACCTCTGGCTCCGGTGTTGGGTCAGTCGCTGATTGAGCGATCTCTTCGGACCTGCGTGACCGTCGGCGTACGCCAGTTTTTTGTAGTGGTTGGGCAACTGGAAGAAGAGGTGCGGGCCCACCTTGGAGTGCTTGCAGAGCGCCTGGGCGTCAGTATCACATGTGTGGGCGCCGAGAGATGGTTTCTGGGCAACGGTGCCAGCACTCTCGCCGCTGCCAACCAGATCGGAAACCGGTCCTTCTTCCTCCTGATGGCTGACCACCTCCTCGACCCGGAGATTCTAAACAACCTGTTGGTCGATCCTCCCGCGAGTGGTGAGGTGTGCCTGGCCGTCGACTACGGCGCCCAACAGGTCTTCGACCTGGATGACGCGACCAAGGTCCGTTGTGTCAACGGCCGCATCGAAGGCATCGGCAAGGACCTCGACAAGTGGGATGGCATCGACACCGGGGCGTTTCTGTGCACACCGGCGATCTTTGCGGCCCTGGAGGAGGCCCAAGATGCCGGTCGATATTTCCTATCGCACGGGATCGCCGAGTTGGCATCACGTGGTCTGGTGCGCCCTGTCGACGTCACCGGATACCGCTGGTTGGATGTCGACACACCCGAGGCACTAGCTGAAGCGGAGCGGCGACTGCTTGCCTCCCTGGACAAGGGCCGTCAGGACGGGTTCATCTCTCGATGGATCAACCGTCCGCTGTCGACCCGCCTGTCCAAGTACCTGGTTCGGACGGACGTGACCCCCAACCAGATCACGGTGTCTTCGTTCCTGATCGCCATGGCGGCTTCAGCACTTCTTGCTCTCGGAGGCTACGCTGCCGGAGTCATCGCCGGTGTGCTAATTGTGGCAGCTTCCGTCATCGACGGTTGTGATGGGGAGGTCGCGAGACTGAAGGCCATGGTGACCGCGAGGGGAGCGTGGCTAGACACGATGCTCGACCGCTATGCAGATCTTGCGATCACCGTAGCCATCGTCACAGCCTACGCGAAGCACTTCCCAGGGGCCCTGCCTTGGCTTGCCGGGATGGTGGCAGTATCCGGCTTCATTCTCGTCAGCTACGTGACGAAGGAGTTCACTCTGCGGCACGAGAGTGCCTATCCGAACGACATTCTCGACCGGTTCAAGCACCGTGACCTCCGCTTGCTTGTGATCTCGGTGGGAGCCGTGACCGGGTTCCCCTTCCAGGCCCTGGT
>CAXMOO010000004.1:0-5307 GCA_964195005.1 uncultured Gammaproteobacteria bacterium
CTGTAAAACACGAACTGTTGACCGGCACTCGACGACCCCGCGTCGGACGCACCCGCCAGCGGCCATCCGTCAACCCCGATGCTGAGCGAATCGGAGGAGCGCCTCAACGTCTATCGAGGTGGTCACCGGCTCGAACAGACATGCCTGGGTCACCCAGCCGGGAACGCAAACCAGGTCGCGTGGACCGTCACCCACCACCTGGTAGGCGATGTTCACATCCCCGCTTCGTGCGTATCGGGTCTTGGGCATGGCCAAACTCTACGCCTCAGCAGTCACGAACGAGATCCGGTCAACAGGCGGAAGTAGAGCCGACCACAACCGCCAAGACCATGATGGCCAACCGCCCATAACCGGCAATATCGAGTGCCTCCGCCCACCGATGTCGAGGGGTTCTGACCGCTCGATATGTGCCGTTATGTGCGGGTAGGCATTCCGTATCGGCTGCTTTTGTCCCTGGTTGAGATCGGTTACAAACCCGAAGAGGAGGGACCGTCGTGGTCCCTCCTCTTCCCATTGCCACTACCGGGTACTTCCCGGTTCACTCCTGCCTATGTCGCCTTCGTTGTCTTTTTGACAGGTCAGTTTGAGCCAGAAACAAATACTGTCAAGACAGGGACGGTCAGCACATATAGGTTGGCAGAGACCCCACCACCCGGGAGGGCCGGTGACGGCACAGGAAGCGGAAACGAAATTCACCCGTATGTACGAGGCACATCACAAACAGGTACTGGCTTACTGTCTACGCCGCAGCCCCTCCGATGGTTGGGACGCAGCCGCCGACACCTTTGCTGTTGCTTGGAAGCGGATCGATATTGCCCCAGAGGGGGAGGGGTCACTTCCCTGGCTCTACACCGTCGCTCGCAAGGTCCTGGCCAACACGTACCGCAAGAACGAGACCGCGGTACGACTCAACCTTCGCCTCGGCCGTCTGGCAGGTCCGGCCACTGTCGGGCCGGACGTACAAGTCGTGCAGCGGTGGGAAGAAAAACAACTTATCGAAGCGCTCAGACGACTTCGACCCGACGACAGCGAAGTGCTCCGCCTGGCCACATGGGAGGAGCTTCCGCATGACCAGATTGCCGAAATTCTCGGTATCTCAGTCTCTGCGGTTGGCCAGCGCATCCACCGGGCGACCAAGCGACTAGGCCGTCAACTAAAAGGATCAATGAAAACCGAAGCCACAACAAACCCGAACCCCCATGCCGCCGAAGAAGGGAGGACCGCATGAGCAACCAACTGCTCGGCAACCTCCGGGACGCGAACCCGATTCCCGACCCGGATCGGCTTCTCACAGACGAAGCCGACGCTCGTGCCTTCCTTGCCACCGTCCAGGAGAGGAGACACGGCATGGCAAACAAAACACAACCCGAAGTGCAACCTACTGAGGCGCCGCCACGGCCCACCGAGGCACGACCAGACAGCGAGGCCGTCATCAGTGTCGTCCGGGGACCGCGGCGCCGATTCGTCTATGGACTGGCGGCTGCGGTCGCGGTACTCATAGTCGGCACCCTGACCTGGATCGCCTTCATCGATGACGGGGAGTCGCCCGTAGCTGCTCCGGTGGACATCGGGCGCAGCTTCATCGAGGCACAAGACGCATGGGACGCTGAGGCTGCTATTGCCCTCTTCGCACCCAACAAATTAGCCACCGGTTTCTTGACCGTAGTCGAGGAATTCCCGAGCTACTACGCGTGGCTCGAGACGCTGGACTGGCGCTACACGGCTGAAGAATGCAATCAGGTGGCGGTAGGGCCACCGGTGGAGGTGACCTGTAGCTACAGCTATGAGAACGCGTGGACACAAGCCCTCGGGGTCGGCCCCTACAGCGGCAGCTCCATGCGATTCTTCATCGCAGACGGACAGATCCAACAACTGAACAACACCTTCATTACGAATACCGGGTTCTCGGTCCAAGCGTGGGAAGTGTTCAGAGACTGGGTCAGGGATACCCACCCAGAGAATCTGAATGTCATCATCGACCTGGGCATCGAAGGCCGAACTGCTGACGTTCCAATAGTTACTCCAGAAGCACTTGTGCTGTGGGAGCAGTACACGAACGAGTTCGTCGCTTCCGTAGCGCCCTAACACAACAACACATAGGAGAGGCAGAGCGGCCTGACCGACAGTCGCCCTGCCTTTCCGCTGCTTCAATCATCCGGACATGACCTCCACCTAATAAGTAGGACCCGCGCCCCGAATGTTGGGTCTCCCCAGAGTTCACGCTACGGCACTGACCGCACATAACCGGCAATATCGAGCGCCTCCCTCAGCGATCTCGGGCGACTCTGACCGCTCGATATGGGCCGTTATGTGTGCGGTTCGTTACGGTCCCAGAGCGGGTTCCCTTTGTCTATCTGGAGCCGGGTTTTGAAAGCTCCACCAGGTCGCTGAGGATGTCCGGTAGCCGGTTTGAGAGCAGAGAAATGTGGCCCTCGTCCTCCGAGAGCCGTGACCTTGAGGTGGCAATGTGGGAGTGCAGCCATTTCCCGTGGTCGAAGGGAACCATCCGGTCGTGCCGTCCCTGCCAAACGGCAACCGGCACTTCGATCACACCCAGGTCAAAACCCCACGGCTTGGCGAACGCCAGATCATCGTCCAGCCAACCCTCTATCCCTTCTGCGGCGGCGAGCCGCAATGACCTCGCCATCATGTCGGCTATCTCCCCGGTTAATGCGGCACGATCGACATCCGCGACCAAGCCAGCTAAGGAAGCCGCTACCTCATCGGCGGTCACCGCGGAAAAGTGGTCGGCGTACGTCTGCAAGTACAGGCGCAGGACAGCTTCTCCTTCGAGAGCTGCATTGAACTCCTCGATGTTCTCATCCGCCATGCCAGCCATCCAGTCGATACCCACGGCGTCGAACGGCACCACCCCCGCCAAACTCGCCACAGCCAGACACCTGTTTGGAAGGAGCGCAGCACATGCCAGTGCATGCGGTCCACCGCCGGAATGGCCCAATGTCACGAACTCTCTTGTTCCCAGCTCGTCCAGCACTGCTGCAGTATCGACAGCTGCGTCGGCTATCGACCGGCCCCGATGACGGGTCGATCCCGAGTAGCCAGGGCGGGCGTAGGCGATCAGACGCAAGCCGTGGGCTCTCGCGGCCGCATCGAGCGAGTCCCAATGAACGGGCGGTGCCGGGGTACCAGTGTGGAACACCAACGCCAGGCCGTCTTCGGCACCCCCAAGCCAAGCATTCAGACGCCGATCCCCTACCCTTGCTGAAAAAGACCGTGGCCCACTCACCACATCACCGTACACCGCTCGATATGTGCCGATATGTGCGGTGCGGCAGGCAGCTCAGCCCAGGTAATTCAGCTCTTCGGCTTGCTCGCTGCTCGAAGTAGGCCGCCGACTGCCGCTCCAGCGATGATGCCGGCCGCGATGCCGACCCCGATCGCCGTACCGCCCCCGATTATGGCTCCGACCACAGTGCCGATGATGATGCCGAGCCCGACGGGGATCCCCAGGAACCTCATACTTTCGTCCATGACGCGCCGAACTTTACGCTGCCGGAGTCGCCCATGTTGGGGTCCTCAATCGGGAGGGCCCTCAGACGCAGATAACCGGCAATATCTAGCTTCGACCGGGCACCGGCATCAGACCGAGCGCGAGGTGTAGCTTTCAGACGCGCTCACGAAAAGGAGCCTGGCATGGAGGAACACCCGAATGTGGAGCTATCCCGTCGAGGCTATGCGGCCTTCGGATCGGGGGATATGGAAACGCTGACCGAGCTGATCGCCGAGGATGCCGTGTGGCACATTGGCGGCCGGAGTCCGCTCGCCGGTGATTACGAGGGCAGGGAAGCAGTCTTCGGACTGTTCGGCCGGCTGGCGGAAAAGAGTGAGGGGACGCTCAAGCTCGAGGTGCATGACATCCTCGCCAACGACGATCATTCTGTCGTGCTGACTCGGCTCACAGCCGGCGGGTCGAGTGGTAAGACTGTCTCGATCAGCACGTGCGATACGGCCCATATTCGCGACGGGCAACTCGTTGAGTTCTGGACGTTCGGCAGTGACCAATACGCATGGGACGAGTACTGGTCTTAAGGCCCCAGGCGGCCCTCTGCTCCTACCTAAACCGCTGACCGGCATTCCTGCGCGGTTTCAGGCCGCTCTATATGTGCCGATATGTACGGATAGTGCCGGGAGGTGGGTCGGTTCGAAGACGTATTCACGATGAGGTTTGCGTCCGCTGCAGGTTTTAGCGTGATTCCACCACAGGAAGCCTCAAACAGGAGGGTGGTTCGATACGGCAACTGGCTCTAACCTGGTACACCACGGCCCCCTACGGATGGTGGTCCATGCCCAGAAATATCACAGTGAGCCTCAAGGATCGCCCCGGTTCGCTTGTGGAATTGGGCGAGACACTCGGTGACGCCGGCATCAACATCGTTGGCGTCTGTGGGGTCAGCATGGGCACCCTGGACGCCCAGGATGTTTATACGACCCACCTGGTCGTCGATGACCACGATCTGGCTGAGGACGTGCTTCGCCGGGCGGGGTATATCGTGCGCGGCGACCGGGAGGTGTTGGTGGAAGACTTCGGTGAGGGTCCTGAGGCCGCAGGCAGGTTCTTCCGGAGGTTGGCCGATGCCAACGTCAACGTCGATCTGTGCTACATCACCGCGGACGGCCGCCTGGTCGTCGGAGTCAATGACATCGAAGCCGCCCGAGAAGCCATCAGCTAGCCCGGGGCGCCACAGGTGATCCCGCCCGCACATAACCGGCATTATCTAGCGGGGTTAGACCGCTCTATATGTGCGGTCGTTGATGTTGCTTGGCGTAGGGTGTTAGCCGTAGTGACGAGACCGGCGATGAAGAGTAGGAACAGCGCCAGGCCGATGCGCATGGCCCGGGTCGCGATCATGGGGATGACGTAGGTCCAGAACGCGGTGGAAATGGGGTGTGGGCGGTTGGGCATTTTGTCGGTTTTTCTTGAAATGTCGTTAGCGCAGGAAGGATACCACGAATCCCCCCCGGGTGCTCTCAAAGGGCCAGGTACCCTGTAATAACTACTATACGAGAGAACTACATGAAGGGTTGCACTGGCTGCGCGGGCCAACCGGTTCATTCTTGGGGCATTGCGGTGCGGCGGGCGTTGGGGGAGTACTCAGTGGGCTTCTTGCCACTTGCCTTTGTGCTTCCAGCGTTAGTTTGTACAGAAGCACGTTCTTGAGATACGTCGGATCCTGGTTGTACTCAAGAACGTGATCGATGTGCACCGCTTCCCTCTTGTCCGGACTCGAGCAGGTAGGTGAATGCTTCGCTACCCAGCTCTTTGTCGACGAAGACCTCCCGAATCAT
>CAXMOO010000005.1:0-18944 GCA_964195005.1 uncultured Gammaproteobacteria bacterium
GACCGGAAATGGGCGGCCAGGGTGTGCAACTTGAGGTTGCGGATCTCGTTGCGGCAGAGGCGCTGCGCCAGTTTCAATGTGTCGGCCCAGGGATTGGCGAGCCGGGGATAGTCGAGTCGCTCGGCTGCGGCGTTGAGGAACGAGATATCGAAGCGGACGTTGTGCCCGACGATCACCGCGCTGCCGAGAAATTCGAGGAATGCGGGAAGGGCCTCCTCGATAGGCGGTGCCTCGATGACCATCGCCTGGGTGATCCCGGTCAGGATCGTGATGAATGGGGGAATCGGCGCCCCCGGGTTGACGAGCGTCTGGAACGTCCCCGCGGGCTCGCCGCCCTGGAACAGCAGGGCGCCGATCTCGGTGATTTCGCAGTCGGCGGGGGAGCCGCCGGTGGTTTCGAGGTCGAGGACGCAAAAAGTGACGTCTGACAAGTGGGTCCCCAGGTCGGCGAAGCTGCGTTGGGTGAGGGTCACGGCGCCTCTTTTCCTCGGGGCTTCTCACCCTAGAGCGAACATACGTTCGACGCAAGGTCCTCGTCACTGCGAGTTGAGCCCGATCCGGCGGCGGTGCATACTCGGGTGCGATGACACAGATCGAAAGCCCGGCGAACTCACGGATCAAGGCGCTGATACGACTGCGCAAGAGATCCGAGCGAGACAAGACCGGCACGTTCATCATCGAGGGTGAGCGCGAGTTGGAGGCGGCCCTCGAGTCCAGGGAAGTCATCGAGTTGTTCGTGTCCGAGGAGCTGCTGACCGGTCACGGAAAGCGGGTAGTGGCTGAGGCTTCGGCGGCGGGCTTGTCGATCACGACTGTGGCGCCGCCCGTGCTTGCCAAGGTGGCGTACCGGGGCAATCCGAGCGGATTCATTGCCGTCGCTCGTCAATGGGAGATGCCGCTCAGCGCCATCCCGGTATCTGACGCCTTGATCCTGGTGGTCGAGTCGATCGAGAAACCGGGAAACCTCGGTGGGATGCTGCGCAGTGCCGAGGCGGCGGGGGCGTCGGTGATTGTGGCTTCGCCCACCACGGACCTCTTCAACTCGAACGTAGTGCGCGCGGCCATGGGTGCCCTGTTCCGGGTCCCGTTGGCGGTGGCGTCCACCGACGACACCCTGGCCTGGCTGAAGCAAGGAGGGGTAGCGGTGTTTGCCACGTCGCCCACCGCCACGAAGGTGCTGTGGGATGCGGACCTGACACGCCCGTGTGCCCTGGTTATCGGGGGAGAGTCGGATGGGCTGAGTGAGGTCTGGCTCGAGCAACCCGGGGTTTCGATACCAATGCCGGGCCGGGCCGACAGCCTCAATGCCTCGGTTTCGGCCGCCGTCGTCCTTTTCGAGGCAGTCCGACAGCGGCGGGGCCGGCCGAGTTAGCCCGGCTGAGGACTCTTGAGTGAAGCCGGTCCTCTCATCCTGACCGGCGAATTCCCGGGCGTGCGAGCCTGAGAAAGTTCTCAGGGTCTCTCAGGGAGATTTCAGGTTGTCCCGCTCATACTCACTAGAGAAGATCAGAGTCATCGGAGACAGCAGATGAACGACCAGGCGAAAACTACCTCGAGGCTGCGTCCGGAGCACAAGGTCGGCCGGGGATTAGGACGGTGGATCCTCAACGACTTCCCGGCGCACTTCGTGGATCTCTTTCGGAGCCATCGAAAGGCATTGGTGCTCGTGTCGGTCGCCATGGCAGCGTTCCTCGGCCTGGCCACAACTGCGATTGTCAACGAGGGAAGCCTGCTGCGCTTCGACGTGGCCGTCGAGCAGGCGCTGATGAGCGTTCGGACCGGATGGCTCAACACTGCCATGGTGTGGCTCACTTTCCTGGGCACCCGATATGCGATAGGTGCCGCCACACTCGGTCTGGTTGTCTGGTCACTCGTCAATAAACGGCACCGGACGTTTGTGATGGTGCTGGCTGTGGCCGTGTTGCTAAATCCGCTCTTTGAGGTTGGCTTCAAGGAGCTTGTGGACCGGGTGCGGCCATCGCTCGACCAGTTGGTACCCGGCAATGGCCCGTCTTTCCCGTCTGGGCACGTCCTGGCGTCGGTCGGGTTCTACGGATTGGTTCCTTTTCTCACCTGGGAGACGACTCGCAACGCCTGGGCGCGGCTCCTCGCAGTGATCGGCTCGTTCCTCGTGATCGTGGCAGTCACAATTTCCCGGCCTTATCTTGATGTTCACTGGGCGACCGACGCTACGGCCGGAGTGTTGCTCGGCACCGTTCTTGTGGTCGGCACCTATCACGCCTTCCTGCGGTTCCAGAGGGCAGCCCAACGAGTTAGGTAATGAGAAATGCCCCGGGTCCGCGCCGGGGCATTTTCTCGCTGGTTGTTTAGAGGAAACCGTTGCTGGTCGGCCAATCCTTGGCGACGGCGTCGGGATCCAATCCTTCGTTTTCAACTTTCCCGTTGAGCTCGAGGAGCACGTCGGTCGTGATCTTCGCGGTGACCGAGTCGATCAGGCTCGTCAGGTCGCTTCCGTACTCATCAGCGATGGAAAGGTTGAGGACCGGAACAATGTTTTCTGCTCGAATCAGGACCTTGTCGTCCTCCAACGCCACGAAACCTTTCTCAACGATGACCGGTTGGGTGGAAAAAAGAAGACCGACGTCGATCAGTTCGTCTACCCGCTGCCGGATTCGCTCCTTGCTCCAGCCGACCAGTTGGGGGACGGTGGCGATGTTTTCGGCAACCCGGCGATGTGGAAAGAGGCCGATTCTTTGAATGACGTAACCCATGCCCTGGCGAAGGACGTGGGGCTCGACCTGGGTGATGTCGACACCCTCCACCTCGATTGTCCCCGAGGTGGCTTCCACCAGCCGGTGGATCATCTTCAGAGTTGTGGTCTTGCCACATCCGGATGGCCCCACCCACCACGATCTCGCCTTCGTTGATGTCAAGGCTGAGCTCGCTCACGGCCGGACTGGTTTGGCCGGGGAAGGTCTTGGAGACGCCCAGAAGGCGAATCATTGGTCGCGACATGCCGGGAGCCTATTACGCGCATGACGGTTGTTTCTGGGCGAAGGGTCGGCTCAGTAGAGGTCGTAGTAGCCGGCGATGAGCCGATCTTTCACTCCGTTCCAATCGCGCAGGCAGTCCTCTGTGATCTGTCGGAGAGCAGCCGGCGCCGCATCGCCCGCGACGTCGATATGCACCATTTGCGGCTCGGTCACGGGGCTGCCGATTCGACTGAGCAGCTTGACGGTGGCCCCCGTTGCATCCGTCTCGGCCAGCACCCGGCTGCAGATGTCGTAGGCAACGGCGTGATAGGTCTTGCCGACGTGGGCTGCCGGGTTCTTTCCACAAGTCGCTTCCAGACTCATTGGGCGATACGGCGTGATGAGGCCCCCGAAACGATTCCCCCGGCCTACCTGACCGTCATCTCCGGCCTCTGCCGAGCTCCCGGTAAGGCTGAGGTACGCTGACTCACCGGTATCGGCCTGATTGACGGCGACCTGGGGAGGCTCCCCGAGAATTGCCGCAGCCGTAGCGGAAACCTGTCGCTCCACCTCAACGATGGCGTCATCGTATTCGGACCTTCCTCCGACTCTTGCGGCCAATATCGGGGAGGCCACGACGATGCTGGCGACCTCTCCAATAGCTCCCATCACCTTGGTATCTCGACCGATCGGAACCCGGGCCCGAAAGTCGTCAGAATTGAGAGTTCGCTCTATCTGGAGCACCGTCTCCTCGAGCGGCGAGCGAGGCAGCGAGGCCACCGCAAAGCTTGTGTCATTTGCTAGCGGAACCTGCATATCGTCCTCGCGCCCCGACACCACGAGGGATAAGTCGGAGCTCGATTGGGTAAGCCAAACATCGACGTCGAAGGCTGCATCAATGTCGGCATCCGGGAGCAACGTGGCGAGGTGGGCACCAACGGATGCGCGTAGCTCGTCGATATCCGGCTGCCAACGGCGCTGATCGGCTTTACCGACCACGATGAGGCGAGCCTTCTTCAGATGAATACCGCCCCCGAACCCGACTTCGACCGAGCCCGCGGCCAGTATTGCTTTGTCGACATTGAATGCCTGGACCGAGCCGGTGTGTTTGATGTACCCCAGCGCAAGCTCGCGGCTCAGGTCCTCGGCGACGGCATCACAGATCGTGTCCGGGTGTCCGAGACCTTTACGCTCGACGAACTCGACGTGGGGGGCGTAGGGCGCCCGCTCGGTGAAAGAGAGGATCATGTTTCTCAGCCTGAGGCAGAGGCCAGCCTAACTTCTCAAGGAAAGCAATACCTACCGCGCAGGCTGCTCTTGCTACTTCTTCCCTCGCCAATAGAAATAAATGAGAAAGCGGCTACCCAATATGAAGAGAAGCCACCGAAGCCAAGTTGGGGAGAACCGTTCCCCCCTTCGTCACCGGCCCTCAGGGAGGGGCCACCCCCAGGGAAGAAGAATCTCTCTGTCCTCCTGGGGGAGGACCGCCTGAGCAAAGCGAAGGCGAGGAGGGGGAGGCTCAAAGCCTCTCGAGTTCGGTTCCCACCTTCTACCACCTTTCCCAATGGATCACGTCTTCGAGCGGGATTCTGCCGCGTTTGAGCGATCCTGAGTGCCGGTCGGGCGCGCCCCAGCCGATGGTGACCAGGCCGATGGGTGTTACGTCCTGGGGGATGCCGAGGAGCTCACCGATCGCACCGAGGTTATGGGACCCGGCGAATCCGGCGGCCAGGCCCTGGTCCACGACGGCCAACAACAAGAGCATGAGGACGGCGCCGGCGTCGACGTGCCAGTAGGGGACCGGCCATTGTTCTGCTTTAGAGGAGCCGGCCTTGTCCGGCTCGGCGTATCGGGCCCGGTAGGCGGCCTCGCTGGTACAAACAACCACTAGCACCGGCGCCGACGAGATCCAGGGATCGAATCCCTCGGCAACGTACTCGTCCTCATGGGCCAGATCGGCGATTGCCCGTCGGGTAACGGGGTCGGTGATTACGACGAAGCTCTGGCCTTGTGTGAACCCGGCACTCGGAGCCCTGCGGGCATTGTCGAGGATCTTTTCCACCACTGCCGCGGGTACCGGGTCGGATCGGTAGTTTCGCACCATCCGGCGTTTTTGGATGATTTGGGAGAGATCCATAACCTGGTTTCTAGCGACTGCCCCATTGTTGCTCACGGAGCACCCGCAGCTCGCATCGCAAGAGCAGAAAAGGCCGCCAGGCCCGTCTGCTGCCGGTGCGGCTAGTGAGGCTTTGGAGTATCTTTGGGTTGAGGGTACGTCAGCGACGGCTGATTTGGGAGTAAATGGGTGAGAAGATTATGGCTGCCTATCGGCGTGTTAGTTGCGTTCGCCTTCGTGGCGGCCCCTTCCGCCCCGGCAGCCACCTCAGACGACGAGGTCGGTCTCGTTAATACCGCCAGTGGACAATGGCACTTGCGTGAACCGGATGGTGGCGTTCGGACTTTCTTCTTCGGCGATCCTGGCGACACACCCTTGCTGGGCGACTGGAACTGTGACGGCGTTGACACCCCGGGGATGTTCCGGCCCGGGTCCGGCCTGGTCTACCTCACCAACTCCAACCCGGCTGAAGGTAGCGCTCCCTTGGCCGACGTCTCCTACTTCGTCGGAGGGGCCGGGGATCGACCGATCGCCGGCGACTTCAACGGCGATGGTTGCGACACGGTCGCCATCTACCGTTTCGGCAAAGTTTTTATTCGCAATAGCCTCACCACCGGGCCGGCCCACTGGGTCTATTTCTTCGGCCGGAACTCGGATGAGCCCTTCGCGGGCGATTTCGACGGCGACGGTGTAGATACGATCGGAGTGTTTCGAACCAGCACCGGCCTCGTTTACTACACGAACGAAAACCCTCCCAGTCCGCAAAATGCCCCGCTCGTCGCTTCCACCGCCAACCTGTTCTTTTTTGGTGTCGGCTCTGACAAGTTCTTTCCGGGGGATTGGGACGGTGATGGAACCGATACGGTCGCAATATTCCGGCCGAGCAACACCACGGTTTTTCTCCGCAACTCCAACACCACAGGCCCGGCCGACAACTCGTTTTCCTTCGGACAGGCCGGATGGATGCCGGTGTCGGGAGATTTTGAGCTTCGCAAAGCCAGCCTCACTCCCAGTACATCTGAGCTCGATGTTGGTCCGGCCGGGCTCCGGGCCTCGTCGAGGGCGAACATCGTCCTGAGTTACGTGTCGGGGGGAGGCGACGCCCCACTTTTCATAACCGATGTAGAGGTAGGCGGCCGACATTCCGGCCAGTTCATCGTGACGCCGCCCGCGGATCCCAACATCGGGCCGGGTGAGACGAGGAAAGTTTTTGTTCGGCTGGCACCAACCTCGGTAGGAGTGAAGCGAGCCTTCGTCCGTATTCATCACACGGGCGTCAACTCTCCGCTGATTGTGGATATCACCGGCCAGGCTGGCTACCGGGTCAACGCCGGCGGAGAAGCGGTGGGGAGTTGGGAAGCGGACAATCCCGTCTATACCCCCGGCGGCTTTGTCGGGCCTCAGTCGACGCAAGACGTGTCGGGCCCCGCAACCCCGGGCCAGGTTTTCGAGCAGTACCGCTTCGGTGCTCAAGCTTGGGATTTTCCTGTGGTCCCCGGCGCCTACAGGGTGAATCTCTACTTCGCGGAAACCTTTCCCGGCACTCAATTCGCCGGCGCACGCCGTTTCGATGTCGCCATCGAGGGCGAGACAGTCCTTCCCGAGTTCGATATATTCGCCGCGGCTGGTGGAGGCTATGCGGGGATCGTTCGCAGTTTCGATCTCGTTAGTGACGCCAATCTCGACATTGATTTCTCGGTCCTGGTCAATAGTCCGGCAATTCAGGCCATCGAGATCATCCCCACCCCGGCCTGGCGGCGTCTCGGGGCCAGCCCTGGAGAAGCGCAGTTCGGCTCGATTGCCGTCGGGGGAACGCAGCGTAGGACCATCAAAGTGGTTCATCTCGGTGAGCCGGGCACCGCCTCAATCACGACTCTGCCTATGCGTTTGTTGGGAACCGATGCCGACCAATTCAGGTTCATCTCGGGCGGCGGGGCCCAGACGCTGGCGCCAGGAGGGGTGGCGGAGGTCGTAGTGGAGTACGCCCCCAATCGGGCCGGCACAGCCTCGGCTTTGCTCGATGTCCGTCACGATGGGGTTCAGTCCCCATTGCAGGTTGATCTACTGGGCGCAGCTGATGACGTCACGGTATATCGAATCAATAACGGCGGCGACCGGCTCGGTGGTGCCGAGCCGTGGATTCCGGATGAGCCTTTCGTCGTTGCCGGCTCGCCTCGTGGCGAGACGTCCACCGCGACTGCGATCGACACGTCGGATCCGTCAATCCCGAGCGGGACGAGGGTGGCTATGTTGCGAACGGAGGCCTTTGGGTCCAGCTCGGCGCCGTTGTCGTATGACTTACCGATTGCCAACGGGCCGTATGAGGTCAGGTTCTACTTCGCTGAGATTGTCCAGAGCGGGCCCAACCAGCGCTTCTTCGATGTGAGGGTCGAGGGCGCCCTAGCGGTGAACAACCTCGATGTCTTCGCCACCGCCGGTGGCAAGTTCAAGGCAATCATGGTCCCGGTCCAGACAAATGTTGCGGGGGGAGTGCTCGACATTGGCTTCGTCCCCCAATCGGGGGGGAACCTTCCGATTATCCATGGGATTGAGGTGGTCAACAAGGTGGGGCCGCCGGTGATTGAAGCAAGCCCGGTGAGTCTCACGTTCGGTCCCGTGGCTACTAATGGGGTCCAGACCAGCGAGGTCGCGATTGTCAATGCCGGCGCAGCAGCCAGCCCCAGCCTGGTAATCGAGGCGGCCAGCATTACCGGTCCCAACAAGAACCGGTTCCAGCTGCTAACCGACCTGGTCGGCGCGATACCGCCCGGCAACCAGGCTGCAGCGTCGATCCGGTTCACTTCGTCGGGGCCGCTCGACAAGGTCGCCACGCTGGTGATCACCTACAACAACGGTAAGACCTTCCGCGTGGAGCTCACGGGCCTGGTCAATGATCCGCCCATGCTCGGGAACATCCCCAACCGGACGGTGGCCGAAGGTACCGCGATGGTCCCCCTCAACCCGTCGACGTTCGACGCCAATCTCGACAGCGTGAGCTATTCGGTCACTGGACTGCCCGTTTGGGCGACATTCGTTGACAACGGAGATGGGACGGCCCAGATCACAGGAACCCCGGGCTTCGCCGACAGTGGCTTCAGTGTGGTCACCGTTACCGTGACGGATGAAGGCGGCCTTACCGACTCGGACGTTTTCACAATCTCGGTGGTCAACACCAACCGGCCTCCCGTTTTTAGCCAGAACCTTGTGGGTCGCACTGACGGCGAAGGCGACACAATAAGCATTTCCGCCGAAGCGACGGATCCCGATGGCGACACGCTGACCTGGAGCGCGACGGGGCTTCCTCCGGGCATAACCATCGCCCCCGGCAGTGGGTTGATTTCCGGAGTTCTGTCCTCAACAGCGGCCGCCGGCAGCCCTTACTCAACTCAAATAACGGTGTCCGATGGCTTGGGAGGCGCCGACCTCGATGCCTTCGCCTGGACCGTGACCGAGGCGTTCTCGTTGTCGGTGGCGAAGGATGGGACGGGTTCGGGAACTGTGTCTTCTGCGCCGGCAGGGATTAGTTGTGGTGCGACTTGTGATGCAGATTTTGTCGCGGGGTCGTCTGTCACCCTGACGGCTTCTCCTGCGGCTGGTTCGTCGTTTACTGGTTGGAATGGTGCCGGGTGTGCTTCGGCTGGTACTGGTCCGTGTGTGGTGTTGATGAATGCTGCCAAGTCGACCACGGCGACCTTTACGTTGGATCCATTCTCGTTGACGGTGTCCAAGGATGGGACGGGTGTGGGGACGGTTACGTCTTCGCCGGCGGGGATCAATTGTGGGGGGGATTGTTCCGAGGTGTATGGCTTCAACCAGTCGGTGACGTTGACGGCGGTGGCTGATGCTGGTTCGTCGTTTGCTGGTTGGTCGGGTAGTTCGGGTTGTGCTGGTACTGATACGTGTGTGGTGACGATGGATGCCGCTAAGGAAGCGATCGCCACTTACACGTTGGATCCGGTGTTCTTTACGTTGACGGTTACGCCGGCGGGTGCTGGGTCGGGGGATGTGACGGCTGATTCCGGGTCGATCGATTGTCCGGATGTGGATTGTACGGATGATTACTTGGATGGGACCGTGGTGACGTTGACGGCGGTGGCTGATGCTGGTTCGTCGTTTGCTGGTTGGTCGGGGAGTTCGGGTTGTGCTGGTATTAATACGTGTGTGGTGACGATGGATGCCGCTAAGGAAGCGATCGCCACTTACACGTCTCCATGATGAACCCACTTCGCTCACGACGCACACTGTGGTCGACAACTACTTTCTGTGCACAAAGCGGAACCGTAATACACTGCTAACCAGGCAGAGAGAACCAGTGAGAGGGAAAACAGGTCAATGGGAGTAATGCGACGGCTAGCACGCGAGCGAGCAGGTGACGACCTGCGAGTTGTGCTGATCGGCGCCGGGTTCGTCGGTCGCAACCTCGTGTATCAACTCGACTTCACGCCGGGCATGCGTCCTGCTCTTATCGTTAACCGCACGCCGGCCAACGCTGTAGACGCTTATCGCCGCGCCGGCTACTCGCTAGACGACATCGTGGTGAGTGACGACGTCAAAGTGCTTTCAGACGCCATTCAGGCCGGTAAGCCAACCGTCACCTACTCGCTCGAGGCGATGTGTCAGCTCGAAGACGTCGAGATCGTCATGGAAGTGACGGGCTCGAACGAATATGGGGCCGTTGCCATCCGGGCGGCATTGGAGGCCGGCAAGGACGTAGTGTCGATGAACGCCGAGTCCGACGCCACGGTGGGCTATCTCCTCAAAGACATTGCCGAGAAGAATGGGGCCGTCTACACGATCGCCGACGGTGATCAGCCCGGAGTGCTGGCCCGTCTCATCGAATTTGTGGAAGGGGCCGGCTTCGAGCTCGTGACTGCGGTGAATTGCAAGGGGTTCATGGACGTTCACGCCACTCCGGAAAGTATCAAGGAATGGTCCGTCAGCCAGGGGACCTCACTGGCTATGACTACGTCCTTTACCGACGGCACCAAGATGAATATCGAAAATGCCGTCGTCGCCAACGCCTTCCATCTGCTTCCCGAGAAAAGAGGCATGCATGGGGTCAGGACCGAGCTGGCCACCGTCACCGCCGACATGACGGCGGCTCTCAATGGGCATGGCTCCGTCGATTACACACTCGGAGGCGACTTTGCGGGCGGCGTGTTTGTCATCGGATATAACGAGAGCCCCGACCTCGTGCAACCGGCATTGAAGTTTCTGAAGATGGGCGATGGGCCGTACTACACGTTCTACCGGCCCTATCACCTGGTTCACATCGAGGTGCCGGTCTCAATCGCTGAGGTGTACCTCTACCGCGAGCCGACTATTGTGACGGCCGGCCCGTTTGTCGCCGACACGGTGGCCCTCGCCAAGAAGGACCTGGAACCGGGAGATGTGCTTGATGGGTTTGGTGGCTGGACCGTCTACGGCGAGATCGACAGGATCGAGAACACCGAAGGGCTGCTGCCAATCGGCCTGGCCGAGCACGCCCGGATCGTCAAGCCGGTCGCGATGGATGCGCCGATCACTCTCGATGATGTCGAGCTTGACGAGGAGCGACCTCTGGTCAAGATGCGTCGCGAGCAGGACGCTCTTTCCTAAGAGGCTGCTCGGCAATCCATACCTCTCTACGTCACCACAGCACCGGGGTCAGCAGCACCGTCACTGCCACGACGGTTGCCGTCAGTGGCACTCCAAGCCGGGAGTAGTCGCTGAAGCGATAGCCGCCGGGGCCGTACACCATTGTGTTGGTCTGATATCCGATCGGTGAGAGGAAGGATGCCGACGCGGCAATGGCGATGGCAATTGCAAAGCCACGGGGATCTTCCCCCACCTGTTGGGCTGTTGCCAGCGCGATCGGCACCATGATGGCTGCCGCGGCAGCGTTGCTGACCAGCTCGGTCAGCACGATGGTGGCCAATACCAGTCCCAGCAAAGTCCCGGCGTCCCCCCAGCCTCCGAACGCATCGACCATTAGGTCGGCGATCTTGTTGGCCAGCCCCGACTCGGTGGCCGCCCGGCCGAGCCCGAGGGCGGCAGCTATCAGCAGAACCACGTCGAGGTTCACCGCCCGTCGGGCTTCACCCAGAGTCAGCACCTGGCCGATGACCAGAAGGAAAGAGCCCACGAGTGAAGCTTCCAACAGCGTTACTACTCCGGTAGTCGCACTCACGACGATCCCGGCGATCACCAGCCCCACCCAGACGGCCCGATTGCTGCTCACGGGCGGGGTGCTGTCCAGGGGTGAGACCAGCAAGAAGTCGTTACGGTCGTACCATCGGGAACGGAAGTCCCGGTCGGCCAAAATCAACAGGGTGTCGCCGACGCGGACCGGGACCTGACCCAACTTGCCCTCCACCCTGTGGCCGGCCCGATGGATCGCGACAACCGCAGCTTGATATCGGCTGCGGAACCCGGCTTCTCGCAAAGTGCTGCCCACCAGGGGCGAGGAGGCGCCCACCACCACTTCGAAGAAGGCGCTCTGCCCGCTGTCGAATCCACCGTCTTGATGGGCTGCCGGGACCAGGCCCCGAGTGGCCTGAAGGTCGACGACATTGTCCGCCTTGCCGACGAACCGAAGCCGGTCGCCGCCATGCAGAACCAGTGTCGGGCTGGCCGGCGCTATCAGGTCGCCGAACCGCTCCACCTGCACCAGGAAAACGCCTGCCAGATGTCGCAAGCCTCCACCTTCAACCGTGGCGCCGTCGATGGGGCCTCCCGGCTCGACCTCCATGTCCACGACGAACTCGCGCACGGTGTCTTGCAAATCGCTTCGGGCTGGCGGTCGGGATGGGAGCAGGCGCGGAGCCAGGGTTATCAGAACCAGCAGACCTCCTATGGCAACCGGGACGCCCAGCTTCGAGATCTCGAAAACCCCTATGGGCTCAAGCGAGCCTTCTTCCAGGATGCCGGAGACGACAAGGTTGGTCGAGGTGCCGATCACCGTTATCAATCCTCCGAGGATGGCCGCGAAAGAAAGCGGCATGAGAAAACGAGCCGGCGAACGCTGGCGCCGCTCAGCCCAGGCACTCACCTGGGGGACGAGCATCGCCACAATTGGGGTGTTGTTGAGAAACGCCGACGATGCCGCCACTGGTACGACGAGGCGTCCCAGGGCCCGTCGCGGCCCGGCTTCGCTGGTGAGCATGGACGAGACCAGCGGTTGTAGGGCGCCGGTTTTCTCCACTGCCCGCGCCACTATGAAGAGCGCTGCCACCGTCAAAGGAGCCGGGTTGGAGAAGCCGGACAGGGCCTGGTCGGTATCGACCACTCCGGCCAGGAGGAGGGCGACCACCGCCGCCATCAAGGTTGCTGCCGGCGCCAGCCAATCCCTAACCATCACCAGGATGGCAACCAGGATGACGCCGAGAGTCAGCCAGCCTTCCCAAGCCATGGGGCCCTCGTTTCGTTAGGGGTTCTGGTCGGCTCCGATGTAGCCCTCGGCCTCCAGGTGGAGGATGATCTGCTGGGCGGCCTCCGAGGGACGCATTTGCGTGGTGTCGATGGTGATCTCGGCATCAGCCGGCTCCTCGTAGGGGTCTGAGATTCCAGTGAACTCCTTGATGATGCCCTCCCGGGCCTTGGCATAGAGGCCTTTCCGGTCCCTGGCCTCGCACACCTCGAGGGGAGTGGCGACATGTACGAGGTTGAATCCACCGACCGGATCAATCATTTCCCGCACCTGCATGCGTGTGTGGTCGTAGGGAGCGATGGGGGCGCATATAGCGATGCCGCCGTTTTTGGTGATCTCTGAAGCCACCCAGCCGATGCGGCGAATGTTGATGTCACGGTGCTCTTTGGAGAAGCCAAGCTCGGAGGAGAGATTCTGGCGGACGAGATCTCCGTCGAGCAGGGTGACGGGCCGCCCGCCCATCTCCAGGAGCCTCACCATCAGCGCGTTGGCGATGGTGGACTTGCCCGAGCCCGAGAGTCCGGTCATGAACACGGTGAACCCTTGCTTGTCGCGGGGGCGGTGGGTCTTGCGCAGCTCCTCAACCACATCGGGGTAGGAGAACCACTCGGGAATGTCTCTGCCGTCGGCCAATCGCTCCCGCAGTTCGGTGCCCGAGATGGAGAGGGTCCGTACGTCGTCGGGTATCTCGTCGATCGGCTGATAGGAATCGTCGTCCGGGATGTAGACCATCATCCGGAACGGCACCATCTCTACACCGATCTCTTCCTCGTGCCGGCGGAGGAGCTCCTGAGCATCGTACGGCCCGTAGAACGGCTCACCAGAGGCATCGGATCCCGGCCCGGCGTGATCGCGGCCGACGATGAAATGTGTGCAACCGTAGTTCTTGCGGATGATCGCGTGCCACACCGCCTCGCGCGGCCCGCCCATCCGCATGGCCAGCGGCAGCAGTGCCAGCTTGGCGGTGTATTGCGGGTAATGATCGAGTGTCGATTGGTAGCAGCGCACCCGTGTGTAGTGATCGATGTCGCCCGGTTTGGTCATTCCCACGACCGGGTGGATCAAGAGGTTGGCTTCGACGTCTTTGGCAGCCCGCAACGTGATTTCCTGGTGAGCTCGATGCATGGGATTACGCGTCTGGAACGCGACAACCCGGCGCCAGCCGGCTCTGGCGAACTCGGCCCGCAGGTCGGCGGGCGAGGCACGCAAAGCTCGGAAGTCGTAGTGCACCGGCAGTTGGAGACCTTCGAGGCGACCGCCGACGTAATACGGGTGGGAATTCCGTTCCAGATAGCCGGCGCCGGGATGGTCCGGATCGGTGGTGCCGAACACTGCCGCCGCCTCGGCCTTCCGATCAGGCTGCCATACGTCCTCGACCTGAAGGACGGCGATAAGAACCCCCTCGGGATCCCGGAGCTCCAGCTCACCGCCGGAACCCACCTCCTTAGCGGTCTCCTCGTCAACGTCCAGAGTTACGGGAATCGGCCAGAGAGTCCCGCCTGCCAGCCTCATTTCGTTGGTGACGGACACGTAATCAGCCTGATTCATGAAACCGGTCAGCGGTGAGAACCCGCCGTTGAGCAGCAGCTCGATGTCGTTCATTTGCCGGGAGGTCAGGCTCCACTCCGGTGCCGAGCGGCCGGGGGCCTTCAGCTCATCAGCGCGGGCTTCATCCACCAGGAGGTCGATCAATTGCCCGCCGTGAGGTGCGATGAGGTTGTCGGGCATGGATTCTCCTTCGGTGTCAGTGGGGGAGGGTAGGCCGCAGTGCCGGAGGCCTGGCCCTTTGGCGGGTGGTTTCTACGGCAGCGGGTTGGGAGGTGGTGGGTCGTTCCACTCGCCCTCTGTTGGGCGCGGCCCCGGGATCACTGTGATCCGTCCCGAAAAGCGCCTCCCGATCCATTTCCTCATCACCTCGCGAAATGGTGGGAACAGCAGGGCAAACCCGATTCCGTCTGTGATAAACCCCGGCGTTATGAGCAAGGATCCGGCGACAACGATCATGGCCCCGTGCGCTAATTCCTTGGCGGGGAACCGGGCCTGGAAAAAGGACGAACGCACTTGTTCGAGGGCTGCCGCGCCCTGGCGGGCCACGAGTGCCGATCCAATCACCGCCGTCGCCACGATTAGAACCAGCGTTTGCAGAATCCCGATACTGCCGCCAACCCAGAACAGCACATAGATCTCGGCGATCGGAATTGTCAGAAAAGTCAGTAGTAGCCAACCCATTAGAGCCTGAGCATATCGACCCGTTCTGGCAAACGGGTACCCTCCAGCCTCGTGAAGGCCAACATCGTTGTGCTACCCGGTGACGGGATCGGCCCTGAGGTGCTTGCCCAGGCGACCGCGGTGTTATCGGCTGTTGGTGAGGCGGCCGGCCACGAGTTCACCTCGCAAGAACACCTGATCGGGGGAGCCGCCATCGATGCAACCGGCAAGGCTCTTCCTGAGGCAACCCTGACAGCATGTCGGACGGCCGATGCGGTGTTCCTGGGAGCTGTGGGCGGGCCTGCCTGGGACGGAGCGGCAGAGCGACCCGAGCAAGGATTGCTGGCCATTCGACACCAGCTTGGCCTGTATGCCAACCTGCGGCCAATCAGTGTCTTCCCCGAGCTGGTCGACCTGTCCCCGCTGCGGGCCCGGGCAGTGACCGGCGTCGATATTCTGTTTGTGCGCGAGCTCACCGGGGGCATTTACTTCGGCGATTCGGGAACGTCCGGGGGAGAGGCCTATCAGGTGATGAAGTATTCGGTCGAGGAGGTCGCACGCGTTGTTCGAGTTGCCGGCGAACAGGCCCGGGCCAGGCGCAACAAGCTGACCAGCGTTGACAAGGCCAATGTGCTCGAGCCCTCCCGTTTGTGGCGGGCTGAGACGGCACGCATCATGGCCGACGAGTTTCCCGACGTTGAGTTCGAAGAAGTCCTGGTCGATGCCATGGCGATGTTTCTGCTCTCACGACCAGCCGATTTTGACGTGGTCGTGACTTCCAATCTTTTCGGTGACATCCTCACCGATGAAGCAGCCATGCTCACCGGATCGCTGGGAATGCTCCCCTCCGCGTCGATTGGAGAGTCGGGCCCCGGGCTTTACGAGCCAGTCCACGGATCGGCGCCGGACATCAGCGGCCAGGATGTCGCCAACCCGGTGGGGGCGATCCTGGCAGCTGCGATGGCCCTTCGGCTCTCGCTGGGCCTCGAGAAGGAGGCTTCCGCCGTTGAAGCTGCTGTGACAAGTGTCCTTGCCAAAGGCGTGCGCACGGCCGACATTGCCGGCGGAGGCCCCGTGGTCGGCACGGCCGAGCTGGGCCGAGCCGTCGTGGCCGCACTCGTTCTCTAGGATCCTTGTCTGTTCTCCTCTCCCACGGAGTGGGGGAGGTTGGGAGGGGGTGGTTTCCAGCAACGGCACCCTGCGCGAAGCGACGTTGAGGCCCGAGGGTTGAACCAAGAGCCGGTCGGGAGCGCACCGAACTCAGCAGTTGATTGTTGGGCACCGCCTTGTGCAGGGTCACCTGGAAGCAACAATTCCTGGGGGAGTCAAGCTGGCGGCATTCCTGCTGTTGGTGGGCACCACCCTCCCCCAGCCCCTCCCACTGCGCTGCGATGACTCCGCTCCGCATGAGGGGAAGGTTCCTCTCCTGCTGACTGCTGACTGCTGACTGCTTACTTCTTGTAGGCGCTGTCTCGGGCCGCCTTGTTGAGGGCGCCGTTGAAGGCGCGAGCTGAGGCCTCCACGATGTCGGTCGAGGTGCCGGTGCCCGTAAAAGTCTTTTCCCGAAGCTGGACGAGGACCTTCACTTCCGCCATAGCGTCGGCTCCCAGGCTCACCGGATCCACCCGATAGTCGATCAAACGGGCACGGGGTAGATCGAACGCCACGGAGAGGGCACCGAATATGGCATCGACCATGCCGTCGCCGCTCGCCTCGTGCGATTCCTTCTTGCCGTCCCGTTCTACGAGGACGGTCGCCTCCGGAGCCTGGCTGTCGCCGCCTGAAGCCATCCAGCCCAGGAAATGGACCTCGTCCAGATGATCGACTTGATCGTGGACGATCGCCAGTAGGCCTTCTTCGCCGATCTCGCCCTTGCGGTCGGCCAGTTGTTTGAAGCGGACAAATGCTGCCTCGAAGTCCTCGTCCTCGAGGTTGATGTTGATGTGTTTGAGGGCATCTCCAAATGCGGCCCGCCCCGAATGTTTGCCGAGGACGAGCTTGGTGTCTTCCTGGCCCACCGCGTTGGGGTCCATGATTTCGTAGGTGGTGCGTTCCCGCAGAACACCGTGCTGGTGGATTCCGGACTCATGAGCGAACGCATTCCGGCCGACAACGGCCTTGTTGTATTGAACGGGATATCCGGTCAATCGCGATACCAGGCGGCTGGTCTCAAGAAGCTGGGTGGTGTCGATTGCCGTTTCAACCTGATAGTGGTCGGCCCGAGTGTTGAGCGCCATGACCACCTCTTCCAGGGCGGCGTTGCCTGCCCGCTCACCGATACCGTTCACCGCGACCTCGACCTGTCTGGCACCGTTTTCCACCGCAGCCAACGCGTTGGCAACGGCCAACCCGAGGTCGTTATGGCAATGGGTGGAGATGATGACGTCCTCGCGGATGGCGGTTAGCTCATCCACGACTTTCTTGATGCGGGCCCCGTAATCAGATGGCGTGGCGAAACCGACCGTATCGGGAATGTTGATTGTGCCGACACCGGCTTCCACCGCTGTCCGGCAGACCCGCAACATGAAGTCCATATCCGAGCGGCTGCCATCTTCAGGTGAGAATTCGATGTCGTCGCACAGCGATCGGGCGTGGGCGACGGCAGCAGCGGCGGCTTGCACAACATCCTCTTCTGTCATCCGCAGCTTGTGCTCCATATGGATGGCTGAAGTGGCGAGGAACACATGGATGCGGGGTCGTTCCGCATCCTTGATGGACTCCCACGCCCTGTCGATGTCCTCGGGTATGGCCCGGGCGAGGGCGGCGATAACGGGTCCCTTGACCTCCCGGGCTACGCGTTGTACTGCGAGGAAGTCTCCGTCGGAGGCAATGGGGAACCCGGCTTCGATGACGTCGGCGCCAAGACGGGCGAGCTGGTTGGCGATGGCGACCTTGTCGTCGGCATCGAGGGCGATTCCCGGCGACTGCTCGCCGTCTCGCAGTGTTGTGTCGAAGATGATTACGCGGTTCTGCATGGGTTGCTCCTGGATCGAGTCGGATGTTGCGTCGGGGGCCGGGTCAGCTTGGGCTGCCCGGCCTGGCAAGCGCCAGGTGCACCTTGCCCAATTCAAGCAAGCTGCTCACGAGATCGCTCGCAGTGCGCGGCCTTTTGAGTCGCGGGCGAGGGCGATCCACCCCGACTTGGCAAGTTCAATGAGCCCGTACGGTCGCAACAACTCGAGGAAGTCGTTGACCTTGTCCGGTGGGCCGGTGATTTCGAAGGTGATCGAATTGGTGCCCACGTCGACCGCTCGGGCCTTGAAAACACCGGCGGCTTCCAACAATTCGCCTCGCTGAGAAGCGTCGGCCGCAACCCGCACCAGCATGACCTCCCGCTCGATGCAGTCTTGGGGGTTGAGCTCCGTCACCTTGATCGTGTTGACCAGCTTGCGGAGCTGCTTGAGCACCTGTTCCAGGTTCTCGTCTTCAACCACCACGGTCATCATCGAAAACTCGGGATCGGCCGCCGGCCCCACCGCCAGGGAGTGAATGTTGAAACCGCGCCGAGCGAACATTGAGGAGACGCGCGCCAGCACACCAGGCTTGTTTTCCACCAGCACGGAGAGGATCTGCTTAGGCATTCAGGTCCTCCGGGCTCAATGCGACGTTGTCGTTAGAACCACCGGCCGGAATCATGGGAAATACCATCTCGTCGGGATCAACCCGGAATTCGACCACGACGGGAACATCGTTGATGGCGAGCGACTTCTCGATGACGGGCCCGACCTCGGAGGGCTTTTCTGCCCTCAGCCCGACGCAACCGAGAGACTCAGCGAGCTGTACGTAGTCGGGGGTCGTGTCTCCCAGCTCAGTGCCGGAGAACCGTTCGTTGTAGAACAGCCGTTGCCATTGCCGCACCATGCCCAGATTGTTGTTGTTGATCACACCAATCTTGACCGGGATCTTCTCGGTGCTGGCAGTGATCAACTCTTGCATCGTCATTTGGAAGCATCCATCGCCGTCTATGGCGTAGACCAGCTCGTCGGGTCGTCCCATCTTGGCCCCGATCGCGGCCGGTATGGCATAGCCCATGGTGCCGAGACCGCCCGAGTTGATCCAGGAGCGGGGCCTGTCGAACTTCCAGAGCTGAGATGCCCACATCTGATGTTGGCCGACACCCGCCACCACGATCGCCTCGCCCTGGGTGATTCGATAAAGCTCCTCGACTACATACTGGGGCTTGATCGGTCCGGACGGATCTTGCTCGTACCCCACGGCGAAATCCCGCTGCCAGGATTGGATGGTCTGCAGCCACGCCGAGCGATCGATCGGGGTGGCA
>CAXMOO010000006.1:0-21649 GCA_964195005.1 uncultured Gammaproteobacteria bacterium
CGGGGGCGGCGATTACTGGGGCGGGTGATTTCACCTGGACTCCTTCTGAGGCGCAGGGTGCGGGGGTTTACACCTTTGATGTGGTGGTGACTGACGACGGGACCGGGCTCCTGTCCGATTCGGAAACCATCGACGTCACAGTCAACGAGGTGAACGTGGCTCCGGTGTTGGATCCGATTGGTGATGTGACGATTGATGAGTTGACTCTGTTGTCGTTCAGTGCCGGTGCCACGGACGTCGATGACCCGGCCAACGGGCTGTTGTGGTTGATGGCGTCGGGCCCGTCGGGGGCAGCCATTACACCAGCGGGAACGTTCACCTGGACACCCTCCGAGGCGCAAGGGCCCGGGACCTATGGGGTGACGTTGCGGGTGACCGACGATGGGACCCCCAACCTGTGGGACGAGGAGTCGTTCACCGTGACCGTCAATGACGTCAACTCAGCCCCCGTCCCGGATCCGATCGCCGACACAACGATCAACGAGCTGGCTCTTTACTCGTTCGTGGCGACGGCGACTGATAGCGACCAGCCCGCAAATGCCTTGAGCTGGACGATGGTCTCGGGCCCACCCGGCGCGTCGGTCGGTCCCGGCGGTGTCTTCTCATGGACTCCCTCCGAAGTGCAGGGTCCTGGTGTTTATCCAATCGTGATCCGGGTCACCGACGACGGGACACCTTTCCTCTCAACCGAAGTGGCCTTCACGCTGACGGTGAACGAGGTCAACGGCAACCCGCCAATCGCTAATCCTGACGGCCCCTTCAGTACCCCCGAGGGCTGGTTTGTCTCGATTCTGGCGCCGGGCGTCCTCGCCAACGACACCGACGCCGATGTGCCGGCCGACACTCTGACGGCGGCGCTGGTCACGCCGCCGGCGTTTGCTGCCGCGTTCTCCCTCAATCCTGATGGCTCGTTCCTCTACCTACATGACGGCTCTGAAGACCTGGCGGACTCCTTCGTCTATGAAGTGTTCGACGGGATTAACACCTCGGCGCCTCCGGCCGTTGTCACGATCACGATGACCCCGATCAATGACCAGACCCCCATCGCCGTAGACGATTCGTACACCGTGCCGGTAGAAGGCGACATATTTACTGCCCTGGCTGCCGCCGGGGTGCTCAGCAACGACACCGATGCCGATATGCCGGGCGACAGCCTTTCGGCGGCCGTAGTGGCAGATGTCTCCTACGGCACTCTGACGTTGAACCCGGATGGTTCGTTCACCTACACCCATGACGGCAGCGAGAACCATCTCGATGCATTCACATACGAGGTGTTCGATGGACTCAATACCTCTGCGGTGGCGACGGTGGCCATCAATATCAATGCCACTAACGACAAACCGCCCGTCGCCGTTGATGACGCTTACGGTGGCGTCGCTGAAGGGGGTGACCTCATAGTCCCGGCGCTTACAGGAGTGCTCGCCAACGACACCGACGCCGACATTCCCGCCGACACCCTTAACGTCGTTCCCGGGGCGTCGCCGTTGTTCGGAGCCCTCGCGCTCAATCCTGACGGGTCCTTCTCATACACCCACAATGGGTCCGAAAACCACGCAGATAGCTTCACCTACACAGTTTCTGATGGGACCTGGGTCTCCGCCCCGGCCACTGTGAGCCTGACTGTCACCCCGGTCAACGATCCTCCCGCCTTGCTCCCGGCGGCTGTGAGCATCAACGAGGACCTTGCGGCGGGATCCACCGTCGCCAACATGGTGGGAAGCGACCCGGACGGCGACGCGCTGATGTTCTATTTCGCCTTCCCGGACGCGACGTTCACTATCGATTCTGGTACCGGGCAGGTTTCACTGGCAGCCGGGGTGGACTACGAGCTGACCTCCTCTTACTTGCTCACGGTGGTCGTGGAGGATCCGTCCGGCGAGTCTGCGTCGGCGCTGTTGGTGGTTTCTATCGTCGACGTCGACGAACCCCCGATTGTCACCGCCGCGGTCTATCCAGCCGTGGACGACATGCCCGTCGGCACATCGCTTGGTGTGGTGCCGGCTTTTGACCCCGAAGGATTGGCCGTCACGCTCGTGATCGTCGACGGAGATCCCGACGGCACCTTCGTCATTGACCCGATCACCAAACAGATCGCTCTTGCCCAGCTTCTTGATGCGGCGACCACCCCCAGCTACACGTTGACGGTCGAGGCCAGTGATCCGGGCGGAAACACGGCGACTCTCATCCTGGTTGTTCTCGTATCTCCCGGAGCGGACTTGCCCGATCTCAACCTTTCACCGCTCGCGATCGCGGACGCTGTGGAGCTGGATGAAGACACCAGCGCCTTCGTTTTGCCGCTCAGCAACGACAGTGATCCTGACGGTGACGGGCTAATAGTGATCTCGATCACATCACCGCAGCACGGGACGCTCCGCCATAACGGAGACTTCAGCTACACCTACTTCCCCGACCGCAACTGGTTCGGTGCCGAGACCGTCACTTATGCCGTTGGTGACGGCCGGGGCGGGACGAACGGCGCCACGATCCTCTTCACGGTGGCCGAGGTCAACGATCCACCGCTGACGCCGAACTTGAGTATCGGGCTCGAATTCACCGACGTCATAACCATTCCGATCCTCAGCGGAATAGTCGACCCCGACGGTGATCCGATAACAATCACCCTCAACCAGGCCGGAAACGGGGTCGTTTGGATGAGCGGCGGAGACGTCAGTTACGATCCGATTGAAGGCTTCAACGGTACCGACTCCTTCCTCTACACCGCCACCGACGGGCGGGGAGGTTCTAGCAGCGGGTTGGTCACCATTCGAGTGACCCAGTTGGACGGTGCTCTGATCTCCGTCGACTTCGTGAGCGCCGAACCGGTTCCCGCCATAGGCCCGGAGGGGGGCGGCTCGTCGTTCTTTGTTGACAACATGCGATTGCTCATAGGATCGGTCACGGAAACGGCCGGCCTTTTGGGCCTTCCCCTGCTGGCCGTGGCGGCCGCCTTTGCGGTGTCGACATTCCTCGGCCTGGGGCGAAATTTTCTGATCGGCCGGGGGCCCGTCTTTCTCCCGCTCGAGCATCCTGCCGTCTATGGGGTGGTTTTCATCGCCGAGGACCATTTCCTCACAGCCCTGGACGGTCCCAGTGAAGAACATCCCATGGTCTATCGTTTTGGTGCTGCTGAAACCGGGATTCGGTCAACCGGACGAAGCGCCCAGCGAGGAGCAGCCCTGTGGCTCGAAGTCGAGACCCCCGACGGCGACGCCTGGGTCGAGGGCAGGTTCTTGACCAGGATGATCTCCCCCGGACGGTTCGCGGATGACCCACAGCTCAATGAGTGGGCATTCCGGATGAACCAGACGGTGGCGGAGCGCGGGAATCTCGACCAGCTTGTGTCCGACCGGGGGTTGCATGTGAGCTACTACGCCCCGCCCAAGCATTTCAGTGGAGACGAGCTGCAGGAGCTTCTCGTCGACGAGGCCTCTTGGGGATGGTGGGATCCCAATAGCTCGAGCCCCAGTGTGCGGGGTAGTTTCCTAGCGATGGTCGCCGATCCGCTGCGTCAGTCGATGACCACCCTCACGGCCCGGCCCGGCGCCGAGGCATTGGCTGATGTTCCCCTGGAACTCGTTAACTTCTCCAACCTGACCTACGCAGAATACGGGGCATTGGGTTGGCGCCTGTTCTTCGAGTACGACGCCCAAGACCGCACGCACCTGGTAGCCATCTGGCGAGAAGGCGCCGTCAACCAGGCGGCAGTCTGATTCCTCAACCCGGCGTTCGAGCCGGCCGATGTATGAGCCATGACCGTGGGAATCATGTGCCACATGACCGAATGCGCGGAGCGACGACTACGCGGATTCCTGTTTTGCTGGTCACACCAGCTCGAGATCGACTTCCTGGACGAAGCTACCTTTGCCCCCCCGGACAAGCCGGAGTCTCAGGACTTCGTATGGATGTGCCAGCACGGCTCCATCATGGGTGACTGCTTCCTTTCGTCGGGTAACGAGTTTCCCGGCCTCAGCCGCAGCCAGTGGGAAATCCGTGCTGAGATGAGCGGAGTCACCCTCAACCTCAACTGAGTGCCCCGGTTCGATGTGACATACACGGGGCCTAGCCTGGGCGAATGCAGATCTTGTCGGCTTTGTTCGTGGACGGCTTCGATTTCAGGCAAGTAGAGGGCCCCTCAACCCGGATCGATCTCACGGGGGTTTACTTCTCAACAACGGTCGCGTCGTTCCCCGCCACCCTCGAACCGCACCTCATCGTGCTGATCAGGTGCGATGCCGGAGAGCAAGGCACTGACGCGCTCGAAGTCGTGTTCCGGCGGGGAGGGGAGGAGGTTGCCCGCAGCCGTCAGCCGGTAATGATCGAACCGGGGAAGTTCGGTTATCAGCTGGTGCGAGGGGAGATCGACTTCGAGGCAACAGGCACCGTCGAAGCACATTGCCGGCTGGAGGGGAGGTCAGACGAAGCGATAATTGTGCCCCTAACCGTCCTGCCGCCCGTGCAAGTAGGGGAGTGAAGGGACCCTCCTAGACGATTGCCTCGATCGCGCTTGCCAGGTCGGTGTCCTTCCTGGTCAGGGCGCCCTCTTCGTGTGTGCTGAGCGTCAGCGTGACTCGATTCCACCGAATGTCGATGTCCGGATGATGATCGGCCGCTTCGGCATGAAACGCCAGGCGGACTACGAAAGCAATCGACTCGGTGAAGTTCCCGAATTGAAACGTTTTGGTTATGGATTCTCCCGTAAGTTCCCAGCCCGGGTAACTGGCCAAGAACTCTTGTCTCTCCTGGTCGCTCGATTTCACGCACCGAGCGTATCAAGAAAATCGCCCCGGGGCCGATCTACGGCGAGAGGAAGGAAGGGGACGAGGGTGGCCGCAGCGAGTATGCGAAGACTCTGGTCCGATCGGAGGGAGGCGCAAGCCTCGCCGAGCACGTGCTGTGCTCCTTACCCCGTGAGGATGACGGTCCAGAATCTCGGCGGTCCATAGCCCGGTTGCTTCCCGCATGAAGGGCTTGGAGTCCGGGTGCCCGCGTGGCACCCGGACTCTGGAAATCCCCCAGGGCGACCACGGTGCTGCCGTAGAGTACGAACGAGTCCGTAAAAGTAATGCGAAAACTCCTCGTCCTCATCCTCATCTTGTCAGCGTGCTCGGGCAGTGGCTCTGAGGGGCCGCTCCTGACATTCGCCGATCTGGACAGTCCACCGACAACAGTGGACGTCACCCCGGGCTCGAGCACGTCCACAACCGCCCTCTCGGTGCCTGCTACGACAACTACCTCGGCGACGTTGCTGGTGGTCGATGTGCCGGCTCCAGTAACGATTTTGGGCCCAGACCACTGGTCGGTCCTCGAAGGCCGAGGCGTTCCGGTACGGATCGTCGACGAGCGGGTGGGGGTGGCCTTCGACGATTTACTGGGCGGCTTCCTGTTCCAGTTCTCCGGAGCTGGTGAGGATGTGACGGCCGATCAACGCGTGTTCTGGTCGCGACCGTCGAGTCCCGATGCCCAAGCTTTTCTTGATGTCCTGGACGACGACTCGGCTCTGAGGCTGTGGGGGGTTGAGCAGATCGATGGCAGGCCCCAGGCGATCTTCACGGTTATTCACAATTTCAGCGATCCTGACACCCGGCGCGAGGACCTGGTGTTGTATGACTTCGAAATTGGGGACCGCGTCTTGGCGACCGTCGGCGGGTGGGAGTCGGGGCCTGTCGTTATCGACTTCGGTGGTGGGAGGTTCGTCATCGAACGAAGTGATGATGCGCTTAACTCCTTCGAGTTCCGGGATTCTGCGGGGCAAGTGATCGAGTTGGCCTCCAATCCCCATCCCGGGTGCTTTGACGACGCCACTTGTCCGACTAATCCGGCGCTCGACCCCAGCGGAGGTTTGCTGATGTATTTGCAACGATCTCCGCTAGGTGACGGGGATCTGCTGGCGGTCGAGTTGGTGGTGCGCGATATTGATTTGGGCGAGGAAATAGCGAGGATTACGCTGCCCGCCGACCCTTCAGGTGAGATAGTGCTGGACTTCGACGGAAGCGTGGCCCTCGTCAACCGACTGACACCTGAGGGTTACCGGGCCGTCGTCGTCGATGTCGGGGCCGGGACCCTTGGAGACTTCGGCCTGGAAGGCGTGGTGCGGTTCTTACGATCAGAGCTCGATATCGATGGGCCTGTGGAGGTGCTCAGGCGCTGACTCGATTGGGCATGAAAAAACCCCGCCGCAGCGGGGCCTTTCCATGTCATGGGTAGTTCGTTACTGAGCAATCCGGTCTTTCAGGCCTTTGGATGCCTTGAAAGCAGGATAATTCTTAGCTGCAATTTGGATGACTGCGCCGGTAGCAGGATTGCGGCCCTGGCGAGCAGCGCGATACCTGGTGTCAAACTTGCCGAACCCGGCAATGGAGACTTCCCCGCCAGCGTCCAACTCGACGGCGATAATGCCGCGGCCAGGATCGGTGTCGAAGATCGCATCGACGACCTCGGCGGCCTTCTGCTGGGTTATGTCTGTTTTCCCAGCGAGCCTCTTCGCCATTTCCGTCTTGTTCATATAGCTAGGTCCTTCCACCTCGACTATGCCCTTCGGAGCTTCAGTATTCGAAGCTCCCGCCCTTTTCACGGGGAACCTTAACCCTTTAGCCCGGTAAATCCAGTAAATCCGGGCTTTTTGCCGGTTTTCCGGCTGCCGGGGTCGACCACCCTCCTAGAACTCGGCGAAGGATCTGACGGGGGAGCGGGGACCGTATTTGGGCGCGCCGAGCCCGGACAGTTTCAAAATCATCGTCGCCCGGCGGCGGTGAGGACGGTAGGGCTCGAGCAGTTCGAGCATCCGCTTATCGTCGGCGCGTGCCTCTCCGGCCAGGGCCCAGGCGACCGTATTGGGGAGGTGGTAGTCGCCCAGGGCAACGGTGTCGGCATCGCCCAGGGCTTCGCCTATCACCAGGGCCGTCGTCCAGGGTCCGATACCCCGAAGCGACTGCAAGCGGGCTCCGGCTTCCGAGCTTGTCAATTGCGAGATCTCTTCGAGGCGCTTAGCCCGTTTGCTCACCTCGATGATCAGTTGCGCCTTGTTTCGGGCTATCCCGAGGGGGTGCAGGTCTTCGTACCTCAGAGCGGCGAGACGCTCCGGCGACGGCTGAAGCATTAAGCCTTCAGGCCCAGGGGCACGCTCTCCGTACGTCTCGAGAATGCGCCGCTCGGCTCGATGAGCTTCCTTCACCGTGACTACCTGACCGAGGATCACCGGTATCAGCGCGGCGTGGACTTGCTCGGTGCGAGCCATCCGCAGTCCTCTAAACCTCGGCTTCAACTCACGCATGAGCCGGTGGTGGACTGGAAAGGCATCGGGATCATCTCTGGCGCCGAGGAGATCGGGAGCCTGCTCGAGCGCCCAATCTGAGCCGGGCCCCCAGGCAGTGGCTTCAATTTCTGCTTCCCGCACCACGAGGTGCATAGTGGCGGGCCCGTCGGGAGTGTGGCTGGCCCGCCATGTCTCAGTGGTGGATGCTGGCCGGGTGGGATGTCCGGTTCCTCCGTTGAGGTAGCCCAGGGTCAATCGCAGGTCGGGCGGAGGGTGCAGTTGGAAGGAGCGGCTCGGCACCGGCCGATCGTAGCGCAGCCGGAGAGAGGCCTTCTGGCGGTCGTCATGCCTTCTAGGGTGCGTCCATGGCCTGGACCTGCGTTGTACTTGGCACCGCCCAGGATGGCGGCAATCCCCAGCTCGGGAGCCCCGGTGTCGGGCCGCCGCGCATGGTTGCCAGCCTGGCTGCCCTGGCAGACGACGGAACCACCCTCCTGATTGACGTTACGCCGGATGTGAAAGCCCAGCTCAGCGGGTTGGCGAGCTTACCGAGCCACCAGCGGCGGGATTCCCCCAACATCGTCGATCACATAGTCCTCACTCATGCTCATATGGGCCACTATGCCGGCCTGGTGCAGTTCGGGAAAGAGGCCCACAACGCCCGGGGAATCAAATGCTGGGTGACGCCTTCTATGGCGCAATTCCTGAGATCGAATCAGCCGTGGCGAGCTCTGGAAGACGGAGGACACATCGAAATCCAGGTAACCGAGCCGGGCAAGAGTTTCGCTCCCGCTCCCGGATTGGACCTGCGTCTGGTGCAGGTACCGCATCGCCCCGACTTCACCGACGCCGTCGGCGTCTCGCTGAACGAGGTTCTTTACCTGCCCGACATCGATGGCTGGGAGCAATGGGGCGAGGCGGAGCAGGTGTTGGCCAGGCATCGCATCTGCCTGCTCGATGCCACCTTTTACGATCCCGCCGAACTCCCCGGGCGGGATATCAGCCACATTTCTCACCCCTTCGTCGACGATACGGTGACTCGCTTTAGCCACCTGGCGGCGGATCGGCGGATGATCTTGACCCATCTCAACCATTCCAACCCGATTTCCGACCCAGAATCCGCGGAAGCTGAAAGCGTTCGCCGAGCCGGGTTCGAGGTCGCAGCCGATCTCATGGCCTTTCCATTGGCAAAGCACTAGTTCCCTTGTGCGCAGAGGCGGGTCTAGTCCTGTCGGGGTCGAAAAAGTCCCTTCTCTAGGCGTTTGGGAGTCTTCCGATGGTCGTGATATGGATACGACAAAGACTTGCCGGCAAACCGGATGCACCGAAGATACGGCCGACGGTTATTGCGCGTTTCACTATCTCGCTTTCGTCTCAGGGCTGGAAACCTTCCGCGGTCTTTTGGATGAGGTGGGAGGCCTCGGCGGGGAAGCGCTCCTCGGAGTCATCTTTGATCTTGCGGAAGTCGAGCCGGCCGCTGATCTCCTTTGCCGGCACGACGCTCGTCTCGGAGATTGCTACCTGACCGACACGGCCGAATTCTCAGGGATGGCTCGCACTCCCTGGGAATTGCGGGCCGCCGCGTACTCTTTGGGAATTCCCTTAAACTAACCCACTCTCAGTCCACGTTCCGCTCCGCCGGCCCACCGTTTGATCACACTGGGTGGGAAATTGCGGCGTCGACCTAACTCCCGGCTATCCGGCTGCCGATATCCCTCTTGACATGAACAGATTCGTCGCCACGGTGTGGGGCCGACTGCGGGCGGCGGTCGGGCCGTTCCTGGCGTCGTTCGAGCCTTTCTATCGGCTTCCCCGCCTTCTGGTTCTGTGCCTTGGTCTGGTGAGCGTTCTCGGTTTGGCCGTTCTCGACTGGGCAATCGGGCCTGAGGTTGGGGTTGGGATCCTTTACGTGATGGCGATCATGGCTGTGACCTTTCACGCGTCGTGGGTCGACGGAGCCGTGGTGGCGACGGTTGCCTCGGCGGCCGGCCTCCTGACGCGACTGATAGGGCCGAACGATCTCGGGGTTGCCACCGTGGTGTGGAGCCTCTTCAGCGAGCTGGCAGTCTTTCTGACGCTCGTGCTCATCGTCCGACAGATCCGGCGCCTGGTGCAGCTCCTCGAACACCAGTCACGAATTGACCTCTTGACCGGAGCGCTCAACACACGCGGCCTGTTCGAAACGCTCGAACGGGAGAGGTCGCGAGCCGAACGCTACGGCCTACCGATGACCGTGGTCTTCGTCGACCTCGACGGCATGAAGGAGATAAACGATCGGCTGGGCCACTCCGGAGGCGATGAGCTCCTGCGGAGCTTCGCGGAGAAGGTTGGTTCTTCGATTCGTGAAGAGGATCTCTTTGCTCGCATAGGTGGTGACGAGTTCGTGGTGGCGTTGCCGGACACCGGCCGGCAGCAAGCCCTGACTGTGGTTAGACGGTTGCGCCGGGAGGTTGGCCGCGAAATCAGCGCCAGCTACGGAGTCGTGACCTTTCTTCGACAGCCTGCCGCGATCGAGGACCTGATCGAAGCTGCCGATTCCATGATGTACGTCGCCAAGCGGGCCGGAGGCAATCGGGTGGTCGGCGTAGTCAGGTCCGGCCCGATCGAAACAGATCGCTTCGAGTTGACTTACGATCTGGCTGAGGCGATCGAGATTCGTTGAGTCTCAGCCCTCGTGGGCCGGGAGGGAGTCATCTCCAACATGGTGCGGGGGGGGTCACCTCAATCTCAGCCTTGCCTCGACCCCGCTGCCACAGTAGGAATGTTCCCCCCAGCAGGCTCAGGCCGGCCAGAACGAAGAGCGTGATCGGTCCTGTGGTCCTCCCGAGCTTGAGCCGATTTCCGTTTGACCTGGCGTCATCAACGGCTGCCTCGAGCGACTCCGGTGTCGCCTGGTAGGTGAGGTTGTATACCTCGAGTGGTGGCACATCCAGCGAGACCCCGGGGACCACCACGGTCGCTTTGCGGATGTCGTGCTTGTGGATGGCGATGAGGATGCCGGTGGTGGGGTCGACCCAATAGGTGGCTTCGAACTCGTAGCTGTAGATGATCGGCAGCTGAGGGGGAAGGAATGGCAGAAGGGTGCTTACCGAAGCCTCCAGCTCCGGGGGGAGGTTCAGGATGGGGAGCAGTGCCGGCACCGAGTCGCGGGGTACGCCCTTGGGGAACTCGCTCAAGGTTCCGGGATCCTTGATGGTCTCCGGTCCGGAGCTGGCCGTGAACACGTAAGTGTTGATGCCTTCCCGCTCCTCTTCTCGCTGGTAGAAGAGGGTGACGGGGAGTTGGGGGTCCCTATTCCATCCGGCGTAATCGCGTTTTTCAGTCCCGATGGGGAAACCGATGACCAGACCGTCTCTCTCGAGGACTCTCTCGTTCTCGGAGAAGTTCTCGATCGATTCCATGGTTTTGCGGTCGATCGTAAAGAAGTCATCCGATCCGGTCAGTCGAGTTCCGGCGAGGGGAGTTCCCTCTGCCGCGACAAGGGTGGCGACATCGCGAACCAGGGCTTTCTGGCCATTCACCTCTTCGGTGGTCACGGTCCGCTCCGACACCACTGCCACATCGGAGAAGAAGAGCTCTTGGGTGGTGTCTTCCAACGCGTTGCGGTTGAGGATCGTTACGACCCCTTCGTAGGTTCGTGTGGTGTCGACGTCGTCCGGGAATTGGGCGAGGGCCGGGACGATCAGCAGTTTCAGAATCAAGCCGCCCGCAATGAGCAATGCCCCAAAAACCAGCAAGGCCGCCGGCAGGCCTTTCCCTCTCAATAATCCTCCCCGTTTGCCCACGGGGGGAGGAGAATAGAGCAGGCAAACGGGGGTGGGCGAGAAACCAGGAATCTCCGTTCATCCTATCGGCCGCAGTAGCGGATGAGTCTGCCCTGTACCCTCGGCACATGACACCTGTCGAGCATGCCGTTGTCCACACTGCCCGGATGCTGGCTCCGGCGCTCCTGGCTGCAGTTGTGCTCCTCGTGGTGCCTTCTCAAGAGGATCCCTTCGGGCTATTCATCGTCCAACTGTCGGCACTGGTGGCGTTTGGCGTGGTCGTCGCCGTGCGCCTGGCTCCTCTCTCATCCCGTGAGGACTGGTTCGTCGGGAGTGGCTGGTCATCTCGCCGCCGGCGACTGGCCGGCGCGGCGGTGACCGTGGCCCTCGTCACCGGGGCCGTAGCCTTGCTGACCCTGGCATCTTCGGCTGCCCTTCGGCTGCAACCGTCGCTGCAGTTCCTCCAGCTGCTCTCGGCCCTTGACATTGCCTGGGCGGCGGCGGCGATTGTGGTGGGCGCCGAGCTGCGCTGGGGTAGGGCCGCCGCCTGGGCCGGGGGGTTGATCCTGGGTGTCCTCTGCGTTTTCTCGATCTGGCGTTACCTGGACATTGTGGGCTTCACCGACGACGGTGGCTGGTTGGTGTCCGGCGCCGATCTATGGCGTTATGTCATCCCCTTCGACACGATTGCTGCAACGGCGGCTGTGCTCATCCTGGTGGCCGGGGTCTGGCGTCCTTATCGCACCGCACAGGCCAGGCCCCAGTCATAGGGCTGGAAGGCCACTTGCAACTCGTCTAACCGCTCCGACACCACCGGGGCAAGCCAGCGTCGCAGGGCTCGGGCTACTCGAGCCTTACCAACCGGCAACAGGGTGGGCATGCGATGGGGCCGCACGAAGTCGGCTCCGTACCACAACAGCACCCGGCTCAGAAGCAGCCTGTGCCCGTCCAGGTAGGCCCCTCCTGCGGCTAGAAATTGACGCATCTGTTGGTCGAGTTGTTCGTTCACTTCTGAGCCCGAAAAAGGCTCGTAGCGGAGGGTGGGGCAGGATGCCGATCCGCACACGAGGGCACCGTGAATTCTCGGGTCGCCGAACCTCCGTATCTTTCCGTGCTCGATCTCGGTAAGCGTCAGCGGCCGGCCGCAGATGGTTGCTAAAGGCCTGGTAAAAGCCCCCGGCACGCGCAGAACGGAATCTTCGTCTTGCCGAAACGCCTCTCCGGCCAATCCCAGGGCACCGGCGTTGTACAGGTTCAGCCAATAGGCGAGTGCGTCTGCTTTTCCGAGGTGGTTGGGATCGATCCTGGCAAGCTCGGACACATAGGCGTCGATAGCAGGGAGCATCTCGGGGAGCCCGGCTACACCCTGCTTTTGGACCTGGTTGAGAACCCCGGCCAGCGGTGAGTGATCTGGCTTGTCGGCGCTCGGGTGCCCGGCCGGGCGGGGGGCGTCCACCCGCAGGGCTCGTAAGACCGAGAAGCCGACGCTCAGGGGGTTGGGGCCCTTCATGGCGACAAGAACACCCCGCGAGACGTGCGTGTTCCCCGCCTCGTTACCATCACGTCATGGCGAATCTGACAGTCGGTGACGTGATCCAGGGGATCGGTCAAAGCGCTCCGTGGAGCAAGGCTGCCGGGTGGGATCCGGTTGGCCTCCAGCTCGGTGACCCGGCCAATCTCGTGGAGAGGGCCGCGGTGTGCCATGAAGTCACCGAATCCGTGGTAGCGACAGTCGAGAAGGATCCTGTTGATCTACTCGTCAGTTATCACCCCCTCCTCTTCCAGCCCACTGCCCGGCTGGTAGCCGGGAGAACACCGGCGGGGCGGTCATTGCGGCTTATCGCCCGGGGAGTGGCGTTGGCCGTGGTTCACACCAACTTCGATGTTGCCCCCAATGGTGCCGCCGACGCCCTGGCTGATGCGCTGGGGTTGACCAACACTGTCGGCTTCGGGCCACTGCCGGGAGTCGATTCCGTGAAGGTGGTGTCCTTCGTCCCGGGGGAACAGGTCGATCGGGTGGCGGCTGCCATGAGTGCAGCCGGGGCCGGCCGGATCGGCAATTACCACTCCTGCTCCTACCGGTCAGATGGTACCGGGACCTTCGTCGCTGAGAATTGGGCTGCTCCGACGGTCGGTTCGGTGGGAGAGTCCACTAGCGAGCCTGAAGTAAGGCTGGAGATGATTGCTCCTCGCCACGCCGAGGCCGCCGTGGTTGCGGCGCTGATCGACTTCCACCCGTATGAGGAGCCTGCCTATGACGTATTCGATCGGCGTGGCACGGATGGCCTGGTGGGGCGGGTGGGCCGTCCTCCGGCCGGGACGACGGTTCGCTCTTTTGCATCACTGGCAAGCGAAGCCCTCGGTGGAGGGGACGTGCGGCTCACGTGGGGGGGACCAGAGTTCAACCTTGTAGCCGTAGTTCCGGGGTCGGGAGCAAACTTCATCGCCCCGGCTCTGGCGGCAGGGGCCGATCTGCTGGTCACCGGAGATGTGTCTCACCATCGTGCCCGGTATGCGGCCGATAGCGGGCTAGGTCTCATCGACCCGGGCCATGCCCGCACTGAAAGGCCGGGCGTGGCGCGTCTGCTCGAACTGGTTGCCGGGGTGGCCCCGGAAGTGACCGACCTGACCGGCCTCGATCCGAGCCCATGGGAGCCCGTGCAGTGACAGGCAAGCTCATGCTCGACTTGCTCGACCTGCAAGAGGTCGATACCGAGATCGATCATCTTCTCGAGCAGCGCCAATCATTGCCTGAGCTCGACCGTTACAAGCAGGCTCACGGCCGGGTCCAGGAATTGCAGAGCACGGCTGATGAGCAGGAAGCGGCCCTCGCCGAGACCGAATCGCAAATCAAGAAAGCAGAAGGGGAGCTCGAGATTGTGGAAGTCAAGCGGGCTACCGAAGAGCGGCGGATGTTTGCGGGGGGCTTCTCTGCCAAGGACCTCGGCAACCTGGAGCTGGAGGTGGAGATGCTCGGCCGCCAGATCGGAACCACGGAGGACGACATTCTAGCGGCACTCGAGGTTCGCGAGGGGCAGGAGTCGGAACTTACGGCCACGAAATCCGAGCTCGACGCGGTTCAGGCCGAGGCCGGTGAGCTCGAAGCGAGCATTGCCGAGCAGTGGAGGGTCATAGACGAAAATGTGGCCGCCCGGGAAGCACGCAAGAGCGAGATCACCCCACTCATCGATCCAGAGCTTCTGGAGCTCTATGAGAAGCTGCGCCCCAACAAGGAAGGGGTGGCGGTCGGCCGGTTGGCCGGAGGTGTCTGCGGTGGGTGCCATCTGAGCCTCAGCTCTGCTGAGCAGGTCCAGGTGTTGGCGGAAGACCCACCCCGTTGCTTGCACTGCCGCCGCATTTTGGTTCCGCAGTAGGCATGATCTTTTGGCATGTCGGTGGGGCTCTCTTCATCGCCCGCTGGGTGTTCCGCGACCCGAAAATGGACTTGCGGGTGCTAGCTCTGGGAGCCGTCTTGCCCGACTTGCTCGACAAGCCCATTGGATCGCTGATATTTCACGGATATTTCCGTACCGGACGTATCTATGGCCACACTCTGCTGTTCGCCGCCTTGCTTCTCGCAGCCGTCATGGCCCTGACCCGGAGGGGGACCACGACCCGCCGGCGCTGGATGGCCCTTCCCATCGGTGTGTTCATTCACCTGCTTTTGGATATTCCACTGGAGAACACAACGTTTTGGTGGCCGTTTCTCGGATTCGAATTCCCTCCGTTCGAGGATGGGGCGCTCGGCGACCTGATCCGCTACCTGAGCCGATCCCCGTGGGTCCTGGCTCAGGAAGCCATTGGCCTCACATATCTGGTGGGGTTGTATCGCAAGTCCGGTTTAGGAGAAAGAGCCCGGCGGCGCGAGCTGGTATCCACCGGCACGCTGCCCCTCTAGGAGGGTGGTCGGTGATGCCGTTGCGTAGATCGGCGGTCGGGCGCGCCAGTCGCAAGGACGAGGTTTCGTCACTCCTCGGGTGGAATGGCGAGGCCGAGGACGCTGCTCCTTGCTCGACACCTTTGACCGTCGCTCCACACCTACCCCACTGTGTCATCGGGTTCGCTCGCTCAGAGCCATCTCGGTGATGACCGGCCGTCGAGATACGTGACATGTATTACCGACCGGCCTCCAAGGACCGGCCTCCTCTAGTTCTCCAGGTTGGCTCGAGTGCGGCTGAGCATGCGCACGGCCACCAGCATGAGGAACGCAGCAAACAGTCGCCGCCGGACCACATCGCTCAATCCGAGAGCGATTTCGGCCCCGCCCAACGCTCCCAGGGCGGCCCCGGCCCCGGCTATCACGGCCACCTTCCAGTCGACCCTACCGGCGCGACCGTGAAGAATGGATCCGAGCAGCGCAGTCGGCAAGATCACCGCCAGCGACGTTCCCTGGGCGACGATTTGTTCGAGTCCCATCAGCGTGACCAGGGCCGGCACGTAGATCACACCGCCGCCCACACCCAGGGTGGATGACAGCATTCCCGCCACAACGCCAACTCCGATCAGGACGACCGGTTCCCAGGCACCTCCCAGTACGCCATCGCCGCCTGCGCTTTCCCCGGTGAAGAAAGCCAGCCGGATGGCGGAAGCGAGCATGATCGCTACGAATCCCCGGGCCAGCCAATAGCTGGGGATCAGCCCCGTGGCGCGCACGCCGAGCCAGACTCCGATGATCGCTCCAATAAACACCACCGCGGCGACATCGAATTCCACTGAGCCGTCCCCGGCCAGCCGAGCGCTCGCCGCGGCCGAGGCGCCCACCACGACCGCCAGGGATGTTGCCGATGCTCGTCGTTGCTCGAATCCGAGCCACAGCACGAGCCCGGGAACGACGAGGAGCCCGCCCCCCACTCCGAAGAGCCCGCCGATGATGCCTGCGGCCAGGCCGAGAGTCAGGCTCTTCACGCGCATTGGGCGATTCAAGCAGTCGGTAGGCCTGGTGCGAGGCATGGCCAATCTGTCGACCCCACTCGCGATTCAACTAAGCGGGCTCAGCAAGTTCTCATCTGGCGAGTGATGATCCGAAGCACTCTCGCGACAGGGCAAGAATGGGGACGGCGATAGCACCGGGTTCTCAGGGGGAGGGCCTTGTCACACCTAGGCTTGGATCACGGAGAGGTTCGCGTGAAAAGCGCCATTCACACTGAGGGGCTGACTAAGCATTACGGAGACGTTGTCGCTCTAGTTGATTTGAACCTTGATATCGTTGCCGGCGAGATATTCGGGTTTCTGGGTCCCAATGGGGCGGGCAAGACCACCATGATCCGGACCATCCTTGACGAGATTCACCCGACCTCAGGCCGGGCATCGATTCTCGGTATGGACACGCACGAGCAATCTGTCGAAATCCGCCGCCACATCGGTTACGTACCGGGCGACCTCGCCATGTACCCAAATCTGACTGGCGGTGACACGCTCACCTACTTCGCCAACATGCGCGGTGGAGTTGACTGGGCATACGTGGATGGGCTGGCCGATCGCCTCAATGCGGACCTATCGAAGAAGGTCGGCGACCTCTCGTCGGGTAATCGGCAGAAGGTTGGCCTTATCCAGGCGTTCATGAACCAACCGGATGTCTTGATCATGGACGAGCCGAGCTCCGGCCTCGATCCTCTCGTGCAGCGCGAGTTCCAGGCGATGATGCGAGAGGTAGCCGCCGACGGACGGACGGTCTTCCTGTCGAGCCACAGCCTGTCGGAGGTACAGAGAGTCGCCCATCGCGTGGGCATCATCCGGCACGGACGCCTCGTCGCGGTCGAGGCCGTTGCCGACTTGCGCTCAAAGGCAATACGGACCATCGAGCTCGTGTTCGACACGCCGGCCGAGGCTTCCGTTTTCGAAGCCGTTGCTGGGGTCCGAGACGTTGTCGTCAATGACCATCACGTCACGCTGTCTTTCGACGGGCACATGGAATCCCTCCTCGCCGTCGTCGCCGACCGTTACACCCTTGTCGACGTCAGCACGGAGGAAGCCGACCTCGAAGAAATCTTTCTGACCTATTACCGGGATGGGACCTCCTGATGCTGGCCACCGTGTTCACCAAGACCATCCGTGACCGCTGGAAGGGATCAGTGATCGGTGCGGTCACTCTTGGGCTGTTCCTTCTGATGGGCATGGCGGTGTATCGCAATATCGACCTCACCATCTACACCGACCTGCCCGAAGCGCTCCGGGCCCTCATCAATATCCCGGCCGACGCCGACATCGGCAGCCTCGGCTATGGAGCTATCTACAGCTCGTATGGGGCACTGACCCTGGCTGCCATAGCTATCTCAATGGGCTCTGCCTCAATCGCCGGTGAGGAACGCAACGGGACCATCGGCCTACTTCTTGGCAATCCACGCAGCCGCACCTACGTGCTCGTTTCCAAGACGGCCTCCCTCGTCCTGCTCGTCGCGCTCGGGGCAGTGATCCTGTGGGGAGCCGGCCAGGTTGTGCCGGCGATACTCGACGTCGACATAGCCGGGATGCATGTCGGGGCGCTGGTGCTTCACATGTTTGTGAATGCGCTCTTCTACGGCTTCATGGCACTGGCGATCGGAGCATGGACAGGTAGGGGTGGCTTTGCCTCGGGGGTGACTGCCGGAGTGATGGTCGTCGCCTTCTTCACTGCCGGCTTGCTCCCCGTCGTCGAGGTTTTGGAGAACCTCGCCAGGGTTTCCCCCTGGTATTACTTCGAAGCAAGCCAGCCGGTGGTGAACGGAATCAACTGGGCCCACCTCGGCGTCCTACTGTCCGGCGTGGTCCTCTTCGGCGCCGTGGCGCTGATCGGTATCAACCGCCGCGACTTGAGGGGTCAGAACTCGGGCGTTACGTTGCTCGATCGTCTCCGGGCCAACCCGCGGACGAAGAGAGTTGTTGATCGGCTGGCCGGATCCACCCGGGTGTCCCACATCTGGATCAAGACGGCGTCCGATCATCAGGGGCTCCTCATAGTCACGGCGGGCACGATGTTCGCCATGATGGGTGTGATGATCGGGCCTATGTACTCACTCATCGACGACCGTCTTATCGACTTCGCCGACGTCTTTCCGGACACGCTCTTGGCGTTGTTCGGAGGCGGAGACATGAGCACGGCCGAGGGGTGGTATCAGCTGGAGACGTTTGGCCTGATGGCTCCCATCGCGGTCATGGTGGTCACGGTGGCGATCGCTTCCCGGGCCCTGGCTGGAGAGGAAGCCCGCCGCACCATGGGTCTCTTGCTCGCCAACCCGATACCTCGCTCGCGTGTCGTGCTCGAGAAGAGCATCGCAATGGCGATCTACGGATTTGTTGTCGGCTTCGCCACCTTTGCCGGTGTGGCTATTGGCTCAGCTCTCGGTGGGTTAGGGATGAGTCCCGGCAACATCGCCGCCACATCGCTCCTGGTGTCGTTGCTGGGGATTGCCTTTGGCGCCTTCTCCCTCGCCGTCGGTGCGGCCACGGGGCGGGTGAAGATGGCCATCTTCGTGACGGTCGGGGTGGCGCTTGGTTTCCATATTTGGAACGCTCTTCTACCGCTCAACGAGAGCCTGGCCGTCTACGTCATATGGTCGCCGGTTCATTACTACCTCGGCAGCGACCCGCTCATCGAGGGGATGAACTGGGCCCATGGCTTCGTTCTTGCCGCTCTCGCGGTTGGATTCGTGGGGCTGGCCGTGTTCCTTTTCGATCGGCGAGACCTCCGACAGACCGGCTAGTGCCCTGACCAGTAACGTCTGCCGCGTTCAGGACGGCCAGTGGCGCCGCCGGATGCGTCCTCGTCGTCGACGCACGTCAAGTGCGCCTTCGTTCTGCGTCCTTCCCAGCGCCGCCTCTGACTCGCCCTCGACATCGCCAACGTCACTGGACAGAGCACCAGATATTGGGGCCGAGACCGACGCGACGTCACGAGTTAGTTCGCGCTCTAACTACAGTCAGAGCGTGTCACGGAGGGTGCTTTTCATAGGGGTTGTCTTGACCCTGATCGCGGCTTCCTGCGGGAGTGACCGGGCGGCGGATTCCACGACCACCCGGGCCCCGACCACGATCACGGTTGTTATCCGGGGCCAGGCCACTCCTATTGATGCCGTGGCCTTTTGGGTCGATATGTTGGCCATCGGCAGTTACGAAGGCGCCGATCTGGTGGTGAAAGAGGATCAAGTGGTTCTATTGATCGCAGTAGAAAGCTATTCGGCGGAGGTCTTCGAGCAGCTATCGAAAGATGGGGTGGATCACGCAGCATTCTGGTCGTCGTTCGTCGGGGGTTTCGAGGCTTTCACCGGCGCCGCCATAACCGACGTGGCGGTGGGGGCCGAGCACCCGTTTGAATTTGGCGGGCGCAGCTTCGTCGCAGTCGACCTGTTCTCGCCTCGCGGCGACGTGGAGGTGATAGCAACTGAGGAGAGCGGTCGCTGGTACGTCGATGTGCTGGCCACATTTGGGCCGAGTTTCTCGTCGCTGTTCAACCTGTGGATCGAGCGCTTGCCTCCGGAGGCCACGGCCCCGCGCCTTGCTCTGAGCCAACAGTCGACCTCGTTAGCGGTGGCTCGCGATCGGCTTGATGTCACCCTCGACGCCGCGGCGGTAGCCGAGCTGACGCTGCTGCTCGATAGGTTGGCCGGCCAGGAGCCTGCTGAGTAATGCCGTTGTCGAGAGCGACGATCAGGCGCGCCTCTCGCAAGGACGAGGTTTCGCCACTCCTCGGTGCGGAATGGCGAGGCTGAGGACGCTGCGAGTGGTGATGGCTGGTCGTCGAAATCGGCGACATGCTTTGCTCAGCGGGCTCCTAGACGAGCTCGCGGAGCCGGGGGAGAACCTCGGAGCCCAGCATGGAGATGGTGGCTTCCTGATCGAGGGAGGCAATCTGGATGGTCACGATGTCGGCTTCCACCTCGGTAACAAGGGGGGCGTAGGTGTCGATGATCTCGTCCGGCGTGGTGACCATCGAATAGCGACCGAGCACCTCGTCGCGGGGAAGCTCGTCTGCTCGTTCCCGCAACACGGCGGGGTCGACCGCCTCGAGACGACCGGGGGCCCGCAAGCCCCTCCATGGCAGCATCACCTCCCAGGCCTCGTCATCAGTGGCGGCTTGAATGGACCACCGGGTGGCAAGGACCTGTGGCTCGGGCCTGCCTGCCTCCCGTGCTGCTCGTTTGGCAGGCTCGATCACCTTCTCGTTCGTTTCTGCCGGGACTTTGACGCTGGTGATCACCCCGTGCGCCAAGCGGGCCGCGAGGGCCGCCGACTTGGGTCCCCCGGCGGCCATCCAGATCGGGACCGGCCCTATCGGAGGGCTGTACAGCTTGGCCCGGTCGGTCCGGGTAGTACTCGCCCTCGAAGTCGAGTTTCTCTCCGTCGGGGAGACGGCGCATGATCTGTAATGCCTCGGCCATCCTGGCTGCTCGCTCGGCGTACTTGGGGAAGACGTACCCGGGCGGTCCTTCGTTCAGATTTTCGCCGGTACCGACGCCGAGATGGAATCTTCCTCCACTCAGCCGATCGAGAGTGGCGGCAGCCTGGGCGACGACCGCCGGGTGGAACCGAAACAGGGGAGTGGTGACTCCTGTTGCGAATGAGAGCTTCTCAGTGGCCTGGGCCATGGCCCCGATCGTCGAAAAAGCGAAACCCGACGCTGAGTGGTCGTCCACCCACGGATGGAAGTGTTCGGAGACGACGGGCATATCGAACCCGGCTTTTTCTGTTAGCACTGCGTGGCGGACCAGCTGTTCGGGGTGCCACTGCTCATGCCCGCAGAAATAGGCGAATTTCGTCATGCTCCGAGCCTGGGGCGTCGTCTCCTTCGCTGAAATCGTCGGTAACACCCAACATCGGGTTGAAACCTCTTTAGGTTGGCGCTGGTCTGAATTACGCGAGAACCAAGGAAGGAGTTTCGCTAATGCAGCAGTGGCAGAAATACCTGGCCGAGGTCCTCGGGACATTCATCCTGGTTCTGATCGGGACCATGGCGATTGTTGGCGTTGATACCGCCGTGGGTGCGGACGGAGGGCTCGGGCTGGTGATGGCGACGGTACCGCTGGCGTTTGGTTTTGCGCTTCTGGCAGGGCTTTACGCCTTTGGCGAAGTGTCCGGAGGACATTTCAACCCGGCCGTCACCCTGGCCATGTTCGTCGATCGACGTGCCTCCGTTTCCGATTTGATCGGATACTGGATTGCCCAGGTGGCAGGCGCCCTGCTCGGATCGTTGACCTTGATGTGGATGACGAATTCGGACGCGGTGGAAGCCACTGTTAACGGCTACGGAGGTAACGGCGCCGGTACCGGTTGGATCTCAGAGGTGGTGTTGACCGCCATCTTTGTCATGGTGATCCTGCAGGTGACCCGGAGCTCAACAATGAGCAATCAGGGGTTCGTTGCCATCCCTCTGACGCTGGTTGCCATTCACTATGCGGGCATTCCCTTCAGCGGTGCTTCGGTTAACCCGGCTCGCAGCATTGGCCCGGCTCTGGTTAGCGGTGACGATCGCGCCATCAGCGAGTTGTGGGTTTACCTCCTGGCGCCCCTGGTAGGTGCGCTCGTTGGCTGGATCGTTTGGAAAGTCGTGGTACAGGGCGATACCGACTTTCGAGATGACGGGGCGGCTATCAAGGATGCGGCCACTAGCTAGCCGAAAAGCAACTACTAACTCAACGGCAGAGCCCCCGGCCCCGGCCGG
>CAXMOO010000007.1:0-26613 GCA_964195005.1 uncultured Gammaproteobacteria bacterium
ATGTCACGCTCATCAGCTGCCTCCATGGTCGTATCGTCGGCTCCGGCGGCGAACAGGCGGGCCATGGCTGTGGCCCGGTCAAAAGACCACTCCCCACCTTCAAGTCTCCTCATACGCTCAGATCTCTCCGGGCTCCGGGTAGCAGTCTCCAACAAATCTCTGGCAGTATCAGCCGACACGTCCAACTGGGCGGCAATCTCGGAAAAGCTCACAGCGGGCTGGGAGAAAGGACGGCGCCGCATCAACTCCCTAAGCAACCGCACCTGACGGGCCCGAATCCGGCTCACCTCCCGCTCCCCATCCCGCAACCGGGCAAACAAATCCGCAGAACTAGTAACCCCCAACTCCGTGTCTACCTGCAAATCCAACATAAGACACAACATAGATGTTGGCTGTGACACAACCCCCGACAAATGCCGTCGGGGCAAGTTCGTCAACTGGCGGGAGGCTCGCCCTCGACTTTCATATCATCCGGGCGAGGTCGTATGAGGCCGGCGACATAGACGGTTTGGGCCCCCAGGGCCAGCACTCCGGCAGCAGCCAGGCCCCAGGCTGAAGGTATGGTGGCGGCAGTCGGGATCAGCGCACCAATAACCCACGCCAGCTGGAAGAGAGTCTCGGCGCGCACGAAGGCCCGACCCCTGTCCTCGTATGACACCGACCTCTGCAGCAAGCCGTCGAACGCCAGCTTGGCCACTCCCCAGGCAAAACCAGCAGCCATAGCCAATGCGGCTCCGGCAACAAGGCCAAACGCCTGGGCAGCGATAAAGGCCGCCGCTGCCTCAATCGCCAGCGCCGCCACCACCATGGGCTCTTCTCGAAGAAGGCGCTCGAGCCAGGCCGCGATGACGGCCCCCAGGAAGTAACCGAGGCCCGCCGCCCCCAGGAGGAAGCCAAAGTCGAGCAAACCGGCCTGCTCATCCCGAAAGGCGAAGGCGAGGAGGAATAGCAGGAAGCCATTGATCAGCCGAACCCCGGCGGTGGCTAACTGGGCCAGGCGGACTGATCGAGTCACTCGCAGCACCCCCCGTCGCCGGGTTTGTCCTTCGACGCGCGGCGGGAATGGGACGCCCTGGGCCGCGATCGCAGAAAGGCTGAAAGCAACAACGGCCACGACCAGGGCGATCCGGCTACCGGCGGTGTCGGAAATGAATCCAAAGCCGGTAGCAAGAAGACCACCAAGGATCGCGGCAGGGACTCCAGAAAAGACACCCACCTTGGCCATACGGGCATTAGCGGCAACCAGCTCATGGGGACCTTCCAGCGTGACGGGAAGCAGGCTGTTGCGACTGATACCGTGTACTCGCGAGAAGACCAGCATTGCAAATGCCAGAGGAAAGAGAATGATGTTGTTGCTCAAGTTAAAGACCATGAGCACCGCAACGACGGCCCGCGCAGCCGAAGCCACCCCCAGCCCACGCCGGTAGGCCACAGGGAAGCGGGCGAACAGCCCTCCCAGGAATGGCCCGATCACAGCAAACGGTGCCAGCGTCACTGCCAGATAGAGAACCACGTTCCCGCGAGCCTCACTCGGGTCCGGTGTGAGGAAGAGGACGTCTGCCAGGGCCACCGTTACCAGCGTGTCGCCGGCGGCATTAAAGGCGTGGGATACCACCAAAGCGCGAAACCGCGGGCCCTTCGCCGACAGGTAACCGTCGACTCTGCGGGCCACGGCGGAACCGGTCCGCCTGGTGGCAGCCCTGGCACGGGAAGTCCGACCCTGCTCCATCACTGCACGCTACCGGCGCCATGCCTGTTCTACTCGGACCGACCTGACTTACGCAATGCCTCAGCTTGCTCGTGTCGGGAATACTCGATGATTTCTACGAAGAGCTTATGGACCACCTTGGCGTCCAAACCGAGTAATTCAGCCTCCCGGCGGACATCGGCCAACAGATCATCTTCTCGATCCGGAGACCGGAGGGGGATTCCCTCCTCCACCTTGATGTGGACAATGTCCACCGCTCCCTCGACCCGACGCGCAAGCAACCGAACGATTTCCCGATCTATCGCATCGATGTCGTCCCGCAGATGGACAATCCCCAAAGCGTGCATCAACGCCAGGTACTCATCCTTGTCGAGCTGGTGGGGTCCGTCGGTACGCGCCTCGTCGGGACTGGGGTGCACCTCCACCATGAGCCCATCGGCCCCGGCGGCCCGGCCGGCGAGCGCCAACGGAAGGACCAGATCGCTGGCTCCCGAGGCATGTGATGGATCTATGAGCACCGGCAAATGGGACAGCTGCTTCACGCTCGGCACCGAACCGATGTCGAGAGTGCTCGGCGTCTTGCTATCGAAGGTTCGAATGCCCTGCTCACAGAGCACCACCTGGGAGTTTCCCTCAATGAGGATGTACTCGGCGGCCAGCAACCACTCCTCGATGGTCGCCGCCGGTCCCCGCTTGAGGAGAACCGGCTTCTCTGCCCGGCCAACGGCTCGCAGGAGTGCAAAATCCTGCATGCTGAGAGCACCCACCTGGAGCATGTCGACCGATTCGGAAACCAGCCCGACATCGCCGGGCTCCACAACGTCACTCACAACCGGAAGACCGTGGGCATCTCCCGCCCGGCGCAAATGGCCAAGCCCCTCGGCTCCCAGGCCCTGAAAGTCATACGGCGAGGTGCGGGCCTTGAAAGCTCCCCCGCGGAGGATGGCGGCGCCTCCCTCAGCGACCAACTCGGCGGCGGCCATGATCTGGGCTTCCGACTCCACGGCGCAGGGTCCGGCAATGACGGTGTAACCGCCGGCCCCGATCATGACGTTTCCAACCAGCACTGAGCTGGCACCATTTCCGTTCCAATGGGTCTTGAGTTCCATAGGTTCTCCTCACGGCCCCGGATGAAAAAACCCGGAGCCTCGGCTCCGGGTTGTCGGTACTTCTACGCAGTCCTCTACCCGGGCGCCTGCCCGTAAAAGAAGAAACCAAAGAAGTAAGTGTGCATTAGGACGCGAAGCATAGTCGCTGGCGGGAACTCTGTAGGTGTGGCCTGCACTGCCGAGGCACCAACTTAGACAGGCATTCAAACCATGGAATAAACACTCCTCTGAGGGGGCTGTATTGGTCGCGCCACTGAGGCCTACCCAAAAGAGGAGAATTCCAATGACAGACACCGCCGGCTCTACAGCTCTCGTAACGGGCGCCAACTCAGGACTCGGTCTCGAGGCCGCGGCCCAGCTTGCGGAGCAGGGATACGACCGGGTGATCATCACCGCCCGCACAAACCAGAAGGCCGAGGCCGCCCGCGACGCTCTACAGACTCGCACCGGCCGCGAAGTCTTTGAGACGATCACGCTCGACAACGACAAGCTCGATACCGTGGCAGCCGCCGCCGCCACGCTGGCCTCCCGGGCCGGGAAGATCGATTTCCTGCTCCTCAACGCAGGCATCGCCCCCACTAAGGAAGTCACTAAGACGGACGACGGAGTGGAGGCGACAGTCGCCGCCACCCTCATCGGCCACCACCTGCTCACCGTGCGGCTCCTCGAGGAAGGCCTGCTGGCAAGTGACGCCCGCATAGTCATCGCCGGTTCAGAGGCGGCCCGAGGTGACGTTCCGACCTTCAATCCGATCGACGTAGACGAATTCGCTGCAGCCAACTTCGACGGCGACCTCGAGGCGGCCATCGAGGCTCAGATCCGTATGGATCCGCCGGCCAAATACCACCCGGGAAATACTTATGCAACCGTCAAGGTCTTTGCCGCCTGGTGGGCAGCAGAACTAGCCCGTAAGCTTCCAGAAGGGATGACGGTCAACGCCGTGTCGCCCGGCAGCACCCCCGACACCAATGCAATTCGCAATGCACCGTTCTTCATGCGGCGAGTCATGCTCCCGATTTTCAAGTTCGTCCCGGGGATGTCCCACTCGCTCGGAGACGGAGCAGGCCGCTACCTGGAGGCGGCGCGGTTCGGCCCCGATGTCACCGGCAAGTTCTTCGCTTCGAAGCCGAAGAAGATGACCGGACCCCTCGTCGAGATCAAGATGGACCACTTTGATAACCCGAAAGGCCAGCGGGCTCTGTGGAATACAACAGCCAGAGTGGCCGGGGGTGTCGGCTATCCAGTACATAGCTAGCTGACAAACGGGGGCCGCGGCCGGCCCTAACCAGGCTCAGGCGGTCCTCCCCAAGGAGGACATAAGAAGGTACTTCAAAAGAACAAAGCGTCCAGCGCTATGGCCCCGAACAGGAGCGTTAGGTAGGCGTTGGAGTACCCGAAGAACCGCATCGCCTCCTCGGGATGGGATCGCAGCCGCCATGCCCCGGCGAGGAGAACCCCTCCCAGCACAACCGCGGCTCCGAGATAGAAGAGGCTCATCTCGGCCGCGGGGAACAGCACCAGAGTGATGGCGAACAGCTGCAGGCTGTACAGCCAGATGCTTCGCAAGGTAGCCCTCACGCCCTTGACGACCGGCAGCATTGGAATTCCGGCACGGGCGTAGTCCTCGCGGTAACGCAGCGACAGGGCCCAAAAGTGGGGAGGAGTCCAGAAAAAAACGATCGCGAACATGATCCAGGCCGGCAACGCCAGAGAGCCTTCCACCGCCGCCCATCCCACCAGGGCAGGGACGGCTCCTGCCGCCCCGCCGATGACGATGTTCTGGGTAGAGGATCGCTTCAGGTAGAGGGTGTAGACGAAAACGTAGAAGAGCAACGCCCCGGTTGACAAGCCGGCCGCCAGCAGGTTGGTGGTGGCCCACAGCCAGAGAAAGCCTGCCACACCCAGCCCTACTCCGAAGACCAGGGCCGGACCCGGCTCGATGCGTTGGCTGGGAAGTGGCCGATGGGCCGTACGGCGCATCTCGGCGTCGATGTCTCTATCAATAACGTTGTTAATGGCGTTAGCCCCACCGGCAGACAAGGTCCCACCGATGAGCGTTGTCACGACCAGCCAGGTGCCGGGCCACGAGTGGTCGGCAAGAATCATGGCCGGAACCGTGGTTACCAACAGCAGTTCGATGATCCGCGGCTTGGTTAAGGCCACCAGGCTGCCGAGCATGCCAAGAAGGCCGCTCGCGGGCGCTCGGGGATCAATTACCCGGACGTCGACCGCACTCATACGCCCACCCGGGACCTGGCCGGGATCAACACCTCGGCCGAGATAACAACGAAAGTCATCCACACGGCATCTGCCACCAGTAAGTGAATCAATTGCATCCACACTGGTGCCGCCAGTACCACGTTGATCAGACCAAGGCCGAATTGGGCTACGACCAGCAATGTGAGCCAGCTACTCAGCCGAGGAACCCGACCGGACCGGCGGCTCGCCAACCGGCTGGCCACCCGCACGGCCAGCAAGCCCACCACGATCGCAATCACTGGATGAAGCACCCGGAGTCGCTCAAAGACGTGAGCGGTGGCGGACAGTTCCCGCTCGAGGCCCTCGGCGAAGGAGTCGACAGGAAACAGTGTGTCGCCCAGGGCAGCTATCGCCCCGCTGATGCCAAGCAGCAGCATCCCCCCGACCGTTACACCGACGAGCCGCCGTTCTCGCTGGGTGGCGAGCTGGCGCTCCACTCGAGATGTGGATGCCCACCAGGCCGTCAACGTGACCGCGCCTAAGAGCAGGAACGTGTTAACCAGGTGGCCGGAATTCCAGAAGGCTCGGCTCAGCCCGTCGGCGTCTGCCGTCTGCTCGTAAAGCACCAAACCGGCACCGACCAGGGCCTCGGTTGCGACCAGCACCAGAGAGGCCCCCGTCGCCTTCCGCACCAGGCCCCCCGGTGGGTACCGGCGGCGGGCCTGGAGAAAAAGGTACAGAACCAGGAACCCGAGGCCCGCGCTGGTGAGCCGATGAGTGAGCTCGATCATTGTCTCCGGGGTACCACTAAGCGGCAGGACCTCGCCGTTACAGCTCGGCCAGTGGTTACCGCAGCCAGCTCCCGATCCGGTGGCGCGAACCAGGGCCCCCCAAAGGATGACAGAGACTGTGGCGCCGACCGTGAGCCAGGCCAGCTTGACGAAACGGTTCATGCCGGCTCAGGTTACCTCCGCCGCTTGGTGCTAAGTGAGGCGACTAGACACCCGAAACAAAAAGTCGCCCAAAAGGCATCAAGGTCACGAAAAACTCGCTTACGATGTTGAGGGGGAAGAAAGATCCCTGCTCGCACCGCGGGCCAGACCGCCACTACTTGGAGATGATTCATGACGCAGGTCAACACACGCAGGAAGCTGTCAATCTTTGTCGCACTGGTCACCATGATGACCGTGCTGGTGCTTCCGGCTGGTCCGGCCACCGCCGCTGACGAAATCGTCACTTGTACGCCGGGCGGTGGTGAGTTGCAGGCCGCGATCGACGCTGGCACGCGAACCTCCGGGGACGTGCTGACCCTCCCTGAAGGATCCACCTGCACGGAGAACATCTTGATCGACGTTGGCGGTACTCTCACCATCGAGGGTGCCGGAACGGGCGCGACGATCGCCGGAACAGTCGGACCCACGGCCGACACGGTAATTGACATCACCTTCGCCCCGGGCAGAACCGTCATTCTCAAGAACCTGACCATCACGGGCGGAGCGGCGTCTTCAACTTCTCCGTCAACGGTTCCGTTCGGAGGCGGTATCCGCAGCGGCGCCACACTCACGCTGGACGGCGTCACCGTTACCGGCAACACGGCAGAAGGCGGGGGGGGCGGAGTCTCGAGCGGTGGCCCGCTTACCGTGATAGGGGGGTCAATTGTTGACAACACAGCCGGCGGCAACGGTGGAGGCCTTTTCTCCAACAATACGGCCACGATCTCGGGCACGACAATTGGTACAAATAGTGCCCTCAACGGCGGTGGTATCTACAACAACAGCACGATGATTGTCAACGGGGCGTCCTCCGTCTCCTTCAACACGGCAAGCGATAGCGGCGCCGGCATTTACAACACGGCCGGCTCACTAACAGTCTCCGAAGGCTCGAGTGTCGACGACAACACTGCGGCCGCCGGTGGCGGCGGGATCTACAACGTCTCGAGCACACTCATCGTTGATGCGTCGTCGGTCGACAACAACACCGCCGGAGCCGCCGGAGGTATCTTGAGTGCCAATCCCGGCTCAACGGCGACCATCACAGGGTCGACTATTTCTGGAAACGACGCCGTGGACTCATCGGTTTCCGGCAATGGAGGCGGGGGCATCGAGAACGCCGCGAGCGGTGTGATGACGATCACCAACAGCGACGTGAACAACAATACTTCCGCCTCCAAAGGAGGCGGCGGAATCCGGAACGACAACGCCACCCTCACGCTTACAGGCGTGAATGTGATCGGCAACGCCTCAACCGGCACGTTCGACGTGACAGGAGGTGGCATCCGCCATTCAGGCACTCTCACGATTAATGGGGACAGCATCATTCAGAACAACACCAGCGTGGCTTCGGGCGGTGGTATCTCGGTTGTGGGTATTACATCCACACTGACGATCGACGATTCCCAGATTGACAACAACACTGCTTTGGGTAGCGGCGGCGGAATCGCAGTCAATCCGGACAACACGGTAACCGTGACACAGTCCGCTATCACCCGTAACGATGCGGGAACGGAGGGCGGCGGCGTAGCCAGCGCAGGAACCTTTGATCTTGTCAATAGCACCGTCAGCACCAACACGGCCGGAACAATCGGCGGTGGTATCCACTCCGGGACCAACGGCGCCCTGACGTCGACCTATTCGACGATTGCCAACAACTCGGCGGTCACAGAAGGTGGGGGCCTGCGCCTCATCGACGGCTCAACCAGCCTCGAGGGAACAATCCTTTATGGCAATACTGCTGGCTCGGGAGCGGATTGCTCGGGAACTGTGACCTCGGCCGGCTACAACCTCGTCGGCGACCGGGCTGCACCGTGCGCCTATACAGCTGACGCAACGGATGCACCTTTGGCCGCAGACCCGCTCCTCGGACCGCTCACGAGCGGTTCACCTGAGTACCACCCTCTGCTGGAAGGCAGCGACGCAATCGACGCTGGCGGGCCCTGCGTCCTGACTGAGGACCAGATCAGCACGCTCCGGCCCATTGGCCCGGCATGTGACATTGGTTCGATAGAGGGCGTGTCTCAGGCGGTAGGCGACGACGTTCTGCTGGTAGAGCCCAACGGTCGTTGGCATATCCGCAAGCCCGGCTTCCCCGACTACACGTTCTTCTATGGGGATCCGGGAGACGTGCCTTTGTTCGGTGACTGGGACGGAGATGGTGTCGACACGCCTGGAGCGTGGCGACAGGGAGGGGGCGGTGGATTCGCTTACCTGACAAATAGCCTTCCGCCAGACGGTGGGGTCGGGTTTGCCGACTTTGATTTCTTCTTCGGAAATCCCGGGGATGAGGTCTTTGTTGGCGACTGGGACGGCGATACCAAGGACACGCTGGGCATCAACCGTAACGGCCACATCTTCCTGACCGACACCAACGGCAGCGGCGGTTTGCCCGTTCCCACCGACTACGACTTCTTCTTCGGAAATCCCGGGGACCGGGCGTTTGGCGGCGATGCCGACAACAATGGCAAGGACGCTGTGTTCGTTTACCGCGACACGTCCGGATTCGTGTACTTCACGAATGAGACTCCGGTCGGACCGGGCGCTGTTGCGACGACCGCAGATAACTTCTTCTTCGGCACCCCGGCGGACAGCTTCGTGTCCGGCGACTGGAACGCCGATGGAGTCGACACGGCGGGCATTTTCCGAAGCTCGAACACCAGGGTGTTCCTTAGCAACACCAACGCCAGCGGCGGCGCTCCCGCCCCCACCGACGTCTCGTACGTTTGGGGAACGGCTGGCTGGCTGCCCGTCGCCGGTGTACATGGCGTGAGCTAACAACCAAGCAAGTAGCGATGAACGGGGCCCCGGCAACGGGGCCCCGTTCTCATTTCCTCTCGGCCGATTTGATAAGCGCAGGGGAAGCAAGGGCCGAGAAGTCGACTGCCGCAGCGAAACACGTATCGGACCCGCTCGGCCGAGGGCGTCGCCCTTCATGAACCACGTTTCCTAAGAGAGAGAGAACCGATTCGATCCTCACACGTGAGTCAATCTGATTGCTGACTGCCGACTGCCGACTGCTTGTTACTACGATACGAACATGAAGAAGATCATCTTTTTGCTGCTCCTCGCAGCCGTCGGTGTCGTGGCCTATAAGTACTTCACCGAAGAGGGTTACTGAGTCTTCTCGGCGAACTCGACAACTGCCTCGGCGATTTCCCGGGCGTGAGTGAAGATCGCCTCGTGGCGAGCGCCTAAGAGCTCCAGGACCTGCGGCTGCCGTATCAGGCCGGCCAATTCATACTGGGTGCCGGGCGAGATGATCTGATCACGGGAGGGAATGATCACCAGTGCCGGCGCATCCAGTTGCCCAACCCACTTCCTGGAGTCGAATCGTTTGATGGCGCGCAACGCCCTCATATTGAGCTCGGGATCGCGGTTGAGCATCACGTCCCACAGCCAGCGATCGTGTTCCGGACCGTAGGCACCCACCCGCCGCAGTATGAGATGCGAAACCCGGGCGCCCTCGAGGTTCCCGATCTTCCACAGCACCCGCAATACCGTCATTCCGATAGCGTCCAGGACCGGTTTGCGCATGGGTTTGGCTGCACTCGCGCCATAGACCACTCGCTTCACGTGACCGGGATGACGCCTGGCCAGGGCCTGGGCGACCATGCCGCCCATTGAATAACCAAACACCGTGGCCCGGCCCACCTCGAGCCGGTCGAGCACCCCGGCGATCTCGTCCGCCACTGTGTCGATTTCGTACTCCTCGTGGATTCGGCTCGATCCGCCGTAGTTGCGTTGATCGATCATGATCACCCGGAAGCGGTCGATCAGAAGCGGAACCAGCGCTGAGAAAGTCGTAATGCTTTCGTACACCCAGCCGTGGATGAGCACCAGCGGGGGGGCGTCGGGTAGGCCGGCCTCACGGACGAACAGCTCCTTGTTGCCGACGAACACCGTGCGCCCGGGAAGGGGCAATGGGTGCTCCTGAGGACCGTGTGACCGCGGCCGGGTGACCGGACCGAAGAGGCGCCACAGGGTGTATCCGCCAAGGGCACTGCCCACTAATCGTCGAGTTCTCATCGCCGGAAGTCTACGGAGAATTCACCGTACGGAAATGCCCGGCTCCTCCGTGAATTCTCCAATAACCGCGGCGGCACTGGCGCCGGCCTCCCCGAGAGCGGACACCAGATCGGCAACCTGGTCCTGGGGAATCGCCAGGAGAAGTCCACCGCTCGTCTGGGCATCGCACAAGAGGATCCGGTCGGCCTGTTCCACGTCTCCGAAGTCCACGGTCGCCTCGGCAGCCTGCAGATTGCGTCGAGACCCCCCGGCCACGACACCCTCCTCGGCAAACTGGCGTGCTCCCGGCAACTCAGGAACCTGACGGTGGTCTATGCGGGCGCCGACTCCCGACGCCGAAGCCACCTCAGCGAGATGGCCAACAAGGCCGAAACCGGTGACGTCTGTGCCGGCCCGCGCTCCGGCGGCGATTCCCGCGTCGACCGCGTCGCGAATGAGCTCGGTCATCACAGCAATAGCGGCTGCGACCTGTTCTTCAGTGGCAAGCTGGCCCTTGATGGCCGTTGCGACCAGGCCGGTTCCGATCGGTTTGGTGAGGACAATGGCGTCACCCGGCCGAGCACCGGCATTGGTGATCATGCGAGATGGGTCTACCAGGCCGGTAACAGCCATCCCGTACAGAGGCTCCGGGTTATCGATCGAGTGGCCCCCGACGAGGACACACCCGGCCTCGAGCAACACGCTGGCCCCACCCCGCTGGACTTCGCTCAGGAGCTCGAGTGGCAGCTCATCGCGAGGCCAGCCCGCGACGTGCATAGCCGTGATCGGTCGACCACCCATGGCGTAGACGTCGGCGAGCGCATTAGTGGCGGCGATGCGGCCCCAGTCGAAGGGATCGTCAACGATGGGGGTGAAGAAGTCGACCGTTTGCACAAGCGCCTCGTTCTCCGACAGGCGGTAGATCGCCGCGTCGTCAGAGTGCTCGACACCGACGAGCAAGTCCGGATGCGTGATCACCTCTGAGTCGTGTAAAGGGCGCAGAACCTGCGCAAGCTCAGCTGAACTGAGCTTGCATCCTCAGCCGGCGCCGTGGGAGTACTTCGTCAATCTGATCTGGGACATATCGGCAGCCTACGGCCGCCAGGAGCGAGCGGACACCGCCTTGCCCTTTCGCCAAACGCCGCGGGTCACTACAATCGGCGTCGAGGTTGGACTAAACGCCTGACCCCGGCGTGACCAACCAGCAGTGATTCCTCAACCCCCCTGAGGATCCTGCATGACGAGCCCCGGATTTCCGGGGCTCGTCCTGTTGGAAGGTCCTTCTAACCTGGCGGGGCAATGAAGTTCACCTTGCCCCGCCCGCGCCAGTTGGCCCGCCACCTGCGGGAGGTCGCGCAGCGGCGTCCGGAAAGCGCAGAGGAGTACCTCGAGGCCCATCCTCAGGCCTGGGGCTCAATCGCCGAGGTTGATCCCCATGATGCGGCCGACATCCTCGAAGCGTTGGGCCCGGAGCGATCCCTCGAGCTGATTTCCCTGCTCGGCGACGAGCAGGTAGCCCGCCTTCTCGAGGAGATGAACGACGGCGCGGCTGCTGAGCTCCTTTCCGCCGTCCCCCTCGAGCGAGCGGCGGCTCTATTTGCCGTCATGGGCTCGGACGAGGCCGTCGACATTCTCAACAAATTCGACGAGGAGCCACGCGACGAACTGGTAGCGACGCTCGATCACGAGGCAGCTGGCGAGGTTCGGCGCCTTCTCGCCTACCCGCGAGACTCGGCCGGCGGCTTGATGACCACCGAGATCGCATCCTTGCCGATGGGCTTGAGCGCTGGTGAGGCTATCGAGGCTCTGCGCCGGCTTCACGAGGCACTCGACGATCTCTCCTACGTCTATGTGGTGGACGCTGAGGCTCGGCTACAGGGGGTTGTGTCGTTTCGCGAGCTCGTGTTCGCCAGGCCATCCACCGGCCTGGATCAGGTCATGGTGCCCAACCCGGTCCGGGTGGCGGCCGACACCGACCGGGAGGTCGTTTCCGACCTGATCCAGCGCTACAACCTGTTCGCTTTGCCGGTCGTGGACGGGGATGAGCGACTCCTGGGACTGGTCACGGTCGAAGAAGCCATGGAGGCGATTCAGGAGGAGGCCAGCGAGGACATGGCGGTGATGGTGGGCGCTGGATCCGAGGAAACGGTCCGCACGGCCGCATCTGTCTCAATCCGTAACCGGCTGCCATGGATAGTGGTGAATCTCGCCCTGGCAACCATCGTCGCTCTCACAATCGAAAGGCAGAAGGAAGTCTTCGACGAATTCGTGGTACTGGCGGCCCTGATGCCCGTGGTAGCTCTCATCGGCGGGAACGGCGGGGCCCAGAGCCTGGCAGTAGTAATCCGTTCGATGGCCATCGACCAGGTCCCGAGCCAGATGGTGCGCAAGGTGCTGATGCGGGAGTTCCGGATCGGAGTTTCTCTCGGCATCGTCGTCGCCGGCCTGTCGGGCCTGATGGCATTCGTATTCAGCGGTGGGCAACTCGACGTAGCCTTTGTGATGGCCCTGGCGGTTTTCGGCAACATGGCCCTGGCGACGCTGGCCGGAGCCGGTATCCCCATAGTCCTACGCTTTTGGGGATTCGACCCGGCATTGGCTTCGAACATCTTCCTGACTTTCGTTACCGACATGGTGGGGTTTGCCGGTTTTCTGCTCATTGCCACTCTGTTGCTCTAAGACACTGAGATAAACAGAGAGGGCCGGCTGTGAGACCCGGCCCTCTCTGTCGAGGAGGAGCGTTGAAGCGTTGAGTGCCTTCAACAATCTCACAATCGGCCACTGTCGAAATTCCTAAGGAAGCATCGCGGGCGATGCCAAAAGGACTAGTCCTCTGCCGCGAGCCATTCCTGGTAGGTGACACCCAATGGACGAAAGTTGGTGGCTCGGAAACGGCGCCCCAGCTCATCGAACAGCTCGGGGTCGGGATAAGCGCGCATTCCCCACTCGGCCAGGTCGAGGCCGGGGCGCCAACCTGCTGAACCGAGCGCTTCATCAACCCGCGCACGCCAATCCCGGGGCCCCTTCGGCCTGGAAAGCCAGTAGCGCTGCAGACGCTGGGAGCGACGGACGGCTCTGTGAATTATCTTGACGGCCTCCCGGTCGAGGCCGGCAACGCCGTCCGCCCTGGCTTCCACCCATTCGGCAAAGGCGGCATCATCCCAGGATCCGGGCTCGAGAGTCACCGACTCGTACAGCTCATCGATTTCGCTGAGGAGAGCGAGCACCGAGCCGGTGCTCAACGACGATCCATCACTGCAACGCGGCCTCGACCCTGGCTGAGAATGCGGCGGCCAGCCTGGCCGACAACGGCCCGGAGGCCAACGAAACGTCTCCTATCGCAGTGATGGGCAGTATCTCCTTGAGGGTGGACATCGCCACCGCCTCATCGGCCGCGAGGATCCGGTCAATGGGGAAGCGCCCTTCATCGGTCGCGACTCCTATGTCGGCGGCGGCTTTGAGTGCCTCAGCCCGCGTGATCGACGCCAGGATGCCAAGGTCGAGGCTGGGAGTCTCGAACACCTCTCCGGCAAACCACCCCACCGTGAAAGTGGGCCCTTCGAGAACAAACCCGTCCCGCGACACGAGAAGGGCATCATCAAAGCCGGCTTCGGCTGCGTGTCGGTGCGTGGACATGTTGGGGGCGTAGGAGATTGTCTTTGCCCCCATCAAATCCCAGGGCTCACCCCCGCTGTGCCATGGAGCCGGTATCGGAAGAAGGCGGAGGTGGGCTCCGTATTCAGGCAGTGGCTCCCAGGCCACGATGCAGCGGGCCGGGGCTTCGATATCGTCCAATATCCCGCCCCGGGTGACGACGCAGCGCACGAAACAATCCCCGCCATCAGCGGCCACGGCTTGCATCCACTCGGCGATCGCCTCGAGAGGAGGAGTCTCGAGCCGACTCTGGACGGCGCTCCGGCGCAGGCGCGCAAGATGACCTTCGACGTCAAAAAGCCTCCCGCCGTAGGCTCTGGCAACCTCAAAAACCCCGTCACCTCGTTGCAGGCCCAGGTCGAAAACAGAGATAGTTGCTTCTGAAGGCTCAACGGGAACGCCGTCGATGAGAACTCTCATACGTTTGAGAATAGTGGGGGTCCCGCCCAACTTGGACCACCCTCTTCGGGGCCTACTTCCTTTTCTTGGCCTTCATGGCCCGCTTGGCTTCCCGGATCTCCTCGATGCGGTCGAAGGTATCCACGTCGGCGATAGAGGCCCAGTCGGCGGCCACCTGCTCCCATCCCGGCGGGCCTTCCCCAAGGCGCTTACCGACGATGCCTACGAAGATACGCGCCTTGGCTTCTCCGAACCCCGGTAGGTCGCGGAGGCGTTTGTAAAGCGCCTCCCCCGATTCAGCTTCCTGCCAGATCCGCTCTGGCTTCCCGTCATAAGAATCAACGATGGCCTCACACAAGGCATGTGCCCGCTTTCCCATCGACCCGGGGAATCGGTGCAGGGCGGGTTTGTCGGAGAAGAGAGCAACGAACCGCTCCGGATCCATCCGGGCGATCATGCCGGCATCGAGCTGTTGACCTAGACGCTGTTCGAGGAGATAAGGGGCCCGAAAGGCCCACTCCATCTTCACCTGCTGGTCGAGCAGCATGCCCAGCATGAGCGCCAGCGAGTTCTCAGCCAACAAAGCGTCGGCCTCGGAATCGCCCGTCCATGGGAATGTCCTGGTAGTCATGTCCAGGAAGCTAGTAGTCCGGGCGCCTACTTTGGCCGGTACCAGTTGGTGATCGGGAGGCGGCGGTCCTTACCAAATGCTTTAGTCGAGATTTTCACGCCGGGAGGAGATTGGCGGCGCTTGTACTCGTTGCGGTCCACCAGCCGGGTCACCCGGTAGACCACGTCAGGATCGTGGCCTTGTGAAACGATGGAATCGACCGACTCGTCACCCCCGACATACAGCTCGAGCACTGCGTCGAGGGCGTCGTACTCAGGCAGGGCATCGGAGTCGAGCTGATCCGGCCGCAACTCGGCCGAGGGGGGCTTCTCGATGATTACCTGCGGAATCAACTCCTCTTCACGATTGCGCCACCGGGCAAGGCTGTAAACCCTGGTTTTGAAGACATCCTTGAGCACTGCAAACCCACCCACCATGTCGCCGTAGAGGGTGGCGTATCCCACTGCCAGCTCTGACTTGTTGCCCGTGGTCAGCACCATGGGGCCAAACTTGTTGCTGAGCGCCATCAGCACTGCCCCTCTGACACGAGCCTGGAGGTTCTCCTCGGCCACTCCCGGCACGGTCCCCTCGAATGGCGACGCGAGGGCAGTGAGATAGGATGCGAAAACATCGTCGATGGGGATCACATCGAAGCGGAACCCGAGCCGCCCAGCCAGCTCAGCAGAATCGTCCACCGAACCTGAGGAGCTGTAACGAGACGGCATCGAGACTCCCCACACTCGATCCGGGCCCAACGCGTCGACGGCGATCGTCGCGGTTAGAGCCGAGTCGATTCCGCCGGAAAGACCGAGCACTACCCCGGGAAACTCGTTCTTGCGAACGTAATCGCGCAGACCGAGCTCCAGCGCTGCATAAATCTCAGCATCTTCGGAGAGCCGCGGATCCGACTCAGGAGGAGGGGCCGCTCTTTCCGTGCGGAGCTGATGCTCCGGCACCCCCGGCAGGCCGGTTAGGCCGGTGAAGCCCATCTCCACATCCGCCCAAAACCTGTCTTCCTCGAATTGCCTTGCCTGATAGACAATGCGGCCGTCGGCGTCGAGGATCATGCTGGCGCCGTCAAAGACCAACTCATCCTGGCCCCCGACCAGATTCACATAAATGAGCGGAACTCCGGCTGTCGCTGCCTGATGCTGAAGCAGCTCTATTCGCTCTCGATCCTTGTCAAAGTGGTAGGGCGAGGCGTTGATGTTGATCAGGACCTGGGCACCCGTCTTCGCCTGAAGAAGGGGAGGCCCATCTTCCACCCAGATGTCCTCGCATACTGAAATACCGAGCGATGCCTCGCCCAGACTCCAGACCGGGTTCGGGTCGCGACCCGGGACGAAATAGCGCTCTTCGTCGAAAACCCCGAAGTTGGGGAGATGCACCTTGTGGTACACGCCTCTCACCTCCCCGTCGTAGAGCAACGCCGCCGCGTTGGCTGCCGACCGGTTAACCGAGTCCTCCAGCGTTGCGCTGGCCACCGGATCGGTTTTATCGACAAATCCCAGCACCGTCAGCATCGGACCGGAGGCCGCGGCTAAATCGTGCAAGACATCCAGGTTGGCGCTGATGAAGTCGTCACGCAACAGCAGGTCTTCCGGAGGATATCCGGTCACGGCTAGCTCGGGCAGAGCGAGAATGTCGGCCCCCTCCTCTGCCGCCCATGCCATCGCCTGCAGTATGCGGTCACGATTGCCGGCCAGGTCACCGACCACCTGGTTTATCTGGGCCCCGGCTATCCGTACGAACATGCCCTCAGGTTAAGCCGGGACCCCCGGTCGGCCGGCGGCATTGGCGACCCTGCTAGAAGGACACGAAGGAGAGCTGGTCGAATGTTGCCAGGTCGTTGGCGCCAACACCCATTTCCGACACCGAAAACACCACGCCATCCACCACCAGCGTCCGCTGGATGTGGCCGTACCAATCGGTCCCGTGGGAGATGGTCCCCAGCTCCCGAATGCCGCGGTCTCGATCGATCTCGAGCCCAATGGCGCCGGTGAAGGAGTCATCCTTCCCGGCCTGCTCGTCCCAACCCCAGCGCTGAATGGGCAGAACCGCGGTCGCAGTCGGAGACCAGTAGAGGAAGGCTCGATGATCGAATTCGACGTTGCTCGATGCGCCCGGCATCGTGTATTGATGCACCCGCCGGGGATTGCCGGGGTCGGTCACATCAAAGACAGACAACTGGGCTCCCAGCGTGCGCCCCTCCTCGGTGGCATCCTGCCCCACTCCCAGGATGAGGCCGTCACCCAGCGGATGGAGATAGGCCGAGTACCCGAAGATCTTGAGCTCCCCTTCCACGATCGGGTTGGTCGGGTCGGTCAGATTGAGGGTGTAGAGCGGGTCGGTCTGACGGAACGTAACTACATAGCCGACTTCGCCAATGAACCGCACTGAAAAGATACGCTCACCCTTCCCGAGCCCGCCCACGGAGCCGACGACTTCGAGCACACCGTCGTTTTCGGCCAGGATCGACACAAAGCTCTCCGAGTCTTCGCTGCCCCGCCAGGATGGCTGAGATGTCGTGGCCACCCGCAGGTATCCTTCATGCTCGCTCAGCGAAAACTGGTTGAGAAGAAAACCGCCCACTTCGCCGCTGGCCAGATACCGGGTCTGGTCGGCATCTGAGATATCGAATTTGTGCAGCGCGGTAACGATGCCGGCCGTGGAGTCCGGGGTGTCGGTCTCCCAATCAATCCACTTCTGGCTTGCCACATAGAGGCTGTCGATGGAGGCATAGACAGTGTCGCCTTCAGCCAGGATCCCGATCCCGCCGGGAACCAGGCCCTCCGACAGATCGATTGTGACCACGGTGAGCATGCCTAATCCCGAGAACTCCTCGGGCCGGTACGCATCCGCGCAGTCGATCAGCAGGCCGTCTTCCGTGGACCCGTCGGCGTGCTCGAGGATGTAGTAAGGCATCCAATTCTCGATGGTGGAGTTGCGGATGATCTCGCGGTTGGCCTCGCGAGCCTTGATGATCGACCGCAGACCGCCACCCTCCGGGTACTCCCAGACAAAGCCGGTCGGCCGACTGCGAACCACCACCCTGGCAACATCACCCGTCATGCGGGCACTCAGATAGGCGCCGTCGAGATAGAGCGTGCGCAGGACCTCAATCGCCGAAGCGTCGCTGACGTCGATCTCAGTGAGCACCGAGACAGGGCTTCCTCCGTAGTAGTAGTCGGCTTCCGATGCGCGGATCCCGCCGCCGGGCAGATAGCCACCGTATTGGTTGGAAAGAACCAGCAGCCGATCGCCTGCGAGGAGAAGCTCGCCCCACCCGGTTGGGAGGACGAGCGAGTCGGCAATCACCGGGGCACCATCGACGATTTCAAGGACGAATAGCTTGCCCTGGGCGACGGCGTAAATTCGCTCACCATCGGTTTTGACTATGTCCGGCTCATCGACACCGGCCTCTTGCAGGTTGGTGCCCGAGTAATCGACTCCCTGGACCCGGAACGTCCCCTCACTTGCAGGGGGAACGGGCCCGGCGGCGTCATTGGCGAACAAAACGTCGCCCTCGAGCACCGGCACTCCGCCATATCCGTAGCCGTAGCCGAGGCCGTATTCGGTGACTATCTCCAGAGCCTGGGCTTTGACGTGGCTCAGGAACTCTTCACAGGCGTCAAAGCGGAAAAGCCCGGCGACGAGGCCGGTAGAGCTCCCTGCCCCCACAACGGGCGAACAGGCAGTAGCCAGCAAGGCGATGGCTACGAATAGCGTCTTCTTCATGGTGTCTACCCCGGCGTCTCTCTCTTGTTTCGGCTGAGACGTCGCGGAGAGCGGCGAGGGTTCCCGATTGATTGGTCTGTCGTGGAAATAGCGCGGCAGCGATTACTTGTATGGCAGAGCGCTAAGCCAGGAGCAACCCTTCCGCCTCGAGGGCGCCCTGTAAGGCACCGGCCTCACCGGGACGGACCGAAAGCGTGAGGATGCCGCCGCCGCCGTGCGGTGAATGGCGCAGCTGCAGGTCGCGGACGTCGATTTGGCTGCTTTCCAACGCCCGGCCTACCCGGGCTAGCTCGCCGGGGCGATCGGCGAGGGCCACCTCCACCGCCACAACGGGAGGCGCCAGTTCCCGGCGAGCCCGACCGGCCTCGCCCAGTGCTTCGGCAAGTTGTTCCTCGTCCCCGGCCTCCACTGCAGCCGCCCAGGCGTCGAGCCGGCGTCGATAAGACGCGATGACCTGGCCAACCGGCGCCGCATTGCGGACGAGAAGGTTGGCCCACAACCGGGGGTCGGATGCCGCTACACGGGTCAGGTCTCGAAACGAGCCCGAAGCGAGTTGGAGGCCCGCCGGATGGTCCATGGCCTCACGAATCAGAGCCGCGGCCAGCACCTGGGGAAGGTGGCTGATCACAGCAACGGCGTCGTCGTGCTCCTCGGCTCCCATTCGCACCGGGTTGGCCCCCAACAGAGCGACCACTTCCTCCATGCGCCCCAGGTCCGTTTCGGAAGCGCCGTCGGTGATTAACACCCACGCCGCGCCCCGAAAGAGCGACGCTGAGGCCGCTCCCGGGCCAGATGTCTCCCGGCCCGCCATCGGGTGGCCGCTGACGTAATGCGCCAGGTGCGCGGCGGCGCGGGGGATCCCGGCTTTGACACCGGCCACGTCCGTTACCAGTGCCCCGGTGGCAAGGCCGGCGAGCACGCCGGGGACACTGGCCGGAGGCCCGGCCACTACCACCAGGTCGGCCCCGGCGATGGCCCCATCGGCCGTTGCGGCCACCATAGAAAAGGCATCCAGAGCATCGAGAGCGCCGACTGTCGTCGGCGACGGGTCCCAACCGTTAACCGCCCAGCCGGCTTGTTTGAGGCCGAGGGCGATCGAAGTGCCGATGAGGCCGGTTCCGAGCACGCCCGCTTGTTTCATGAAATGCAGCTCTTCGTCAGAGGGTGACGCCCATGGCCTGGGCCAACCGGCGCAGGTCGTCCATCAGCCGGCTGAAATCGTCGGGGAGCAATGCCTGGTTGCCGTCCACCCTGGCTGTTTCGGGCGCCCGATGAACGTCGATCAAGACTCCGTCTGCCCCCACCGCCATTGCCGCCCTGGCGAGCGGCGCCACCAGGTAGCGATGTCCTCCTGAATGGGACGGATCCACGATCACCGGCAAATGTGACAATTCCTTGACCACAGCAACTGCCGAAATGTCGAGCGTGTTGCGGGTAGAAGGCTCGAAGGTACGGATCCCCCGCTCGCACATGATGATTTCGTGGTTGCCCTCTTTGTAGATGTACTCGGCGGCGTTGAGCCACTCGTCGACCGTGGCAGTGAACCCGCGCTTGAGCATCACGGGCTTGGGCTGCCGACCCAGCTCACGCAGGAGGGTGAAATTGGCCATGTTGCGCGTGCCCACCCGGATCAAATCGGCATGCTCTGCCACCAGCTCGACGTCGCGCGGATCGAGCACTTCGGCGATAAAGGGCATTCCAAACGTCTCCCGAGCCTCTTGCAGATATTGCAGGCCTTCCTCCCCCAGCCCCTGGAAGGAGTAGGGCGAAGTGCGAGGCTTGAAAGCGTCACCGCGGAGGATCACGGCCCCGGCCTTGCGAACGGACTCGGCCGTGGTCATTAGCTGCTCTCGGCTCTCAACGGCACATGGGCCGGCCATGACGGCAAAATTCCCCGCCCCGACCAGAATGCCCCCCACGTCGACCACCGAATCCTCGACCTGAAACTCTCGCGAAACGAACTTGAACTCTTTGAGAACCGGGACCGCTCTGGCAACTCCCTCCATCGCCTCCCACGGCAGCTGCTGAATGACGCCGCGATCACCGATGGCTCCGATCACAGTCCGCAGGCGACCTTCGGAGATATGAGCCTCAGCGCCGATCTCCCGGAGCCGATCGACTACAGCCTTCACTTGCTCAGATGTGGCGTTGGCAACCATCACAATGATCATGGTGGGGATTCTGGCAGGGACCCATCACTGTCTGCACCTCGAAGGCGAGAAAGCGGATAGCACTTACACTGAACGAGGGGGTCATCCACCCATGCGTTTGTGACTATTTCAACCGAACCAACCACTGATTCTGCACTCGCTTCGACGCGACTGAGGCGCCGACGCCGGCGAGCCCGGTGGGTATTGGCGATTGTGCCTATCGCCGCGATCTGGGCGGCCCTGGTTGCCTGGTCGCTGGTAAACGCGAATCAGGACGCCAGAGCGGGCCTGAGCAAGCTGGAAGACGTGCGGGCGGACTTCGCATTCGACGACCTGGAATCCGGCTACGTCCAAACCGTGCTCGGCGACGCGGCATCGGACTTCCAGACAGCCCAGACCCACCTGCGAGCTCCCTGGGTCACGCCTCTGCGCCTCGTGCCCTTCGCCGGCACTCAAATACGCTCCGCCGACGCTCTCAGCTCATCGGCAACAGCGACGATGAAGGCTCTGGAGGATGGCGCGGAAGAGCTTTTGACCATCAAGCGCCAGGCCGAGGATGGATCTATCGGAAGAGCCGAAGCCGCCAGGCGCAGCTCAACAACCAGCGCCAATGCCGTCTCGGTGTTGAGCACGCTCGAGCTGGGGCCGGCGGCAGGCCTCCTCCCCCGGCTACGCACCGCCCGCACCGACTTCCAGGCCGAGCTCGACGACCTCCTGGACGCGCTCACTAGAGCGGAGGTCGCCACCCGGGGTCTGGCCGATTTTCTCGAAGGCCCCAGCCATTACCTCTTAGTTTCGGCCAATACCGCTGAAATGCGAGCCGGCACCGGAATGTTCTTGATGGCTGGAATCGTCGACGTCGAAGACGGAACGGTGACGGTGGGCGACTTTCAGCCGACCGGCACCTTACTACTGGAAGACGCCGTCGAAATCACCGATCCCGACCTGGAAGCCAACTGGGGTTGGATGCAACCGGGCCGGGAGTGGCGGAATCTGGCGGCATCACCCCGCCTGCCGGCCAGCGCCGAATTGGCAGCAGCCATGTGGGAGGCAGAAATGGCGGATGAGGTGGACGGTGTGCTCGTCATCGACCCCATCGCCCTCGAGTCCATGCTGCAGGCTTCGGGACCGCTGGAGGTCAACGGCACCGAGATCTCGGCAGCAAACATTCTGAGCTTGATCGCGTTCGACCAGTACTGGGAAGAAGACGCCGAGATACGACGCGACCGGCTGCGGGCCATCGCGTCGGGGGCTTTCGCAGCAGTGTCGAGCCCCGACGTGGACCTGTTCACTCTGGCATCCGGCCTGGCCGATGCCATAGCCGGCCGTCACCTGATGGCATGGTCGAGTGATCCATCGCATCAGATGGCCTGGGAAGCCCTCGGAGCCGACGGCGGCCTGGAGCCCGAGTCGGTCATGGTTTCGGTGCTGAATCGCGGTGCGAACAAGCTCGACACCTTCCTCGACGTCTCGTCGCTGGCAACGTCAAGACGGGTCGGGGACACCATCGAAGTTGAAATGGAGATCACGCTGGCAAACCGCACCGGGCCCGGGCTCCCCGACTACGTCCTCGGACCGTCGCAAGTGCTCGGTCTCGACCGGGGGACCTATGTGGGAATGCTGGCGGTGAACGTTCCCGGTTCGGCAGAGAACGTTGAGTTTCGCGACGTCGATTCCCTGGTTGCGAGTGGGCCGGACGGCCCCACCCAGGTGCGGGCAGTCTGGATAGAAATCCCCCCCGGAGAATCCCTGATACACCACCTCGAGTTCACGCTGGATGCCGCCTCAGCCGGGTTGGTCATAGAACCGTCTGCCAGAGTGCCGGCAATCACCTGGACGTTCGACGACGTAAGCTGGGCCGACCGGGGCGCGCGAAGACTCGAGCTGGGAACTGCCGACTACGGCTCAGATCCGTCGCTGACAATCTTCCATACAGCCGGGGATGTCCGCTCGTCGCAGACTCCCATCCCGCCTACCCCCCGGGTCGCTCTCAGCCGGGCCGACCCCACGGCCGTTGCTGTCAGCTGGCGAGTACTCCTGACCGAGACAGGAGTGGTGGTGTGGGAGCGGACCGACGGCGACTGGGTCGCGGTTCACGAAGGAAGCGCAGACGACAGCATCGTCCGCTCCGGCCTCGGCCCCTTGTCCAGAGTCTGCTACCGCACTGCTTTGGCAACCGCACCCACCGCCTTCAGCAGTAGCAGCTGCGCGGTCATCCCACGGCCGGAGCCCGCTGTGGGATACCTCGAGTTCACGGGTGATCCAGAGTCGTTCTTCGCCACCCCCGACTTCGTTGACGGCTCGGCTCTCGACGTCAGAGTCCTGGTGGCCCCTGCCGACTGGACGCCGGCGGCCTGGCAGATGTTCGTCGGCCAGTTCGACCAGCTCAACAACGACCGGTCATGGAGGTTCGGCATCGACACCTTCATCTCGTTCCGGGCCAATTTTTCGGCCGATGGAGTGGAGCCGTTGGGAGATGCCATCCAGCTGCCCGGTTTCTTCCTAGACGGTGTGCCTGAGTGGGTCCGGGTGACCATCGACACCGAGGCGGGGGTTGAGAAGTTCTGGATCTCTGATGATGGGGAATTGTGGCAGCAGTGGGGACAGGACTTGCTCTTCGATCCGTTGGCACGACATGATGCCGCCGGCCCGGTCTTCGTCGGCACCGATCGGATTGGCAGCGACAATGCCTTCATCGGACGGATCTACTACCTCGAGATCCGCCGCGGGGTCGATGGTGAGCCGCTATCTGTGCTCGACTTCCGCACCGACGCTCAACGAACCGGCGACGACACCTGGACCGACAGCACGGGCAGAGTCTGGGTCGGGCAGGGAGCCGGCTGGAGCTATGTGGCAGCCGAGGACGCGGCTCAATGAGAACCGCCACCGCTAACAATTGCAAGCAAAAGTCACTACACTTGCTAATGAATGAAGGAACAGGTCACGGAACTCGGTGCGTTCATACGTGCACAGCGTCAGCGGAGTGCCATCTCGCTCCGCAAACTGGCCGAACAAGCGGGTGTATCGAACCCGTATCTCAGCCAGATTGAGCGGGGCCTGAGGAAGCCATCTGCGGAGATTCTCAAAGGGATCGCCAAGGGACTTTCGATATCGGCCGAGACGATTTACGTCCGGGCAGGACTTCTGGACTCATCACCGAATGGCACACCATCGGTCGTCGAGGCCATCGACGCTGACACGGGACTAACCGCCCACCAGCGCCAGGCACTGCTCGAGGTTTACCGAAGTTTCATCGATCACGAACAAGACGATTAGGAGGACCAAAATGGCCACTACAACCGACGGGCGCAAGGCGGCCTACGCTTTAATCGGCGCCCCAGTGTGGGCTGCCAAGCGACTGGCAGGGCTCACCTCGGATCTGGGAGACATCTCCCGCCGCGAAATTCAAGAGTGGATCAAGGAAGGCGAGCGGATCACCAAGCGCCTCAGCGATAAGAAGGTCGTTGAGGAGTTGAGCGAACGGGTCGATCTCGAGCAGATTCAGGACCAGGTCGAGCGGTTGCGCGATCAGCTCGAGTCGGTGCTCGGTAGCTGGCGGGACAGCTTCCGGCCTGATAAGCCGGCAGCCAAAAAACCAGCCGCCAGGAAACCGGCCACGAAGAAGCCAGCGGTTAAGAAACCAGCCGCCAGGAAACCCGCCGCTACGAAACCGGTAGCCAAGAAGACGCCGACGTCAACCAGTTAGCAGACCAGGAATAGAAGCCAGGCTCCTTGAAGGGAAAGCCCTCGGGGCGAGCCGGTCCGTCGCCTCAGGCCGAGCTGGCAGCACGTTCTTGGCGCCCGAGCCATTGCACGATCGGCCATGATCGAATGGACACAGAAGCGCCCCACCGAGGGGCGTTTCTGCTTCTAGTGGCTGACGGCGGGTGGGAGATCTCCGGCATGATCAACCCAGCGTTTGACCATGACCTCAGTGGGAAGCCGGCGCACGAGCCGCTTCCTGGAGTTGACCTGAGTCAACTTCATGAGCAGGGACTGCGGGTTGCGGTTGCGGAGCTCCTTGCAGGTATCAACCCCGGCAGCTTCCAGGAGATCGGAGTATTCCTCTCCTACCCCCTTGACCCGCATCAAGTCCGCTCGATTCACCCATTCCAAAATCCGCCGCTCCGGGACCCCGGTGACAGAGGCGATCTCGCGCCTCCCGCCGCGGGTCCCGGCTCGCTTGAGAAGCTTCTCGGTCGTGCGAACGCCGGCTCTCCGCAGGGTGCGGGCCTCCGTTCGGCTCAAGCCATCGATGGTGTCAATCGAACCCACCCGAAATCCTTTCTCGCAGTCTGATCCTCGCCCATGTGCAATTTAGCAATGTGAGTTCATGCCGCGCCAAATCGGTCGCGGGCTCGGACAACATCTGACGTCATTTTGATGCGCGGTGGGGCCGCTTTGTCGAAGCGAATTTCGGTGACCCATTGCGGGTGTGCCGCCGCTATCTCCAGCGGAGGAAGCCGACGGCTCATCACGTCATCCCACCGGATGCGGTCCACGATGATCGGATATCCCGGCTCGTAGCGATAGATGGGCAAGGTGATATCGCCGGCGTGGCCTGCCGTCAGGGCTGCCACGTGGTCCCTGCTGATTCCGGGCTGGTTGCCGAGCACGAGCAGGGATGGCACCGAGACCCGCTCTCTGGCCAGGTGATCGAGACCGATGGTCACCGACGAGCCGAGACCCGCCTCCCAGCCGTAGTTCACAACCACTACGGCAGGACCGAGATTCGTCGCACCGAGGATCTCATCTGCCTTCCAGCCGAGGACCACGACTAAGGGATCGACGTCCCAGCTCGCCAACTCGCCAACGATGAACTCCAGGAGTGGTTGGTCATTCCAATCGATCAGTTGCACCGGCTCGCCGAGGACCTCCGAAGGGCCGGCTGCCAGCACGATCGCGGCCAGCGGCGTCACAAGCGATCCATCAGCTCTTCCACCAGCTCGGCCTGCAGATAGGCCAAGAACCCGAGGGCGGCCTGCCACGGATCCGCGGGTTCGCCGGCGTCTTCCCAGCCCGGCTCGGTAATCCCCATTCGGGCGGCGAGAGCAAGGCGGGTATCACCGAGCACGGTGAGCCAGCTCTCCGCTTCATCCGGCGTTAGTAATCCGCCATCAGAATCGAGACGCTCCAAAGACGCCAGGAAACCGCCTCGATCCGACTGACGTTCGACTGCGAGATCGGGACCGGTGATCGCCTCGAGGTCGGCCTGTGCTGACGGGTCGTCAGGATATGCCGCCACATGCAACCGGGCGTACGCAGGGTCGGCCGGGTCCTGATCGACATGCGCCAGCAATCCCGGCAGTCCGGACAAGAACGCCAGCTCGTCTGTTGAGAGCCGAACCGACACACCATCCGGCTGTGACTTAAAGGGCCGCCTCACGACTGCTCGATCGTTGCCCAGAGGCCGTAGTGGTGAAGCCGGTGGCAGTCGAGCTCAACTTTCTCTCGCGGACCGTTAACGACCGCACACTTTCCCTCGTTGTGCACCATGAGCATCTTGCGGGTGGCCTCAGCCTCATTGAAGCCGAACAAACGACGAAACACATAGACGACATAGGACATGAGGTTGACCGGGTCATCCCAAACGATCACTCGCCACTCTCGGGATTCGAGGTCGGACGGGTCATCGACAATGTCATCGACTGGAGCAGCGGTAGTCATGTCCGCGACCTGTCACCGTCCCGCTGACGATTGAGGAACTCCTCGAAGTCGGCTCGGGCCACCCGCCATTCACGTCCGAACTTCACTCCTTTGATCTCTCCGAACCTCAGCATGCGGGTGACAACAAAGCTGGATACGTCCATGTAGTCGCAAATATCAGCCACAGAGAGCCATTCTTTGGGAAGGTCCACTCGTATCCGGTCCATAGCCACAGGTTATGGTACGCACTCGACTCCAACAAGAGGATCGATGGACGACACACATGCACCGTTGATCGAAGACCTGACCAGGCGGCGGGGGGTGATCATGCTGCTCGGTGCGGCCGACACAGGAAAAACCACTTTCGCCAGGCAGCTGATGGCAGCCGCATTGGTGACGGGCA
>CAXMOO010000008.1:0-3417 GCA_964195005.1 uncultured Gammaproteobacteria bacterium
GAGTCGCGATCCTCGAGACAGTGGCACCCGAACTCCTTGTCGATCCGCCTACCCCCCACCAACTCGTCCTCCTGTAGCCCACCAGTCGCCGACCGCCAGCGATGGGTCCAGCAGATAGCGCACATGTGCCGATATGGGCGGTCGGGGTAGGGTTCGCTTCGTTTCGTTGTGTCGCTCGGCGTGTGGCTTCGTTACAGGAGAAGTGATCGATGCGTACGGTGTTCTGCCCCGGGTGGGACGGTCTCGGGCTTTCGTGTGCTAGCAGGCCGAGTCGTTGACCTCAAAGACAAGCGGCGGTGGTGCCCAGAAGACACCGAACTGTTCATGCTCGAGGACCTGCTTGACGGTGTGAGTCCCGTCGTCGAGGGTTCCTGGAGCCAGGAATGTGCCAAAGATCTGAACCCACGCGCGGGAATCCAGGAAACCGTGATTGGCTTTGACCGCAGTCTCGCTGGTCGCACCGACCTGATCGCCATCGAGATAGTGGCTCGTAAACAACCCATCGAACAGCCACTTGTCCTCAGGGGCACTGAACGCCGCGGTCACGATGACGTTCCACACGTCGCCGCAAAACACCTGGTCCTGGCTCGGTCCTCCCGCGTACCCGAAGATCCGGACGCCGTCCTGGTGATCCGCCGCGGGTATCTGGATCGGCGTGGCTTGTGCCCCTGTGCCGGCGGCCACAATAAATCCGCCGGCCCCGCCAGAGTGAAAGGTACCTTCGGCGAACGTCTTGCCATGGTCGTCGGCTGCGCTTGCGGGTGCCGCTAACGCCGCTGACAACACCGCCGCCGATAACACCGCCGCCGATAGCAGCGGGATCAAGGGTCGTTGCATGGCTCCCTCCCCTTTCGTCGAAACGGTCCTCAACTGTTGCCACCAACCCCTCCGGCCGTGGTTTCCCATGGTGATACGTCTACCTCCCTCAGCTTCACGCCGAATCTGGTCTGTCTGCCCGTTCACGTTCGTCCCCAATGCACCGCACCCCACCGAAGTGCGACTCGGCTCATGGCAGTCGACCATTGCGGGGCCTGTCAGCACGTTAAAGATATAGTGATCTATATATATAGAGTAAGATGGACCGCGTGTCAACTTTCCGTCAGATCCGGGTAGATCCCAAGGCACCGCTGCCCCTAGCCGCTCAGGTGGCCCAACAGCTGACCTGGCTTATCGCCAGCGGCGGGTTGTCCGAGGGTGACGAACTCCCTCCGGCGCGCAAACTCGCCGAACAGCTCGGGATCAACTTTCACACGGTGCGCGTTGCGTATCAGCAGCTCGCTGCCGATGGCCTCGTGTCGGTGACCCGGGGCCGGCGGGCCCGTGTGCTCCTCTACGACCCAGAAAGGGCGGTTCGTTCCTATCCGGACGCTCCCAGTTTCGCGATCGGGGTGATCATCCCGGCCTTCATCCCGTTTTACGCACCTCTGCTCGATGGACTCGAGGCAGCCGCCGCCCGGCAACCCGCCATGCTGTTCCTCAGCAACGCACGCGATGATCCGCGGACTGCGGCCAACCACGTGGATCGACTTGCCGCGAAGCAGGTTGACGGCATCGTCGTCGCCTCGCTCGATCTGACACCGCCAGGGAAACCACCAATAGTGTTTGTTGACTCAGTCGGTGCTCCCCCACCGGCCATCGAGTTCAACCTGGAGGGCTCACAGTTCCTGGCCAGCAGCCACCTGATCGGGCACGGTCACACCAGGATCGGGTATGTCACTCCTCCCGTGGGCCGACACAATGTTCGCCCGAAACATGAAGGACACCTACGGGCCCTACGAGAGGCGGGACTGGAGCCGGATCCCGACCTAACGGTCACCGTGCCCCACTACGACATCGCCTCCGGGACCGCAGGAGCGGATCGCCTGCTCCAGATGCCAAACCCACCGACAGCGATAGCCGCAGCAACCGACGCCTTAGCTATCGGCGCCTTCCACGCCATCACCTCGGCCGGCCTCCGCCTCCCCGATGACATCGCACTCACCGGCAACGACGACATCGATATGGCAGCCATCATCCGCCCAGCTCTCACCACAGTCTCCCTACCCATCCGGCAAGCAGGCCAGCTTGCCTTCGAGAAACTGCAACAAGTCATCGCAGGAGAACCCGCCGACCCGACACCGCTCCTCCTTGACGTCAAACTGGTCGTAAGAGAAACCTGCGGCTGTTGACCCAGCACTACCAACACTGGTAGCCGCACAGATTCACTGCACTCTCCAGGGCGCCTAGCGGCCGCCAAGGTGCTCGCTGACCGGCATTCTGTTCCTTACAAATACGAGCCGCCGACCGATCTCAGGTAGCGCATAACTGGCAATATGCGCTCCCTCGCCCACTCTCGCAGGTAGCGCATATGTGCCGATATGGGCGGGTCAGCCGATCTACAAGTGACCACTCTCCGTGTAGTTTGACGTTGGGGAATGGAGCCAGGGGAAGGGTAGGGGGAAATGATGCGAGTTTCTCGTCGTCTTGGGCTGGTCGTTGCAATGGTTCTTCTGGCGTCGCTTGCTGCGATGCCGGCATCCGCGGGGGGGCCCATGTCCCCGGGGGATAGGCCGATCGCAAGCGGCGCAGTGCAAACGGGAGGCGACGGGCCCTTCCAGGTGGAGTTCGTCATCTTTGAGAATGGTGGCGGTGTTGTCAATTATGCGTTTACCGGCGGTCTAGGACTCATTGGAGGCTTCGAGGCCGAGTGCGTGTATCAAGAGGGCAACAAGGTGTGGGCGCTAGGACCTGAGACCCACCATGCAGGCCAATTCGGAGGCGAACCGTGGGAAGGTTCGGAGTACAACATGCTCATCATCGAAGACAACGCTGACGACGCCTTCAAGTCTGATATGAGAGATATCTTGTTCTCGGCTGCCCCGTTCAATGAACTCGACGCCGCTAAAGCCACGGCATTCTGTATTGATCCCCAGGGAGAATCTGTGAATTATTCGATTTCCGATACACCTTCACATACGGTCGTGTACGGAGACATCAGGATTAGTCCGTAGGGCGCTACCACGGCTTTTGAATCAGAATGTTTTGTCCGGCGGTTCGGCCTGTGGCTGGCGTCGAGTCAGGCATGTCGGGCGCAGTGCTCGGCCTACCGGCGCTACGGCGGCTGGTATCAAGTCATCCCATCGGCCAGGTGTCCGCGTCCCGCGCGCCCATATCCGGCAATATGCGCTCCCTCGTCCACTCTCGCAGGTAGCGCATATGTGCCGATATGGGCGGGTATCGGATAACCGGGACAAGCGTTGGGTTGCGGGGAGGCGGAATTAGCCGCTGGTCTCTGATACCGGGATCACCAGCGCCAAGACAAGCAACACAGCGAGAAGGCCCAAGACCAAGAACACGGTCCCGATGATCCCGAGTATGCGGCCCGCGGTGGCTTGACCGTGCCCCTCTGGCGGGCGCCGCCCCTCATCGATTGCCTTC
>CAXMOO010000009.1:0-4363 GCA_964195005.1 uncultured Gammaproteobacteria bacterium
CGGGACCGAAGTGCCGGATTGGGTCACCGCTTCCACGGCGGAGGGTGCTCAGCTGATGGTTCCAAGAGAGCATGCCTCGAGTGCCGACCTGCTCGAGGAGGCTGGAGCTCTCGTCGACGACGATCGCATATTTGTCGAAGACTCAGTCGAGGACGAGACCACCATCCTCAACATGGGCCCGCAGCACCCGTCCACCCATGGGGTCCTGCGGCTCCAACTCGAGTTGAACGGGGAGAATGTACGGCGGGTCAAGCCGGTCATCGGCTACCTCCATACCGGCATGGAGAAGACTGCGGAGACTCTGACCTACCTGCAGGGACCCACCAACGTGACCCGGATGGACTACCTGGCGCCGTTCCACAACGAGCTGTGCTTTTCATTGGCTACTGAGGCCATGCTGGGGATTGACATCCCGGTTCGGGCCCAGGTGATCCGCGTCCTGATGACTGAGTTGAATCGAGTCGCAAGTCATCTGACATGGCTTGCGACTCAGGGGTTGGACCTGGGCGCGCTGTCGATCATGATCTACGGCATCCGGGAACGCGAGTTGATCCTCGATTTCTTCGAGAAAACCACGGGACTGAGGATGAATCACAACTACATCCGCCCCGGTGGTGTTGCCGCCGACCTTCCAGACGGCTGGGAGCAGGATGTGGCGGAGATTCTGGAGGTCATTCCCAAAGGGATGGCGGACTACCACGATCTCCTCACCAATAATCCGATTTTCCTCGGACGTACTCAGGGTGTAGGCGTAATTACGGCCGACGAGTGTCTCGCCTACGGCATCACCGGCCCGGTGTTGCGAGCCAGCGGAGTGTCGTGGGACTTGCGGAAATCCCAGCCCTACAGCGGCATCGACAAGTACGAATTCACAGTTCCGGTCGGCGAGAACGGCGATGTGTACGACCGCTACCTGGTGCGGCTAGAGGAGATGGTTCAATCCCTTGTCATTGTCCGCCAGGTTCTCGACAGCATGCCTCGTGGTGATTACCGCACCGAGGATCTCAAGGTGACGCCGCCACCCCGCAAGCGGATCGACGAGTCGATGGAAGCGCTCATCCACCATTTCAAGATCTTCACAGAGGGCTTCAAGGTGCCGCCGGGGGAGCACTACCAGGCGGTCGAAAGTCCCCGGGGAGAGCTCGGCCACTATCTGGTCTCCAACGGCGAAGCCAAACCGTGGCGCCTCCACGTACGCGCGCCGAGCTTCGCGGCCGTGCAAGGCCTGCCCATGATGATGGGAGATCAACTCATCGCCGACACCATCGCCATCATCGCCTCGATCGATCCGGTCATGGGAGATGTAGATCGATGAGTAGGCGGCAGGCCATACCCATTGTCCTCGCCGGGGCCCGCGTGATGGGCCTGCTTGCAACTGGGGCCCGGCTCAGACCTGCTGCCGCCGCGGGCACAGCTACGGACCGCCTCGGGCGCAGCCCTCGGCCTTTGAGAACCCCGTTTTCGTGCCGGAGGTTTCTACGTGAGTAGCTGGGCTGAATCTCCGCGGGTTGCAGAGATCCTGGGTTCTTATCCAGAAAGACGTTCTGCCGTCATGCCCCTGCTCTACCTGGCGATGAAAAAGCATGGGCATCTCACCGACGAGGCCATTCGCGAGGTCGGTGAGATGGTGGGGCTCACTTCGGCCCAGGCGTCTTCCGTCTCCAGCTTTTACACCATGTACAAGCGCCGGGAGGTGGGCCAATATCTGGTGTCGGTTTGTACGTCGGTCTCGTGCATGCTGCTCGGCGGCAAGGACGTTCTCCACGCCGTCGAGGACGAGAGCGGGGTCCCGCCGGGCGAGACTGATGGGACACTCAGCGTGGAGCACGTCGAGTGCATCGGAGCCTGTGGGGGTGCTCCGGCAGTCCAGGTCAACTATGAGCTGATTGAAGGAGTTTCCCCCGACCAGGCCCGCCAGTTGGTGCAATGGCTCCGAACTGCCTCTCCGGAAGTCGTGGGGGGCGATGAGATGCAGGCCTTGTTCGGGGGTCAACGCAGTTTTGAGTGGGGGCCCTCCGAGTCACAGGGGGCAGCGAGCCCGCTACCCGCTCTGGAGCATTTGGGAAGCGCGGAGAACATCTCGTGAAGATTCTGACGACCCGCATGGAGGCCCATCCCCAGGACAGTCACACCCTCGAGCGCTACCAGGCAACGGACGGATACAAGGCCGCCGAGCAGGCCTTGACTTCCATGACCCCGGAAGCTGTTCACGAGGAAACCAAGGCGTCAAATCTCCGGGGGAGAGGTGGCGCAGGATTTCCCTGCGGTGTGAAGTGGGGCTTCCTACCGCCAGACACCCGGCCGCGGTATCTGGTCGTCAACGGTGATGAGTCGGAGCCCGGCACGTTCAAGGATCGGCAGCTGCTCGAGCGGGATCCCCATCAGCTCATCGAAGGCACGATCCTGGCTGCCTACGCCATCGACTGTCATCAGGCCTTCATTTACATTCGCGGCGAATATCCCAAGCCGGCCCGCCGGGTAGAGAAAGCACTGGCCGAGGCCTACGCGGCGAAGCTGCTCGGCTCGAATATTCTCGGAAGCGGATTCGACCTGGACATCACCCTCCACATCGGTGCCGGGGCCTACATCTGCGGCGAGGAAACAGCCTTGCTAAATAGCCTCGAGGGCCGGCGCGGCGAGCCCCGCATCAAGCCACCATTCCCGGCAATCGAGGGCCTGTATGGCAAACCGACCATCGTCAACAACGTGGAGACGCTTTCGAATCTCCCGTGGATAGTGCTCAACGGGGGCGCCGCTTACGCCGCCATCGGCCCCGAAGGGTCATCGGGTACCCGGCTCTTCAGCCTGTCAGGCCACGTCCGCAAGCCGGGCAACTACGAGATCGTCATGGGTATGACGTTCCGAGAGTTGATCGAGGACCTCGGAGGCGGAGTCCGGGACGACCGGGCCGTCAAATGTTTCATACCCGGCGGAGCGTCCGCTCCCTGGTTCACTGCCGAGCAGTTGGATATCCCGATCACGATCGATGATGTAGCAGCTGCCGGCTCGATGCTTGGCTCCGGCGCCATTGTCGTAATGGATGAGACCACGAACGTGGTTGAGGCGGCTCATAGCATCGTCAGTTTCTTTGCCCATGAGTCGTGCGGGCAATGTACTCCGTGCCGCGAGGGGACCTCCTGGCTGGAGATGGTGCTGGCCCGGATCCTGCGCGGGGAGGGTCGCCCCGTCGACCTTGACTTATTGCTCGACGTGTCCGACAACATTGCGCCCGGGCTCAGCTGGCCTCCGAAGATGACCACAATCTGCCCGCTTGGCCCCTCGGCGGTCTCACCGATCACATCAATCCTCGGTCACTTCCGCGGAGAAGTCGAAGCCATGATCCCTGCGGAGGCACCAGTTGGCTGATCCTGTGCAGATCACCGTCGATGGACGCCGGGTCGAGGTTCCGGCCGACGAGCTGCTGATTCAGGCCGCCCAGGATCACGGCACCTATATCCCGCGGTTTTGCTGGCACCCGCGCCTGAAGCCGGTTGGCATGTGCCGCATGTGCCTCGTGGAGATAGAGACCCCCCGGGGACCCATGCTCACCACCTCGTGCACAGTGCCGGTGAGCGACGGCATGGTGGTGGACACCCGATCTGAAACCGTGAGGAAAGCCCAGGAAGGCGTTCTGGAATTTTTGCTCATCAACCATCCTCTCGACTGTCCCGTCTGTGACCGCGGTGGCGAATGCCCGCTTCAGGATCAAACCATTGCCTACGGGCCTGGAGACAGCCGGTTTGTAGAAGAGAAGCGTCACTTCGAAAAGCCCATCGAGATCTCAGAATTAGTGCTCCTCGATCGTGAACGGTGCATCCTGTGTGCCCGTTGCACGCGTTTCTCTGACGAGGTTTCCGGGGACCCCCTCATCGAGTTTCAAGATCGGGGCTATGGCACCCAGGTGCTCACGTTCCCGGACGAGCCGTTCCGTTCATATTTCTCCGGGAACACGGTGCAGATTTGCCCGGTCGGCGCGTTGACTGCCAAGCCGTACCGCTTCCGGGCCCGGCCCTGGGATCTGACGGCCGTGGAGTCGACGTGTCCCCATTGCTCCGTGGGATGCCGCATTTCGGTGCAGGCCTCACAGAATCAGGTGCTGCGTTTTCTCGGAGTCGATAACGACGCCACCAACTGGGGCTGGTTGTGCGACAAGGGCCGGTTCGGGTTTGAGCACATTGGCTCTGCCGAGCGGCTCACGGCCCCGCTGGTGCGGGACGAAAACGGCAATTTTCAGGAGACCAGCTGGACTGCAGCCCTGGAACTGGTCGCCCAATGGCTCGGCGACCTGGTCACCGAGCACGGGCCGGACAGCATCGCCGGTCTCGGTGGCGCCCGGAGCACCAACGAAGACGCCTACGTCTTC
>CAXMOO010000010.1:0-5867 GCA_964195005.1 uncultured Gammaproteobacteria bacterium
ACATGACGCCGTGCGGCCGATGCTGCCTTCCACGCCGGGGACCGGGTACGGCGGACCGATACGGTAGGGAGCCTGAGGTTTCGTTCCCCCCAGAGCACTCACGTCCGGGTCGGGTGAGAGTCGAGCCAATGTGCGAATAGATACTGCTTCCATTGCGGCTGCTTCTGAGCGATTCGACGCTCAGACATCGTAGAGTCTCGGACGATGGCGAATTCATCCCCTCTTCGGCTAAGCCCGCTTGGGCGATCAACCAGGTCCCTGGTCGACCTCCTCATGGAGACATACCAATCCTGGCGGGCTGATCGAGCCATCCGAATGGGCGCCGGGCTCGCCTACTACGCGGTCTTCGCCGCGGTCCCGCTGGTCACGACCGCCATCGCCATCGCTGGACTCATTTTCTCAGAATCTGAGATTCGGGACTTCTTGATGCAGCAGCTCACAGAGCTGCTCTCTGCAGACATCGGGACCGCAGCCACTGATCTCGCGGAGACTATTGACACGCCATCTACCATCAGCAGTCTGGGAACGCTGGGACTCATTTCCGGTATCTTCGCCGCCTCCGTCCTATTCGTTGCGTTGCAGGACGCGTTCAATGTCATGTGGGGCTTCCCGGTGGAGCGGGGATTCCGCCAAAAGCTGCGCCGCCGCCTGGTTGCGTTCCTAGTGGTCCTCCTGGCCGGCGCCCTGCTCCTCGCCACCCTGCTTGTGCAAACTCTCGCGGTCTTCGTCGATGAGTTCTTCCCGGGTGAGTTCGAAAACCTGAGTTTTCTCAACGATCTCATTGTTACTGGATCGACGTGGACCCTTGCCGTGCTCGCCTTGGCGGTGTTGTTTCGGCTCCTCGTCCGCCAACCGCTCTCGTGGCGGCATGTGCTCGTGGCCTCTGGCATCACCGCCATCTTGTCAATCGCGGGGACGTGGGCACTTGGCTTCTACTTCGAGCGTTTTGGTTCGCTCTCAGTCGGTGGCGTAGTCGGCAGCCTGCTCGTCATACTGGTCTGGCTGTATTACGAATCCCAGATCGTTATCGGTGGCGCCGAGCTACTCAAGGTTCTCGACCGCCGCGGACAACGCGCATTGACGGGTCAATGATCCACGAGCATCAGGTACGCTGGCCGGTGGAAGGAGCAACTGTGGACTACGAGCCTGATACCGAGGCCCTGGGAATTCCGAGTGACGTGAACGAGATCGACACGACCGAAATACCGGTCGACCCGACCGACGTGTTCGAGATCGACGTGCGCGAGGTCGAAGTGTCTGATGGAGCCGAGGCCGAAACGGCTTCTGAAACCTCATCGGTAGCGCGCTCTGCGGGCGAGATGGCCATGTCGGCGTGGCTCACCGCGGTCCAGCAAAGCGCTGAAGCTACTCGATCGCTCGTACGTAAGGTCGCTGAGAGTTCAGCAGGTCGGATTGTGTCCGAAATGGCGTCCGGGGCGTTGGAAGCCATTGCCGAAGAAGTCGACGTTCAAGAGGCAAGCAGAATTGCCGAAGAGCGGCTCGGGCGGGTCATTTCGGTTGTCGTGCCTGTGGTCGTGCAGTCATTGGACCCGGCCGAGTTGATGGAGCACATCGATGTCAATGAGGTCCTCGACGCCGTCGACGTGAACGCCGTTCTGGACCGGGTAGACGTGGGTTCACTCCTCGATCGGATAGATGTCAATGCCCTTCTAGAGCGGGTGGACGTCAACAGCCTCATGGAGGAACTGAACGTCGATGCGCTCATCCAGCGGGCCGATGTCGACGCCCTCTTGGCAAAGGTCGACCTGGACGCCGTTCTGGCGCGGGTGGATATGGACGCCGTCCTCGAGCGAGTCGATGTGGCCGAAATAGCGAAGCGAGCAGAGATCGGCGACCTTGTTGCCGCCAGCACGAGCAAGGTCGCTGGATCAGCCCTGGATCTGGGACGCCGTCAGGCGGTGGCGCTCGACACGCTCCTCGCCCGGACAGTCAATCGGATCCTGGGACGTGACTCGGATGCCATGCCTCCGGGCCCGCCAACCCTGGTGAGACCGCCGGACACGTCGTCGTGACGAGCCCGGTCGGGGAAGTATCGGGCCACTACGCCGGAGTATTCACCAGGCTGGCGGCTTTCATCATCGATTGGTTCGTCATCGTCTTCGCCTACGGCTTGATTCTGGGCGGAACCCGGTTTGTACTGGAAGCACTTTTCTCGGTGGAGTTTGATCTCAGTTCCGGAGATGCCATCTGGTGGTGGGTCGGATTCGGGGCGTGGGCGTTCGTCTATTTGACTGTTGGCCTGTCTATTACCGGCCGCACGGTCGGCAAGGGCCTGCTCGGCCTGCGAGTAGTAACCCGCCAAGGAGAGCCGATTGGGCCGGGCCGGGCCGCAGCCCGGGTGTTCGTCATGCCGCTCAGCTTCGCGTTGCTTGGTCTTGGTTTCCTAGGCATCATCCTTGGGCGAGAGCGGCGGGCGCTGCACGACGTGATCAGCAGGTGTGCGGTGGTTTACGACTGGGGGGATCGACCCGCCGAGATGCCGGCCCCGCTCACACGATTCCTCGAGCGACGAGGAGTGGGTGTGGCGTCTGTCTCCCCATCGGAGCCTGAAACAACGCGATCGTAGAACCGCGGTTCAGTCGACCGAGCTCAAGCCGTCTGAGCCGATCGAAGCCTCAGTGACAGGACCATCTGCACCAGCCCGGAAGCGATGAGCGTGAGCCCGATGACGAGTGCAATTACGAGGAGCGTTATATCAGGCCAGAGCAGTAATATCACACCGCCGATGGCCGTGATGACGCCGCCGGCAACACTGACGAACGCAAAGTCGGGATCCTTATCGCGTATCCCCTGATAGGCATCAACCAATCCCGAGAGAATCCAAAATAGGCCCACCACGATCACGAAGATCTCGATCGCGCGCGAGGGCCTGCGCATTACGAAGAGCCCAGCGATGATTCCCAATACGCCTACCAGGAAGAGCACCCAGGTGCCTTCGCCGCTTTCGCCGAGTGCGAAGAACATACGGAAAATTCCGATCGCTAGCAGCTGGACCCCGGCCAGGACGACGAGGACGAGCAGCGTGCGGCTTGGCCAGGCGATCACGATGACGCCCAGTCCAACCGAGATCAGCCCCCCCAGAAGCACCCAATACCACTTGCGGGCCGGGTTGGTCTCGGGCCCGTACTGCGAAAGTAAGTCTTGCTCGGTGCTCACGGTCGACCTCCTGTGTTGATCGGCGGAATGGTAGACCGACGAGGTCGCGAAATTCCAGCCGAGCCTAAAAAGGGAGGTCGTCGGCAATCCCCATTTGAGATGCGTGGCATTGGACGAGTCGAATCGAAACTATGCGATTACCCGGCTGTCAAGCTCCTGCAGATTGGATAGCCGCCGGGGTCCCACAGATCCCAGTGGCAAGCCCCCGGGCCAAGATTTCGACAAACTCAGGATTCGGGGAACTAACCAGCCGCCTGAGTGGGTTCGGCGACCTGCGGTGCCGGCTCTGCCTCCCAGCGGCCGTTTCGGCGACGCCTCCCGACAAGAAACCCCGCGACAATCCCGAGACCGAGTGCACCAAGAACTAGCCCAAGCACCCACCGCGGAGCTTCTGAGATCGAAGCCTGGGCTCGCTTGGCCGTGTCGGCGATCACTGCGGCGTTCTTAGCGATGCGGGCAACTTCGGTCACCGTTTCGGCTGCATTGCCGAGTGCGCTCACCAGAAGTGCGGTCGAGTTCCCGGCCTGAAATCCTGATAGTGCCATATCCCTCCTCCTTCATCAGAATCTAGTGTCCTGCGTCGTAAGTTTGTGCTGATATCGCCGAGGACTCGGCGTTCATGGCAAGGACGCAGGACACTAGGCGACCGGCCCCCGTTATGCGTCAGCGGCGAACATGATGGACTGTGGCACCCCATGCGCAGGTCGCTGAGGCCATATGAGGAGGCGGCATTGACTCGACTCGTTTCAGGCCTCTTGACGTTGAACAGAGCGCTCAACGAGTGGCAGCTGCAACGGATTGATTGCGAAAGCTGGCCGGCGGCTGAGTAGGCACACTCAGAGAAGGCCAACCTTGGAATCTACCTGCTTCTAGGCTCCAGCTGCATGTCGGACAAAGCTGCTGAACCGAGCGAACCATTGCCACCCTTGACCCGCTGGCAACGGGCGGCGATTGTCCTATCCGGCATGTTGCTCACCGCGTTTGTACTTCTGCTGGTGTTCGTGGTCTATCCGTGGGCGCGCTGGACCGAGGACTTCTTTCCCGGCCGTGCCCCCGACGAGGTGCTACGGGCCAACGCCTGGATCACCACCGACGAGACCATCACATTCACCGTTCTGGGTGACAACGGCTCCGGCGGGCGGAATGCCATGGACGTAGCCCGCCAGATGGCTCGCACCTACCAGGAGACGCCCTATGGACTGAGCGTGCTGCTGGGTGACATCTCCTATTACGGCGGCATTGTCGACCGGTTCGACGACGTCTTCGTGGAGCCAATGGGCCCGTTGATTGATGCCGGTGTCGAGTTCGAGCTGGCGATCGGCAACCATGAGATCCAGGAGAACCCGGATCCCGAGGCGCTGGAAGAGGTTGGTGAGAAGCTTCGCCTATTGGGCTTCGCGAACAGCTATTACAAGGTCACCCACGGGCCTGTCGACTTCTTCATCATCGACTCCAGCCTGCCGCTGGCCGGGCTCACCACCGCCGAAGAGCAGTTGGCCTGGCTGGAACGAGAGTTGGCTGCCTCGGACGCCACCTGGCAAGTGGCTGCCCTTCATCATCAGCTGTTTTCGTCGGCGAAGAAACGCGATCCGGATCCTCGGGTGCGAGAGGCTCTCGAGCCGCTGTTCATCGAGTACGGCGTCGACATCGTGTTCTACGGCCACGACCACTTCTACGAGCGCATGAAGCCCCAGAGCGGGGTCACCTATGTGCTGAGCGGCGGTGGGTCGAAAGTCTCCGAAGTTGGCTTCAGCGAGTTCACCGCGGTGGCCGAGGAGAAGCTGCAGTTCATGCTGGTCGACGTGAACGGAGACACGATGGTCGTTCAGGCCATCGACCAGAACGGCGTCGTGTTCGACGAGTTCACGATCAATCCGAGGTGAGGGTATGACGGAGACGAGCAGAGGACGCATCATCGCCTCCGCGGCAGCCGGGCTGGCGACGCTCCTGCTCACGTTGGCACCCAGTGCCTTGCTGGTCGCCATCATTGCCCTGGGGGCCCTCGGAGAGGCCGAGTTCGCCCGGTTGGGGCCAGTCGCAGTTCTGGGGTTTGTAACGATTGCCCTTGGCTCGGCGTACCTGGTGAATAGGTGGCTGCAGCGCGCCTGGTCTGAGCCAAGCCGTCGACCGGCGGATGTTTGGATCGCTTTTGTAGTGGCGCTCACCATCCTGCTGGTCGGCGTTGTCCTCATCCCCGTGCTCATCGTTCTGATCACGGTGGACAGCGACCATGGTCTCTCCGACAGGGGGCTCCTTGTCGACGTCCTCTGGGTCTCGGGTCATCTCGGACTCGGGGCGGTTGCCTACTTCGCCGCTCGGGCACTGTTCTATGCCAAGAGGCCGGATGCGCTAGCTTCTGAATGAAGAGAAACGCTAGCTTCTGAATGAGGAGGAAACAGCATGCGAGAAGGGCAAGCAGCGAAAGCAGGCACCGGCGCAGCAATCGTGAGTGCGCTCGCCACGGCGGCCACTGCCGCAACACAAGTCGCGCGTATGGTCGAGGCCACCGACACGACCGCCCGGGTCGCGCGGCGGGCCCGCGACCGGATATTGGAGAATCGGCGTTCGCTGTTGTGGCTGCTTCTGGGAGTCTTGGGGCTCGGCATAATCGTCGGACTCGTCATGGCGAAACGCGACAAGAAAGCCGGCGAGCCCGACGAGCCCGCTCCAGCGTCGACCAAGCCGGAGGC
>CAXMOO010000011.1:0-2309 GCA_964195005.1 uncultured Gammaproteobacteria bacterium
ATCGTCCTCGCAGATGATGATGGTGCCGTAGTCGCGCCAGGCGACCCCGGCGACCGATGCGGTGGGCCAGGTCTCGAGCCAGCGCTCAACCTCGACCTCGGTATTCCTGGCCAGGTCCTCGGATGTGGTGATGAGGATGGCGGGAGAAGTCGGTCCGTGCTCGGCCTGGCCGAGGAGGTCAGCGGCCACGACGGCAGGGTCGGCCGTGTCGTCCGCAATCACCATGATTTCGGTCGGCCCCGCCAAAAGGTCGATTCCGACCGTTCCAAAAAGTTGCCGCTTGGCTTCGGCCACGTAGACGTTGCCTGCCCCTACCACCATGTCGACGGGCTCCGAGTCTTCCAGTCCGAACGCGAGGCCGGCGAGGGCCTGTACTCCACCCACACAGAAGATCTCGTCAGCCCCTGAGGTCGCCATCGCCCACAGCTGGGGTGGGTGCATCCCGGCAGCATCTCGCGGCGGAGCTGCGGCCGCCACGCGGGGCACTCCGGCTACTTTGGCTGTGGCGACGGTCATGATTGCCGAGGCGATAAGGGGGTAGAGGCCGCCTGGTGAGTACGCCCCTACCGATTGCACCGGGATGTGCTTCTGGCCGAGCACCACTCCGGGCAGGGTCTCGAGCTCAAACTCGTGAAGGCTTTGACGTTGCAGTTGAGCAAAGTTGCGAACCTGGTCGATCGTGAACTGAGCATTGGTTAACACTTCGGGATCTACCCGTTCGGCGGCCGACGCGATGTCCTCGTCTGGCACGCGGAAGGTGGGCGGGCTCCAATTGTCAAACTTTTCGGAGTACTCACGAACGGCGTCCGTACCCCGGCGAGCAACGTCGGAGATGATTGTGCTGACGGTGGTTTGAATCTCGTCTGTGACCGCCTGCGGAGTCTTCTTCGGCTTCTTCAGGTATGTGGACACTATCTGAAGTCGGCGACCGACTCGGACCGGCCGGACTCGCTGGCGGCGATGGCTGCCTCCAGGACTGCGACCACTTCGAGACCCTCGGCCCCACCCGTCTCTGGCGAAGCCTCGCCGCGAATTGCCCGCACGTACTCGCCGAGTTCGTCGGCAATCGTGTCGATCGCCTCGATGGGCTCCTCAGTGCGGACAAGCTCAGGCGCGTTCTGCAGGTAGAACCTGGTGCCGTCCTCATCGTTGATCGCAACCCCTCCGGTGCCGTGTACTGCGACTGAGTTAGTGCGGGGCACGACAAATGAGCATCCGAGATAGCCGAGGGCGCCCGATGCAAACTCACAGACAATGGAAGTGGCATGATCGATCGCCGGCCCATCGAGAATCCCTTTGCTAAACGCGAACACACGGTCGATCGGCCCCAGCAGGTAAGTCATGGTGTCGATCATGTGGACCCCCAGGCTCGTCATCCCCCCAAGAGGGCTCTCGGTGCGGTTAGCCCGCCAGTAGCCGGGTTCGAATCCGAGGGCGTTGGGCATCGACTGGTGTGTCTCGATCATCGTCACTGTGCCCAGCTCTCCTGCTGATATGAGCTCTTTCAAACGACGATTGGCCGGTTGTCGGCGCCGATTGTGACCAACCTGCAGTACGGTCCCGGCGTCTTGAGCTGCTGCGATTGCTCGCTTGCCCGAGGTGACTGTCAAAGTGAGCGGCTTTTCAATGAAGACGTGCTTACCGGCAGTGGCTGCCGCCACAATCTGGTCGGCGTGAGCGGTGTGCGGTGTAGCCAAAAGAACCCCGTCGACGTCTGAAGCCTCGAGGAGCTGCTCGAAGCTCTCATAGGCCTGGCCCCCGTGCTTGGCGGCAAACGCCTCGCGGGTCTCGGCGGTGCGGGCGAATCCCCCGGCAATCTCGGCGCCACCCGCCACAGCGGCTTCCGCCAGGACGTTGCCCCACCAGCCGAGGCCAACCGAAGCCAAACGGACCTTGTCGCTCATTGCGCTTTCACTCCTTCTCGGGCTCCCGGCCCGGCCGACCGGACAATCTATAATATCGGGATCGGTCCCCCTTTCGCTCTGGAGGTCTGATGGCCAAACCAAAAGGATTCTTCAAACGCCCTCCCGGACCGCTGGCGGGATTCTGGTCGTGGAGATACCTGAACTGGTTCAAGACCCTCAAGATGATCACTTCCAAGCGGGTGCGCGGCATCTATAAGAACTTCCCAACCACGGTGCCGCTTGGATCACAGTTCCCGGAGATCGAGCTAACGACCACCGATGGGCGCACCGTGAACACACGCGAGTTTCTGGCCCAGAAGCATTTCGTGCTGTTCACCGGGGCCATCACCTGACCACCCTTCCGGCGGCAGTTGTCGCCTATGGACCAGATGAGGGAGAAGTACG
>CAXMOO010000012.1:0-1575 GCA_964195005.1 uncultured Gammaproteobacteria bacterium
GAGGAGCTCTTCCCCGGATACACCCACGACATCCTGTCCAGCTCCTATCCGCTGTTTGTGGCCGGTCCCGCCTACGAGGCCCTCGGCCCCGACCTCCATGCCGCGGGTCTGGAATTCGCCAACACCGACCTTCCCACTGCAGTCCTCACGGACGATGGGCGGAGCCTCATCATGTCAACCGACGGCGCCGAGACCGGCCGACGCTTCGATGCGGTCCACCAGGGCGACGGCGCCAAATTTGGCTCCACCATCGGCGACTTCTTCGAAGCCAACGCCGACCTGACATTTGGTCTCCTGGGCAACGAGTTGTACAGCCGCTCCGCTGCCAAAGTTCTCTACGGGGAGGTCCGCAAACGCAAGCTGCGCGGCACCCTCACCTTCTTCGGGGAAGCGCTCGAGTCCTGCCGCACCTGGGTGGAGCGCGACTTCCAGGGCGACCTGGTGCAAGGCCTGATAGCTCCCTGGGTGCTGCATGCCGGGCTTGGGCCCGACGATGCATACTCGGGTCTCATGGGGAAGGTCATCATGGGGGCAGTGGGGATGGCAGGCATGCCGGTGGTGGTTGGCGGCAGCCATCGGATCATCGAAGCATTCCAAACGGTGATCGAAGACAACGGTGGATCGTTCGTCGCAGATGCCGACGTCGCCAGGATCACGGTGAGAGATGGCAAGGCCGGGGGCGTCGTCACCGCCGACGGGACCTCATATACGGCGACCGAAGCCGTGATCTGCAACGTGACCCCCACTCAGCTATACGGGCGACTGTTGGACAATCCGCCCCCGGACGTAGCCGCCAAGGCCGGGGCCTATCGCTACGGGCGGGCCGACATGCAGGTGCACTATGCCCTCAGCGCTCCACCGGAATGGCCCGATCCCGAGCTCACCAGGGTGGCCTACGTGCACATCACGTCGGGTCTCGACGGGGTTTCCAAGGCCGTCAACGAAGCCGAGCGGGGCTTGCTACCCGAGACGGGCACGATCGTCGTCGGTCAGCCGGTGGCCCTCGACCCCTCCCGGGCTCCCGACGGGGGCTGGATCTTTTGGATCCAGCTGCAGGAGCTGCCGACCCACATCAAGGGTGACGCCGCCGGGGAGATTTCAGTGCCCGCCGACGGTGGATGGAACCCGGGGGTGAAAGAGGCCTACCTCGACCGGATCGAGCGACGCCTGGCCGCCCTGATACCCAACTTTGAGTCGAGCATCGTCGGCCGCAAGGCCTACTCCCCCGCCGAGCTGGAAGGTTTGAACATGAATCTCGTGGGAGGAGATCCCTACTCAGGCGCCTGCACTATCGACCAGTTCCTCCTCTGGCGGCCGTTTCCCGGCGCCCGCAATCACGAAACGCCGGTCAAGCGGCTGTTTCACATCGGGGCCTCCACCCATCCGGGGCCGGGCCTGGGCGGCAGCTCCGGATTCATGATGGCTTCCCACTTCGTCTAGGAACTCTTCCTTCCCCTCGAACCTCAATCCAAGGTTGATAGGCCCGGGCGGTACTTGTGCTCTTCCCCGCCCTCGAGGGCGGGGTGCCTCTTCCGCAAGACGGAGGCGGGGTGGGGGTGACAAAGAATCACCCGC
>CAXMOO010000013.1:0-9122 GCA_964195005.1 uncultured Gammaproteobacteria bacterium
CTCGTGGCGGCCGAGCCCATGATCGCCGATCCGGTCTTCTTTGAATTTGATGCCGATGGCCGCATGTGGGTTCTCGAATATCGCGGCTACATGCGCGATCTTGCCGGCAGCGGCGAGGGCGATGGGAACCCACACCATCACTGTGTCTCCAATCTTGGCCGACGTGCCTTCCTCGAAGGGGGGCCACCCGATTGACCCCTCCACAATCAGGCGGAGGGGATCCCACGGGTTGGTGCCGGCGAGCAGCAATAAGCCGGTGGCCGAGCCCAACACGACGGCGGTTGGCAAGAGCAGGTTGGTGAGCCGGGTGCTCATCGGGAGTTCCCCATGTCAACGTCGGCTGTGCGGCCTCCGATGAGCATTCCGATTTCATCGACGTTGGATGTGGCCGCTTCCAGCTCGCCGATTACGCGACCTGAGAAGAACACGAGGATGCGGTCGCTGTAGCGAAGCAGTTCGTCGAGGTCGGCGGACGCGAACACAATGGAGGTGCCCTCCTCGCGCCGGGCCAAGAGTTGTTCCCACACCCAGTCGGCAGATTCGATGTCGAGGCCGCGGGTGGGGTGCTCCATTAGTAGCAGCTTGAGGTTGACCGGAAGCAAGGCCAGTAACAGTCGCTGCTGATTGCCGCCCGACAGTGACTCGGCGGTGGAAGCCTCCGTTCCCTTGATGTTGAAGTGGCCCACCTGGTCCTCGGCGCGGCGGCGACCCGCCGCCCAGTCGACAAAGAAGCGCTTGTCGGCTCCTGTGAGCACAAAGTGCTCCGTAATGGTTAGCCCCTCTATGAGGCCCTCTTCCAGGCGTCCGGCCGGCAAATACTTGACGTCGGCAGCCAGGAAATCGCGATAGTGCTTGCCGGTGAGGTTCTTGCCGGCGACTGCGACGGTTCCGTGCTTCGGTGCCCGCATGCCGGCGCAGATCCGCAGAAACGCGTCCTGGCCGCTTCCCTCCATCCCGGCAAGGCCGACGATCTCTCCGGCCTTCACATCGAGCGACACCGGCTCTTCGCTCAGGAGCCCGGTGGCGGTTCGCACCGCATCGATTGTCAGGTGGGAGATACCAAGAGGCACCGGGTATCGACCGCGTATCTCCACAGCCTGGCCGAACATCATGTCGACGAGGTGTTCGGGCGGTACCGGCAACTCGACCTCGCCGACCACCTTGCCCCGCCTCATTACGGTGACCCGGTCACAAAGGTCGGCGACTTCTTCGAGCTTGTGGGACACGAAAATCACGCTCATGCCTTCGGCAGCAAGCGACTTCAGGGTTGCGAACAGCTTGCCTCGCTGATCAGCCGAGATGCCGGTGGTCGGCTCATCCAGGATGAGGACTCTGGCCCCCAGCCAGAGCAATCGCACGATTTCAAGCTGCTGGCGCTCCCCCACGGTCAAGAGCCGAGCGGGCAAGGCCGGATCGAGATTGAAGCCGTAGCGCTCGCACAACCCGCGTAAGTCGGATTTGGCTTTCCGCCGATCCAGACGACGGTGCCCCGGGCTACCAAGAACGAAGTTGTCAATCACACTGAACGGTAGAAATACCAGTGGGTCCTGGTGCAGCATGCCGATACCGGCAGCAATCGCATCCTCAGGGGAGGCGAGCTCAACTTGCTCGCCATCGAGCATGATCTCGCCGGAGTCCGCCGCGTGGAAGCCGGAAAGCACCTTCATGAGCGTCGACTTGCCGGCTCCGTTTTCACCCAGGAGACCGTGCAAGGTTCCGGTTTCTATCTCGATGGTGATCCCGTCGTTAGCGCGCACCGCACCGAAATGCTTGTGGATGTTGCGCAGTTCGAGGCTCATGGTGGTCCGAGGCTAGAGAATCGTGTGTGGGCCTGACGACCCGAACATGGTCATTGAAGATGAGGGGAGGGCCGGTGCCCTCCCCTCATCTTGGCCCTTAACCGAACACGTTTACGGAGCAGACGCCTTCGATGCCTTCGAGGCATTGCTCCGAGTACCAGATCTGGAAATCGGTAGCCACCTCACCATCTCCCAGGAACTGCGATCCGTCTTGCCAGTTGAGCGGACCGGTAAACAGCTGGATTGAGCCGTCCGCCAACCCGGCGATGAACTCATCCACCAAGGGTTGGTTGGCCACAGACAACCCGTCGCCGTTGACAAAGCCGACCACGCTGGTCGCGGGGTTGTTGATGTCAGTCCAGTCGGGCAGGATCCACTCCCACTCCGCGACAAACGTGCCATCGATGACCGACCGGGCGATATCGAGGTATGCAGGGCCCCAGTTGAAGTAGGGAACACCAAGGCAAACCTCGGGCGCCTCGTCGCAGGCATCGATGAAGTCGTATGGAATGGCATTCACAGTCTCGCCGGCGTCGGCTCGCTGGGCGCTGCGGGTCAACGCTTGGGTCGTGTCTATGCCGGATAGCACGACGTCGGCGCCGCCATCGATGAAGTTGTTCACCACCTGGATCGGGTCCAACGTCACGCCGGGGATGTCGAACCAGAACCCGATGTAGGTGACGTCGAACGCGAGGGGGGTAGTTTCACCGCGCACCTCTTCCCAGCAGTACTTGGCTCCCAGGTAGGCCGAGTTGACCAAGCGTCGCGTCTCGTCGTTGGTGAGCGGTCCCAGATACGCGAGCTCGCCACTCTCTGACTCCAGGGCGGCGGCGCAGCCGGCGATCATCTTGCCGAATATCATCTGGCCCCACACGTTGCCGAGATTGGTCAGGTCGGCCTCAAAGGCTTTCCCGTCGACCCAGGCGCTGTCGCCCGACACCCAGATCATGGGTGTGTCGGGGTTCTGAGCAGCCGCCGCGAAGGCACCATCTCGCATGTCATCCGAGTTGAAGATGATCAAATCCGCGCCCTGGGCGATCATGTCGGCCGCAACGCCCTCGGGCGTAAGGCCGGGATTGTCTCCCGGATTGATGAAGTCGAGGCTGATGAGGTTGTCCTCAGGCAGGCCGAGCTGCTCGATTGCGTATTGTGCCCCTTCGAAGTGAGCCTGGCTGTAGCCCCGATCGAACTCCGGGCCGACGAGCAGGATGCCGATCTGGAAATCCTCTGGGACCGCCGGAGTTGTCGTGGTCGTGTCATCCCCGCCGCTCGGAGCTGCCGTCGTGGTTGTGGCGTCACCTCCTGCTGGTGGCGTGGTGGCGGTGGTAGTGGTGGTGTCGTCAGAGTCCGAACTGCCACAGGCGGCTGCCACAAGAGCAAAGGCCATTAACACCGCCAGTAGGGAAAGCCATCTCCTCCGAGACCTCATAACCGATCCTCCTCGCTCGCCTGTTGACTCCCATGCTAAGGCAAGTTTCAGACGTGTGAGTCGTTGATAGATCCGTAGGTCCGAAGCGCCCCGATTCCCCTGACCGCCGTCACATTGATAGTGTCAACCGGCGATTGCGGGAGCCGGCATGGGCGGAAATCTGGTGGTAGGTGCACGGGTACTGGCCCTCGCCTTCGCCCTCATCGCCACTTCTCTCTTCCCCGCCTCCCCCACGCAAGCGGCCAACGGCAATAGTCCCGACCAGGTTGTGTTGGTTGAGCCAAACGGTCGCTGGCACATCCGAACGCCGGGAGCCGCCGATTACACCTTCTCCTACGGAGCGGCCGGCGACATCCCGCTTCTGGGTGACTGGGACGGCGACGGAATCGACACCCCCGGGGTTTACCGCCCCTCCAACGGGTCCGCTCATCTGACCAATCGCATCCCCCTTGATGGCAGTGCCGGGTTCCCCGAATTGACCTTCTTTTTCGGAAGCCCGGGAGACACCGTCTTCGCCGGCGATTGGGACGACAACGGCACCGACACTCTGGGGTTGAGCCGCAACGGGAGAATCTTTCTCACCAACATCAACGCCACGTCTATCGGCGGAGATCTGTCATGGTTCGGGACCCCCGACGATATTCCTATCGGTGGCGACCCTAACGGTGTCGGCGGAGATGGCCTGTTCGTCCACCGGCCCGCCTCATCGACCGTTTGGTTCACCAACTCGGCGGCAGCCGACAATGTGGCCACAACCGACGGCTCGCTCTACTTCGGGAAGCGATCCGACCGGTTGGTCGTCGGCGACTGGAATGGTGACGGCATCGACTCACCGGGAGTTTTCCGTCCCCTGACATCGACGGTGTTCCTCCGCAATCCCTTGTGGTCCGGCAACGCCCAGTACTCATACTGGTTCGGGCGCTCAGATTGGTATCCCGTGGCCGGGAACATCCACCTGCACATAAAGCCGACCGGGCCGATCGCTCCCCTCACCGGGCTGGCGGGTGGCGACCCCTCCCAACGGGTGGTCATAGCCAAGATCTCCAACTCGTGGAAAGCCCGCCCTCAGGCCGGCATCAACGATGCTGACCTGGTGATGGAAGTCATCGTGGAAGGTGGCGTCGGCCGCTGGATTGCCCTGTTCCAAACCTCCCTGCCCGAGATCGTCGGGCCTCTCCGCAGCGTTCGGGAAGTGGACCCCAAGCTGATCGAGCCTTTCGACGCACGGGTGCTCCACAGCGGAGGCGTGGCCGAAGTGCGAGAAGCCATCGCCGGGGTGGGAGTAGACGAGGGCCACGGGCGAATCCCCGGCTACTTCCGGGAAGCCGACCGGCGAGCGGTCTACGACCTCATGTATGACTTCGCGGAGCTGCCACCCACCGATTGGCACGGCACCGTCGAGCCGGTCCTGCGATACGACCTGCTGGCGCCCGCCGCCGGCCAGCCGGCCACCAGCATCAACCTGGCTATGTCGCCACCCAACATCCTCTCGTGGGAGTTCCGCGACGGTTCCTATTTCCGCTCCCAGAGTGGCAGCGAGTCGGTCGACGCCGCAGGTGAGCAAATCAGCGCCGCCACGGTGGCTGTAGCGTTCGTTGAGGAGATAGATTCCGGTCGGTTCGATTCGGCCGGGTCACCGGTGCCCGACTACCAGGTGACAGGTCGTGGCGACGGCGTGGTGTTCCGTGACGGTCGGGCCTTTCCGGGCACCTGGGAGCGAAAAGGTACCGACGAGTTCTTCACGTGGCTCGACGCGGCGGGCAGGCCAATCCCCATGGTCCCCGGCCGTACCTGGATCCACGTCACTCCCACTACCGGCAGCCTGGACTGGAGTTAGCTCAGGTCCGCCGCGACAACCTGCACCCCCCGCCCAGGACGTATGGTCCCGGGCCGGATTGCCAGACAACTACCGGGGGTTGTAGTCATGTGACTGGTGACGTGTTTGATCGGTCTGATTGGTGGGATCCCGACGGGTTCACCTACGGCATGCGGCAGCTACTGAACCCGATTCGGATTCCGTACATAGTTCGCCACTTTGGCGAGCATCACGTTCGATCCGTGTTGGATGTCGGCTGCGGAGGCGGATACATAACTCAAGCACTCTCCGAAGCCGGCTTCGCAGCAACCGGTGTTGACCACTCGATGCTCGCCGTAAGAGCGGCAGTCGCCAAGGCTCTGAAAGGTGGCGGCAGCCGGTATTCAGTTGCCGACGCTCATCGCCTCCCCTACGCCAACGAGACGTTTGACGGCGTGGTTCTTTCCGAGGTGCTGGAGCATGTAAAGGACCCGGGCGTGGTGCTCGCGGAGGCCGCCCGCGTGCTCGGCCCAGGTGGCGTGATGGTGGTCACAGGCCCCAATCGAACCCGGCTGAGCCGCATTGCTCTGATCTGGCTGGCGCAGGAGTGGCCATCCCGTGTGCTGCCGCGTGGTCTCCACTCTCACGAGGCGTTCGTACCGACCGGCGAGTTGCGAGACCGGTGGAAGCGTCTCGGGCTGGTCCCAATTGGTTTCTCCGGCGTCGGCATCCGCTTTCGCCGGGTTCCCGCCGCTCTGGCGGCGATCCTTCGGCTGCGGCGCGGCGCCATCACCTACGGCGAGGCCGGTGCGGCCATCGAACTCGCCGAATCACGGTCGTCCGCCATTGCCTACCTCGCCAGCGCACGCAAAAGATTATGACGTCGTGCGGACGAAGCGGGCAAAGATGACTCCGCCCATGGACTGACTGGTGCCCCGACCAGTACAGAGCGCTAGATTGACCATCGGGAGGTAGCCGTGGGCCGCTATCGCAAAACGTTTCGAATCGAGGCTCCGCTCGACCAGCTGTGGGAGCTAATGAACGACCCCGACCGCCTGCCCGAGTGGAATCGGGCGTTCGATCGGGTCGACAACGCCACCGGTCCCCTCGACGAGGTCGGCACTACCTACACCCAGGTCACGCGCGTGGCCGGAATAGAACTGAAAGGCGAGTGGGAAATCACCGCCGTCGAAGCTCCCCGGAGCCGCGAGTTTCAAGGCAGCCCACCGGGCATGAGCTACTGCACAGGCAGGGAACTGTTCGAAGAATCTCGAAGTGGCACCGACTACACAGTGGAAATGGACTACAAACTGATCGGGGGGCCCGTAGCCCCGCTCATCGACCGGATCGTCGGTCACTCGTTTCTTTCACGCGTTGTCGACGGGAACATCAAGACCCTCCGACAAGTGATCGAGGCCTGATCTACCCGGGTCCGTCAAGGAGGCCAGCCGGACTCCATCGATCGGCCTCCGCTACTCAACGGCGAAATGTGTCCTTCATCGACTCAGCTCTTTGCGCTTCGGTATCGATTCGAGGAGGCGTATGACCGACGTCAGGTCTCGTAAATTGGCGGCAGGAAGAAAGTCGTCGACGAACGGCAGCACGGTCCGCATGCCTTGCGCCTCAGGGGCGTAGCCGGCCCGCCCTGCCAGCGGATTGAGCCACACCACCCGATGGACCTTGCGGGCCAGCGCTGCCATCTCGCGGCGTAGCAACGCCGGGTCGCCCCGGTCCCAGCCATCGGAGATAATCACCGCGATGGGTCCCCCGCGGGTAACCCTCCGGCCCCAGCGGTCGTTGAACTCGGCGAGGGTGGCGCCGATCAACGTGCCCCCCGCCCACTCCGGCACAGCAGCACCCACCAGGCTCAACGCCACTCTGGGGTCGCGGTGGCGTAATTCGCGAGTGATGCGAGACAAATGTGTAGAGAAAACAAACGCCTCCACCCGGCCCAGACTCCCGCGGGCGGCGTGCACGAAATAGAGCAACATCTCCGTGTAGCGCTCCATCGACCCGCTCACATCTGCCAGCACCAGCAGCGGCCGCTGCCTGCGCTTGGGAGCGGCCATTGCCAGCGGCATGAGGTCCCGGCCCGGCCCTACGAGTTGGCGGAGGTTGCGGCGCAAATGGGGCCTGGTACCGGTGGGCGACGGACCGAAGCGCCTGCTGAGCGCCTCCGCCGGTTGCCACACCATGCGGGCAATGAGGCGCCTTACCTGGGCTTCCTCATCGGAAGTGAGCTCAGCGAAATCCCGCGTCGCAAGTCGTTCGACGGCGCTCGCCCCGGCCTGCTCGGTGACGTCGAAGCCGGGCTCTACGCCGGGGTCGGCCACCACAGCCTGGGAAGAGATGACGAGCCCGCCGGCTCGCTGGGGACGAACATCGACACCCAAAGGCTCCAGGCGAGACTGCCTACCGGTCCCTCCGAAGAAAAGCTCAAATGCTTCATCGAATACCGGAATCTCTGCCGGGCGGACCACCGTGACGGCCCGAAACGCCCAATAGGTGTCATCGCGATTGCTCAAGCCCACCGCCTGGGCCGCCGTGAGCAGCGCCACCGTCGTCTCTGGAACCACGCCCATGCCCCGGTCGCGCAAGTAACGAACGAATCGGACCAGGTTGTGCGTCAGCGGAGCGGCACTCATCCGGTGGGTAGGAGGTCCCTTAGGCCGCCGGCCCGAACCCGCTCGATGTCCTCCTGATACTTGAGAATGACCCCGAGAGTGTCATCGGCAACGTCGGCGTCCAGGCGAGATGTCCCGAGTACGGTGAGGGCTGCCGCCCAGTCGAGAGTCTCTGCCACGCCCGGTGGCTTGAAGAGATCCATGGCCCGGAGCTTCTCCATGGCCCCCGCCAGGTCGGCGGCCAACTCCGCAGGGACCTCGGGCACTTTCCGCCCCACTATTGCCACCTCCCGCTCGAAAGTCGGGTAGTCGATCCAGTGATAGATGCAGCGGCGCTTGAGGGCGTCGTGGATCTCCCTGGTGCGATTGGACGTGAGGATCACCACCGGAGGCTCGGCGGCGACGATCGTGCCGATCTCGGGGATGGTGACCTGGAAGTCCGACAGCAGCTCGAGCAGGTAGGCCTCGAACTCTTCATCGGCCCGGTCGAGCTCATCGATGAGCAGAACCGGGCGCTTGCCTTTGGCCGAAGACTCCACGGCCTGCAGGAGGGGCCGGGCCACCAGGTAGTCGCGGCTCATGATGTCATGCACGTCGGCATGGGAGCCTTCGCCCCGGGCCTCAATGAGGCGAATTGCCAGCATCTGGCGGGGATAGTCCCACTCATAAACCGCATGGTTGACGTCAAGGCCCTCGTAGCACTGCAGCCGTATGAGCTCCGTGTCGAGGATCGACGCCAGGACCTTGGCGACTTCGGTCTTGCCGACTCCGGCCTCCCCCTCGAGGAACAACGGCTTACCCATCTGCAGCGCCAGGTGCACGGCTACACCCAGAGAACGGTCGGCGATATAGCGTTGCTCACCGAGGGCCTGGAGGACGTCCTCAACCGATTGCATCAGGCCCGAACCTTACCGAGGCTCCGGGCATCACTCACCGTCAGGTGTGTAGAGTCGAACCAGCGCATGACCGCGAGAGGAATCAAAATGCGACAGGACCACTGCTGCCTCACGATATCCCGCCGTGCCCCGTCCCGTTCCCTAAAGGAGGTCTGATGTACCCACCTGCGTTCGAATACTCGGCGCCGGCTTCTCTTGACGAGTCTCTTGCCACCCTGGCCGACAAGGGTGATGATGCCCGGAGGGTTTTGCCAAGGCCACCAATCAGTGGATCACGTTCGACGAAGGCGGCAACTGCATCGGCTCCAGCTTCCTGGACTACCTGGTGCCCACGGCCTGGGAGACGCCACGCTTCGAGCTGGACGAGACGGTGACGCCGTCACAGCACCACCCGATCGGTGCCAAAGGCGTCGGCGAGTCGGCCACCGTTGGATCCCCGGCCGCTTACGTCAATGCCGTAATCGACGCCGTCGCCCACCTCGGTGTCCGCAACATCGACATGCCGCTGCTGCCCCACCGAGTGTGGGCCGCAATCAAGGAAGCCCAGGGGTAGCCGGGCTTGGGCCACGACGGGCTTCG
>CAXMOO010000014.1:0-3485 GCA_964195005.1 uncultured Gammaproteobacteria bacterium
CGTCGAAAAAGCTCTCAAGGCTCAGTTGTCTAGCCGCCCACCGCCTGGCCGAAAAAGGCGATGTCCTGGATCGCCAGCTCTTTGAAGGGGCTCAGGTCGCCAACAGCCTCAGCGGGGAATGTGGACGTCACCTCGATGCGAAGGCTCAAGGTGGAGGTGGTTTGGATGGGGATCACCTGGAGTTCCTGAATGTCCTGAAGGGCTGTGACCACCGCCCGGGTGGTGTCGTCGGGGATGATCCTGATGTCCCTTATTCGGAAGTTTCGTCGGAAGCCCTCCGGGTCGGCGAGGTTGAGAAACTCGATGCGCTCGAGCGACACCGGCTGCTCGAAGAAGAAGGTCACGGTGGCACCGACACCTTCCTGCCCGACCTGCCACATTGTCAGCGGGTCGTTGTCGATGAGGTTGGATGCCGGGAAATCGGAGAGTTGGGCAGAGGGAACCACACGATTTGGCACCACCTTGACTGTCTCCACACCGGGAGGCGGGACCGTCGAGCCGGTGGAGCCCGCGGTGGTGGTCTCGGTCCCCGAGCCGTTTGCGGTGGTGCCGCCCGGAGTCGTTTCGTCGTCACCACCGAAGGCATTGAAGATGAAAGCCGCTACGGCAACGATGGCAATGACCACCGCCGTCACCACAAGGGCACGAGAGCCGGCCGTGGTGCGGATAAGCGGCTGTGGAGCCATGGGCAGGGGCCCCTGGGCTACCCGGGCGCCGCACGCGACGCAATGACGGGCGGTGGCGACGTTGGCTGTGCCACATGAAGGACACGCCACCGTAGGGGGCGGGCCGGGCGGGGCCGTCGTTTGTACACCGGTCACGGGGTCAAAGAGGTCGTTGAAATCCTCGGGCGGGTCTGCCAAACCGTCTCCTCATCTGGGCGGGAGGGTCATTCTGCCACGGAACCGCCTCTGGCGGCCATCCGAGCCGCGATTTCGCGTCATACCCGGCACCTACGCTGCGGACATGATCTACAACTGTGAATCCTGCGGGTTCAAATCGCCCCGTTGGGCTGGGTTCTGTTCGCAGTGCCGGGCACAGGAACCACTGACGGAAGCACGGCCGACGGCAGGTGCGTTGAGCTTGGTGGGGGCGGGCAAACCGCCGGTTGACCCTCTGGTCACGGGAATTGATGAACTTGACCGGGTGCTCGGAGGGGGCTTGATCCCGGGGTCGACTGTGCTGCTCGGAGGTGAGCCCGGTATCGGCAAGTCGACGCTCTTGCTACAGGTTGCGAGCGCTCTCAGCTCTTCGGCGGCTCCCGCTCTCCTCGCCACTGCTGAGGAATCGGTCCAGCAAATTGGCCTACGGGCGGCCCGCCTGGGGTCTTCCGATGTGAATGTTCTCGCTGAGAATGAAGTCGGGACGATCATTGAGCACTCAGTTGTAGCCCGGCCCTCGGTTCTCATTGTGGATTCGATCCAGACGGTGATGTCATCTAACACGGCCGGGGTGCCGGGAGGCATCAACCAGGTGCGGGAGTCTGCTGCCCGGCTCGTCCGTCATGCCAAGGATTCCGGGTCGGCGTTGGTCCTGGTAGGTCACGTCACGAAGGACGGCGCCATTGCCGGGCCCAAGCAGCTAGAACACCTCGTCGACGTGGTGTTGTCTCTCGAGGGCGAGCCTTCTCTGGGCTTACGAGTTCTCCGTAGCCAGAAGAACCGTTTCGGAGCAACCCATCAAGTCGGGCTCTTCGAAATGACGGAGCGGGGCCTCATCCCGCTGCAGAAGCCGCTTTTGGGAGATTGGTCGGGCGAGGTTCCCGGCACCGTGGCTTTTGCCGGAGTGGAGGGGCGGCGCTCGGTGCTCGTTGAGGTGCAGGCCCTGGTTTCGGCTAGCTCAGGACCACAGCCCCGGCGCAGTGTCAAAGGGGTAGATGTGGCCCGGGTCCACCAGCTGCTGGCGGTGCTGGAAAGACACGCGGGACTGTCCTTCGCCGGGCTCGACGTGTTCGCCAACATCTCCGGCGGGCTACGCATCACCGAGCCTGCCGCCGATCTGCCGATCGCCCTGGCGCTGGTCTCCTCGTTGCTGGGCCGGCCGCTGGGCCGGGTGGCGGCGTGGGGAGAGGTGGGCCTCACCGGGGAGGTCAGGGGAGTTCCCCAGGCTGAGCGACGGCTGGAGGAGGTTGAGCGGCTGGGCCTTGAGGTGGTGGCAGCCAGCAGGTCGCGAACCCGTATCGAAGGCCTTCTCCTGGCGGCGGGGTTGGTGCCGGGGGCTGCAGGGCCTGTAGTAGCCTCCGGAGGCGATGACCGACCACATGCCCTCGCCGCTATTGGAGATACTGCGGCATCTGGCTCCAGGGACTGAGCTTCGCGAGGGGATAGAGCGGATCATTCAGCAGCGCACCGGGGCATTGGTCGTCCTCGGGAGTGGCGCCAAGGTGGAAGCTCTGTGCACCGGTGGTTTTTCGTTGCGTGACACGGGGTATACCGCGCAACGGTTGGCTGAGCTAGCCAAGATGGACGGTGCCATCGTGCTCGATTCCCAGAGCGAGCGGATTCTGCGCGCCAATGTTCACCTGATCCCCGACGCTTCGATACCGACAGCCGAGACCGGAACCCGACATCGGACGGCTGAAAGGATGGCGCAGCAAACCGGCCAACCCGTCGTTTCGGTGAGCGAAGGCCGCAAGATGGCCATCCTGTTCACCGCCGGCATGCGTCATGAGCTCGAGAGCCCTGCCACCGTCCTGCCTCGCGCCAACCAGATGGTGCAAACCCTGGATCGTTTCCGGCGACGGCTTGACCTGACGGAAGAGTTGCTCACCCGCCAGGAGGTTGAAGGGACCGTCACCTACCGGGCTGCCAACTCGATCATTCAGCGGGCCGAAATCATCCGCCGGCTTGGCAACGACATTACCGACCTCACTGTCGCTCTGGGTGACGAGGGGAGCTTGATCGAATTCCAGGCCGATGACCTCCTGCAGGGAATCTCGGGCTTAGCCGACGTCGTCATAGCCGACTACGCCAGGGGGCGGGCCCGAAGCAAATCGCTGAAGGCGCTTTCGGGATTAGGGATTTCAGAGGTTCATACGGCTGAAGAGGTAGCCGCCGTCTATCGGTTCCCCGATCTCGATGAGCCGGCCAAGCCTGCGGGGTACCGGGTCCTGGAGGGTGTCCCCGGGGTACCGGCTGGAGTCAAGGACGCCCTGGTGGCCAAGTTCAAGAATCTCACCAGAATGCTCAATGCACCGGTCGACAAGCTGGCAACGGTGGAGGGGGTCGGGCCCGCCCGTGCCCGGCAGTTGCGGGCCTACTTCGATCAGCTGCAGCATGAAGCGGGGATGGTGCTCCCCGGTCGGGGCGACTGAGCGCGGTATCATCCTGCTCACCCATGGCCACAACGAAACGAACCGCGTCCAAATCTAAGAAGCCTGCTGCTAAGAAGCCTGTTGCTAAGAAGCCTGTTGCTAAGAAGCCTGTTGCTAAGAAGCCTGTTGCTAAGAAGCCTGTTGCTAAGAAGCCTGTTGCTAAGAAGCCTGT
>CAXMOO010000015.1:0-7871 GCA_964195005.1 uncultured Gammaproteobacteria bacterium
CGGTGAGCCGGTTTATTCGCACTGCGATGACGTTGCCGGAGGGGGCCTGGCTTCGGTATTGCGCGTACTTGGCGATCAATAGGTCCACGGCCTTCTGGTGGTGGTCGGCGGATTCGAGGACGACGGCTTTGCCGTCGGCCCGTACCCACCACAACTGCTCCCAATTGTCGTTGTAGTGCTGGGCCAGTACCGACACCTGAGGGTTTGCGGCAATATTCTCCAATCGGGCCAGTCGGGTGGTCGACTTGGGTTTGTGATCGACTGCCGTATAGAGGTGGTCGCCGTCGATGGCGAACACGATGGGCACGGCGTGGGCCCTGCCGTCCGGCCGGACAGAAGCGAGGACTGCAACCTGGGCTGAGCTCAGTAGATCACGGGCATCCATAGCGCGAATTTACTCATAAGGAACAGTCGGCAGTCGGCAAGAAGCGATAAGCAAGAAGCAAGAAGCAAGAATCTTCGCCTACTCCTTACTGCGTACTGGGATTGGGATTTGCTCCTCTCCCACGAAGTGGGGGAGGTTGGGAGGGGGTGGTTTCCAACAACGGCATCCTGAGCGAAGCGTTGGTGAGACTCGAGTGTTGCATCAAGAGCCGATCAGGCGCGCACCGAACCAACAGTTAATCGGTGGGCACCGCCTTGGGCAAGCCCACCTGGGAGCAACAATTCTTCGAGGAGTCAAGCTGGCGGCATTCCCGCTGTTGGTGGGCACCACCCACCCCTGCTCGCTTCGCTCGCCTTCCCCTCCCACTGCGCTGCGAAGACTCCGCTCCGCAGGAGGGGAGTCTGTCATTCGATATCGGCGGCAAATCCAGCAGCTTGGATTTTGCTTTCGGCTGGGGGAGAATCCCCGGGCACCAGCAGCGGGACCACCCGCGCCGGAACGGAGCGAGGCTTGACCGACCAGGGAGTCGCAACGGAAATCGATGTCGGGCATACCGCCGACGTCATGGTGAAGACCTACCTCCGAGTCGCGGCAATATTCCTCATCGTTGGGGCAGGCGCCGGGTTGTTGTTGGCAATTCAGCTCAGCGCCCCGGACTTCCTCAACTCCGGCATTGTCAGTTTCGGCCGGCTCATGCCTGTGTCCACCGGCGCCTTACTCTTCGGGTGGCTCACCATCGCCTTGATCGGCGCTATCTACTACCTCATGCCCCGGCTGACGGGGGCGCCGTTGAGAAATGCGCCCTTGGCCAGAGCGGCATTGCTCCTGTTGGCAGGGGGGATCGGGGCCGGACTGGTGGCCGTTGCTTTAGGGAATAGCCAGGGTCGTGTTCTCTTTGAGTTCCCCTGGTACGCCGATGTCGCCGTGATCGCCGGTCTCGCCCTGGTCGCGGTTGTTGTCACCGGCACCGCGCTAGCCCATCGTGAGCCGCGCCTCTATGTCAGCGTCTATTACTTCGTGGCGGCAGTGTGGTGGCTCTTGTTCGCTTACGTCGTCGGTTCAGTGGGGTTTTTCCAGGGAACCGATCTGGCTTTGGCCGGCCGCTTCGCCGAATCCGGTGTCATGTTCCTGTGGGTGTTGCCGGCCGGCATCGGGATCGCCTACTACCTGATACCCAAGCTGACCGACACCCCCCTGTTCAGTGAGCGATTGGCAATGATCGGTTTCTGGACGCTGGCCGGGGCATTTTCATGGGTAGGCATGTTCAGCTTTACCTTCGGGCCGGGGCCCGATTGGTTGGAGACGATCACCGGCGTTTTCGCGATTGCTGTGCTCATTCCGATCATGGCGACGGTGGCCAGCCTCTTGTTGAGCGTGGACTGGTCTGCGGTGGGGGGCTCGGCGCCTTTGAAATACACCCTGGCCGGGACGTTTTTCTTCGCGCTCCTGGCGGTGCAGATTCCGTCACTGGCGTTCCGGTCGTCGAGCACAATCCTCCAGTTCACAACCTGGACTGAAGCCACGTTTGTGATCACCGTGATAGGAGCGGGGAGTCTGTGGGTGATGGCCCTGGCCCACACACTCACAGACCACCGGGAACAGGGCGCAGAGCTGACGTTGGTTGCCGGCGGCTCGCTCCTGTTGGTCGGCACTCTGTGGATTGGAGGCCTGCTTACAGGATTTACGATGGCTGCGGCTGCAACCTCGCAGGAGTTCGTCAACTTTGGCGACGGATTCGTAAACACTTTGGCCCAGCTCGACGGGTTCAACGTGGCCCGCTGGCTGGCCTGGGCAGCATTGGCGCTCGGCCTGATCCTTTTCGCCGTCCGCACCCTCGTCGCCAGGTCGTGGCAGTTCGAAGCGGTCCTGGCCTCATCGGTCGATGCCGAAGCCGAGCCTGGTGATCTCAATGGCACGCAGATCGCGCTTGCCGCGGCCGTCATCATGGGTGTGGCTTTCCTCGTAACGGTTATCACGCCGGCCCTGGACGCTTCCGACGAACAGCCGAGCCTGTTGGCCATCTCCAGCCGGGACTACGCCGCGTTTGCCGACGGCCATCCCGGCGCCCAGGCCCAGGATCTTTTCAACACCTTCGGTCTCGATGCCGGCACCGTAGCCGAGGGTTGGAAGGTCTATATATCGGAAGGATGTGTTTACTGCCACACCCAACAGGTGCGGGCCAATGTCACCGACGTCGGGTTGGGAGCCGTAACTCGACGCCAGGACATTATGCTCGAGAATCCCCCGGTGCTGGGTCGGCTGCGGATGGGACCCGACCTTGCCCACGCCGGGCTTCGGCCCCAAACCAACGACGTCGGATGGGTCAAGGAGCACTTGGCAGACCCCAGGCAGATTCGCCGGTGGTCGCTCATGCCGGCGTACGATTATTTGACCGACGGTGAGCTCGAGGCGCTTGCCCAATACGTAGTGAGCCTGCATTAATGGATTTTGACCAGCTTCTCTCAGCTGCCTCCCAGGCCATGTCGGCCCCCGAAGCAATAGTGGCGCGGTCTGCCCGGGCCCGGGCGAGTGCAACCGGCGCGACGCCGGAGCAGATTCTTGCCCAATGGGCCGGTGTCGACCCCGGTGATGCCCCGGCAGCACCTGCCGCCGCCGCTGTTGAGCCGGCCCCTGCTCAACCGGCCTCGGCCGAGCCGGCCGCCGCCCCGCCTCCCGCCGCGGCGGTCGATGTAGAAGTAGTGGCGCCGGTGGCCGCAACGGTTGAAGCCGAAGCGGAACCCGAGCCGGAGCCCGAGCCCGATGAGGAGCCGGTGGAAATCCTGGTCGCGTCTGCCGGCATAAGGGCTTTCAGGCGGTTCACCCTGCCCAGGTGGTTGACGGCGGCGTTTGTCGTTGTTCCGCTGGCGGCGCTTTTCTACGCCGCCAGCTTCGCCACCGGACCCGAGTGCGGGAAGGGAGGAGCGTTAGGCGTTGATCCCGTCACGGGGATCGCCGAGAACTGCGATGGCTCGGAGTTTGGATTCGTCGGCGAAGATCCGTTGATCCTGGGTGCCACGCTATACACCGTCGGCGCTGCCTGCCAGGCTTGCCACGGCGCAGCGGGAGGCGGTGGGGCCGGGCCGGCCCTGGCGAATGGGGCGGTGACCGCCACCTTCCCCACGTGCGACGATCACATCGAATGGGTTGCGTTGGGAACGACCGGATGGGGCCAGGAGCGTGGTCCTACCTATGGTGCCAACGGCAAAGCAGTCGGCGGGTTTGGGCTCATGCCGGGCTTTGCCGGAGGGCTTACGTCCGAGGAGATCGCGGCAGTCGTCCTCTACGAGCGGGTGACTTTTGGTGGACTCGACGCCGCAGAAGCCGAGGCCGACTGCTTTGCTTCCTCCGAGGCCACAGCCGCCAACTAACCGATTGGCTCGCGAAACCCATCGAGACCCCTCTCACTAACCTCAGCACATGAGTTCGACTCCGGATGTCACGGTGGTCGGTGGCGGTCCCGCCGGCGCCGCAGCCGCCTACTGGTTAGCAAAAGCCGGCCACACAGTCACCCTTCTCGAGAAGAAGGAATATCCCCGTGAGAAGACCTGCGGCGATGGTTTGACCCCGCGGGCAATTCACGAATTGCGCCTCATCGGATTCGACTTCAGCGTGCCGGAGCTACACCGCATCCGCGGCCTCAGGTCTTACGGAGCCGGTTTGAGCATCGAGATGGAGTGGCCCGACCATCCCATATATCCCAACTGGGGGGCAGTTATCCGCCGGTCAGACCTCGACGCCCAGGTGGCGGCTCTGGCCGAGAAGCAAGGTGTCGTGATCCGCCAGCACGTCACGGCCAGCCCTTCGATTGTGGACGGACACCTGGCGGGAGTGGAGATATCGCACAACGGTGAGATTGAGGTCATTTCTCCCCGTGTGATTGTGATTGCCGACGGTGCCACTTCCCGGTTCGGCCGACCCCTCGGTGTAGGACGCGATCGGAGCGCGCCGTACGGCCTGGCGTTGCGGGCCTATTACTCGAGCCCGGCGGCAGATGACGAAATGATCGAGAGCCTTCTCGATCTACGGGATCAGGAAGGCAAGAATGTTCCCGGCTATGGCTGGACGTTCCCCTTGGGAGACGGCACCGTCAACATTGGTGTTGGGCTGCTCTCCACCAGTGCTCGCTGGAAGGGTCTCAACACCACCAGGCTGCTCGACACCTACCTGCACAACATTCCCGACCACTGGGAGGTGGACGTAGATTCTCGGCTCACCGACCCGGTCGGAGGCAAGCTGTCAATGGCTTTCTCTGGTGGGCCGGTGGTTGGTCCGAATTGGGTTCTAGTGGGCGACGCATTGGGTGCCATCAACCCCTTCACCGGGGAGGGGATTGCCTACGCCTATGAGACGGGGAGACTCGCGGCCGAGTCGGTTCACATGGCGCTCGTCACGGATGATCTGGCCCAGTTGCAGCGTTACGGGGAAGGTCTCGAGTCGAGTTTTGGCGATTATTACCGCGTTGGCAAAGTCTTCGTTCGTGCCATCGGCAACCCGGCCATAATGAAGGCGTTCATGACACTCGGGTTTCGCTCTCGACCGGTCATGGAGTGGGCCTTCCGAGTGATGTCCAACCTCATGCCTCCGGGCGACCACGACCTCAACCATCAGGTTTACAACGCCATTGAGGGCGTGGTCAACGCAGCTCCGGCCGGCCTTGGAGCCAGCCACTGATCTCATGGCGGCCGCGTTTGTCGCGGACCACGCTGTCACACCGGCCGGGCGGATGATGTGGTCTGCGCGGACCGGTGCCGTCAGCTTCGGATTTCTTCAGGATTCGCCATCTGACGCCGATATTCGAGTGTCTAGTCACGCCTACCGGAAACGGCTCAATGGCGACGAGCGCGCAGCAATGGGAAGGTCGGCCCGTACGGGCCTTTCTGATCAGAACGGCGGCATTCTCATTGCCGCTTGTTTTCGCGATTCTCGTTGCTTGGCAGCTCACGAAGGTTCTTCCCACGCCCCGCACCTGGTCCGGCGTCGTCCTTTGGTGGTTGCTGGTGATGGCGTCGTCAACCATGGCATTGCGATTCGCCGATCGCTTCGCAAAGAGACTCCTGCCTCTGGCTGTTCTGATGAAGCTCTCATTGGCGTTTCCCGACAACGCGCCCAGTCGATTCGGTATGTCCATGAAGGCTGGCAATGCCCACTCGCTCGAGGAGCTCATCGAGAGGGCTGAGAGAGCCGGTCGCGAGGATGACCTCACCCATGCCGCCGAGACGATTCTGGCGTTGGCGACAGCGCTCAATGCCCATGATCCCCGAACTCGTGGGCACGGCGACCGGGTCCGGGCCTACGCCGACATGCTCGGTGAAGAAATGGGCCTCGACGCTGAGGGCCGCAACAAGCTGAAGTGGGCGGCGATGTTGCACGACATCGGCAAGCTCAAGGTGCCGGCGGAGATCATCAACAAGCCCGGAGGCCTCGACGACGACGAGTGGCGGGTTATGCGCAAGCATCCCGACTGGGGGATGGAGTTGGCGGCTCCTCTCCTGCCCTGGCTTGGCGAGTATGCCGCAACCATCGGCCAACATCATGAGCGCTTTGACGGCGGTGGGTATCCCAACGGGATAGTCGGTGAGGAAATCGGCATGGCGGCTCGCATCACGTCGGTAGCCGATGCCTACGACGTGATGACGTCGGTGCGGTCCTACAAGGAAGCCCGGCCTGCCGCCGAAGCTCGAGAGGAGCTTGCACGAAGTGCCGGAAGTCAGTTCGACCCCATCGTGGTTCGGGCCTTCTTGAACATCTCTCTCGGCCGACAACGCTTGGTGGCCGGGCCCCTGTCCTGGCTGGCGCAGGTTCCGTTCTTCCAGAGTGCTTTGCAAGGCCTGACCAGTGCCGCCAGCCACGCCGCCGGCGTGGTGCAGACTGTCTCGGCGGCGGCGGCCATCTCCGGCGCGGCCGTAATCGCGCCGGCCCTAATCGACGCCCCCGACCTTGGCGCCCCCGCCACCCCCGCCGCACTGCCGCCTATCGAGATAGCCGTCAACGACGACGCCATGGTCCTCGCCGAGGATGCGTCGGTGACCTTCCCGGTTCTCGGCAACGACATTCTGGAAGGGCCGGTAACCGTGGAGATCCTGTCCGGTCCCGAACATGGATCGGCGACGGTCAATCCCGACGGCACGATCAGCTATGAACCAGATCCCGACTACTACGGGCCCGACTCGCTCATCTACCGAGCCTGCGATGCGGGCGGCGACTGCGAGATGGGAGTCCTGTCGATCAGCGTCGGCGAGGTGAACGACCCGCCAACGTTGGGTCCCGTGGCTGCCGGGGTAGATGAGGACTCGTCAACCAACATTGACGTGCTTTCCTCGGTGTCCGCCATCGATGGCAACCCTGCCCTGGCAACCGTGACACTGGCCGGAACCGCCGACACCGGTCTGGTGCTCAACACCGGTGGGGGAACGTTCTCGTACACCCCGCCGGCCGACTTCAACGGCTCAGACAACTTCACCGTCCAGGTTTGCGATGAGGGAGGAGCGTGCGAGCTGTTTTCGATCGCCGTCACCGTGGCGTCGATTGACGATGCTCCGGTCGCCACCCTTACCGTCCCGTCATTCACGGAAGACACGACGTCGAGCGTCGGAGTCGATGCCTCGGATGCCGATGGAGATGTCCTCACGACTTCGACTTCGGCTGGACCGGCGCACGGCACAACGGTGATTGAGCTCGACGGCTCCGTGACCTACACACCGGACGCCGACTACTTCGGATCCGATTCCTTTATCGTCGACGTCTGCGATCCAGGGGGCTTATGTGCTACAGAGACTGTGGGCTTTGTGGTTGTGGCCGTCAACGATCCGCCCGCGGCCTTCGCCGACTCGGCGGCGACCATGGGCCCCGGTCCCATCGTTGTGACCGTTCTCGCCAACGACGTTGATGTCGAAGGGGACATCGATGTGACGTCCGTGGCCATTGTCGCCCTCCCCGCTAAAGGAGCCGCGGTTGCCAATCCCGATGGCACCGTCGGCTACACCCCCGGCTTTGGAGAGACCGGAAGCGACACCTTCGACTATCAGATCTGTGACACTTCGGCGGCCTGCGACACCGCAACGGTCACGATCACGCTGCTCGGCCCCGACGCCGTCGACGACGAGGCCGTGATGGTCGAAGACGACCCTCCGATCACAATCGACGCCGTCTCCAACGACACGGATCCCGACTTCAACCTCGATCCCACGTCCGCCGCCGTGATCACCCCGGCGTCAAGCGGCACGGTCGTCGCGAACGGAGACGGCACGTTCGACTACAAGCCAGATCCAAACTTTGAAGGCGTCGATAGCTTCGGCTACAAGGTCTGGGACCTGGCCGGTGCCTGTGATGGGGCATCGGTGACGATCACGGTGGCTGCGGTGAATGATGTTCCGGTGGCTGTTGATGATGGGGGGGTTGGGTTTGTGACGTTGGAGGACACGCCGTTCACTACCGGGGATGTGACGGGTAACGACACTGATGTTGAGGATGGGATTCCGGATGGGGC
>CAXMOO010000016.1:0-8426 GCA_964195005.1 uncultured Gammaproteobacteria bacterium
CCACCGCCGCGCTTATCTCGGAAATGGAGAACAGCAACAGCTTCGTTCTTTCTTACGATGCCGCCCTGGTTCACATCGGCACCAACGATAAGAACGGGGTCAACGGGAACTGGAATCAGGCCTATATCGACGCGGAAATAGAGCTCAACTTTCGATCGATTGTGGCAAAACTCCGCGAGTTCAACCCCGGGGTGACGATTTACCTGGGCCAACTCATCCCCTGCGGCATGGGGCCCAATCCGGCCGATGGCTTCCTCGGCTGCACCGTCACGCATGATGGCGGGCTCGACAACGAAGGAAACTCGGTCGAGGGAATGAACGATGTCTGGGCCCGCATCGCCGCCGACTCGTCGACCCCGCAGTCTCCGATTGTTCTTGTCGACCATCGGGTGGGCTTCTCGACGGCCGACGATCTGCTGCCGGACGGCGTTCATCCCAACGGGTCCGGTCAAGCGAAGATGGCCGACAACTGGGCAATGGCCCTTGAGCCACTACTTGTCGACGAGCCGGATGGGGTCCTGTTGATCGAGCCGAATGGGCGCTGGCATATCCGCCGGCCCGGTGAGTTGGACTACACGTTTTGGTACGGAAACCCGGCTGATGTGCCGCTATTCGGCGATTGGGATGGCGACGGCACCGAGACACCCGGTATGTACCGGCCGGGTACCGGGTTCGCATACCTGACGAACGTCCTGCCTGCAGAAGGGACTGTTGGATATGGCGAACTGGAGTTCTTCTTTGGGCTTTCCGGTGACCAGGTGTTCTCGGGGGACTGGGACGGCGATGGCACCGACACGCTCGGTATCGCCCGCAACGGCAAGATGTTTCTTCGCAATACCAACGACACCGGCAAGGCCGACGTCGAGTTCTGGTTTGGCAACCCTACCGACATTGCCTTCGGTGGAGACCCCAACGGGGATGGGTTCGATGGCATCTTCCTTTACCGACCCAACGGCTTCACCTACTTCACGAACGACGCTCCAGCTGGTGACGTGGCCCCCACCGATGGCTCCCTGTTCTTCGGCCAGGCGTCCGACCGCTTCGTCATCGGCGACTGGGACGGTGACAAGGTTGACACTGTTGGAGTCTTTCGTCCTAGCAATACCACGGTGTACCTCCGTAACAGCAACACGACTGGTGAAGCAGATGAGTCCTACCAATGGGGCGTCGCCTCCTGGTTGCCGACGGCAGGTTGCCCTTCCTAGACAGAAGGGCAACTCAACCCGCTGATGCCCGCCTCGGGGACGATATTTGCCCGATCGATACCGCCAGGCCTTATCGTTGCCGGGTGGCTTTATTGGCAAACCAGTTCAGTGCTTCATTTGGTGCCCTGGCCGATATTGGGCGCACCCCCGGCGGTGGTTACGTGCGTTCGACATGGACTCCGGCCTACCTCGAGGCCCGGACGTGGTTCGCTCTGGAAGCCACCCGCCTCGGCCTCGAGGTTGAAACCGATCGCAATGGCAACGAGTGGGCCTGGTGGGGTGAATCCCGGACCGACGTTGTGGCAACGGGAAGCCACCTCGACACTGTTGTCACCGGCGGTGCCTACGACGGCGCCCTTGGCGTCGTAAGCGGATTCTTAGCCGTCGAGCTTCTGCAGCAGGACCACTCCGAGCCTCCTCGCCCGATCGCAGTGGTGGCTTTCGTAGAGGAAGAAGGAGCCCGCTTCGGCCTTCCCACCCTGGGGTCGAGGCTGATGACGGGCAACGCCGAGGCCGGGCCAGCGCGCAGGTTGGTCGACCGCGAAGGCATCACTTATGAACGGGCCATGAGCGATGCCGGCCTGGATCCGGCATTGATCGGCGCCGATCCTGAGCGAGTCGCCGCCTTGCGATGCCTGGTCGAATTGCACATTGAGCAGGGGATCGGCCTGGCCGACCACGAGCAGCCGGTTGGAATCATTTCCGGGATTTGGCCGCACGGCAGATGGCGCCTCGAGTTGTTGGGCGCTGCCGATCATGCCGGAACAGCCCGGCTCGGTGATCGACGCGACCCGGCAATGGCTCTCGCTACAGCCATCAGGGCGGCCCGGGAACAGGCCGCAGCCCGCGGCGCCCGCGCCACCATCGGTCGCATCGAGGTCACTCCCAATGCCACTAACACGGTTCCGTCCCGGGTGCGAGCCTGGCTCGACGCCCGGGCTTCAAGCCAGGAAGCACTGGAGAGCCTGGTTTCCGATTGGCGAGACGAGGTCGAATACGAAGCCGCACTGCATGAGGTCTCCTTCATGCTGGAGACCGAATCCCTCACTCCGGCAATCGTCTTCGATGCCGAGTTACGCCGACGGCTGGCAGAATCCTTGCAGGGACTGGGGATAGCGCCCGGCGAACTGTCGACTGCGGCCGGCCATGATGCCGCCGTCCTCGCCGAGCATGTGCCTGCGGTGATGCTCCACGTTCGCAATCCGACCGGCGTGAGCCACAGCCCGCAAGAAGCGGCTTCGGTGGAGGATTGTGTGCGCGGGGTCGAAGCGCTGGCAGCTGCACTGGAGGACCTGGCGTGGCCGTGAACCGCTGGCACTGTGACCAGGCGTGGGTTGGGGGGGTCGCCAAGAACGTGGTCATCGAGGAGGAGAATGGACAGATCGTGCGGGTCACCCCCGACGCTCCGGTCGATCCCGATGCGATGCCCCTTGCCGGGCTCACCGTGCCCGGTTTGGCCAACACCCACTCCCACGCCTTCCATCGAGCTCTTCGCGGGAGTGCCCAGCAGGGCGCGGCGACTTTCTGGTCATGGCGCGACGAGATGTATCGCCTTGCCGATCGCCTCGACCCCGAGTCCTACTTCCGCCTGGCCAGGGCCGTCTACGGCGAGATGGTGCTGGCCGGAATAACTGCAGTGGGGGAGTTCCACTACCTCCACCATCAGGCAGGAGGGACGCCCTACGCCGACCCCAACGAAATGGGCATGGCGCTGGTCGCGGCCGCCGCTGAAGCCGGGATTCGCCTCACCCTCCTCGACACGTGCTACCTACGGGCGAGCTTCGACAAACCACCCCGGGGGACTCAAAGCCGCTTTTCTGATGGTTCGGTCGAGGCCTGGGCCGAGCGGGTGACGGATCTGGGCACCCACCCCTCGGTGGTAGTTGGGGCTGCCGTCCACAGCGTGCGAGCGGTGGACGTCGCTTCCGCCAGGGTGGTCGCCGGCTGGGCCGGGGCGAGCAACGTTCCCCTCCATTTCCATCTTTCCGAGCAGCCGGCCGAAAACGAAGCCGCCCTGGGCGCGACCGGTATGACACCAACTGCCTTGCTCGCCGAGGCCGGTGCTCTGGGGCCGCTGAGCACCGCAGTCCATGGAACTCACCTATCACCCGACGACATTGCCCGGCTTGGCCAGAGTGGTACGACGGTCTGCTTCTGCCCAACAACGGAAAGAGAACTCGGCGACGGCATTGGCCCTGCCACCAGGCTGCAGGACGCCGGAGCCCGGCTCGCGGTCGGAAGCGACGGCCAATCTGTGATCGATATTCTGGAGGAGGCTCGATTGGTCGAGCTACACAATCGGTTGGCACATCGGGCTCGCGGCTCACACAGCGGCTCCGACCTGTTGTCGATTGCTTCCGGCAACGGCATGAAGAGCCTGGGCTGGAGGGGAGGGAGACTCGAGGTCGGTTACCAGGCCGACCTCACAACTGTCGGCCTCGACACGGTGCGAACTGCTGGCATTGACGATCCGCTGGCGGCGGTCATGTTCGCCGCCAACCGGGATGACGTGACCGACGTGGTAGTCGGTGGGAGGCACGTAGTCCAGGCCGGGAGGCACCTGCTGCTGGGCGACGTCGCGTCACAGCTAAAGGCGGCGATCGGCGGCCTTGTTGGTTGACGCCTTGTTGCTCGAAGAAGGAGCGGGTTACAGTGGGTTCGACTCAGAGAGGACCGGTAGTGGGCATATTCGACAAGTTCAAGAAGAAGACGGTCGACGTGGCTGAGGAGCACGGCGACAACATCGAGGCTGGTATCGACAAGGCCGCTGAAGTTGCCGACGATAAGACCGATGGCAAGTACACCGACAAGATCGAGAGCGGCTCCGAGAAGGCCAAGGATCTCGTGGAAGGGCTCGACGAGGGCGGAGAGTAGCCGGCTTCCTCTCCGGGATGGCGTCGAGCGGTTGATTCATCCGGTCCGCCCCCGCGAGTCATGACCGGGTCGATAGTTGTCATCAACCCCAATAGCACCGAGCGAATAACACGGCAGATTCGTGATGCGGTGTCCGTGCTTGGTGGCAACGTCACTGTGGTGACCTCGCCGGGCGGGCCCCCTGCCATCGAGAGCGATGCCGAGGCGGCCGCGAGTGTCCTACCTCTGCTTGCTACCGCCGAAGCCCATGGTGGGGCGGCCGCCTACGTGGTTGCCTGCTTTTCCGACCCAGGTCTCGACGAGCTGCGCAGAAGTGACGATGCCCCTTCGTTCGGCATTGCCGAAAGCGCTCTCCGGGCCGCAATCTCGATTTCCGAGCAGGTCGGAATCGTCTCCAGCGTCGAGGACTCGGTTCCACGCCATCAGCGTTACTGGAAGCGCCTGGGGATCGAGGAGCGAGTTGTTGCCGACATGGCGGTGGGCCTCGGTGTGCTCGACCTCGAAACTGAGGATGCTTACGAGAGGGTCGAGGCGGCGGGAGAATCCCTGGTGAGGGCCGCTGCCGGGGTAGTGGTGCTCGGCTGCACGGGGATGACCCACATGGCGGAGCGCCTCCAAGCCCGGCTGGGCGTGCCGGTCATCGATCCGTGCCGGGCCGCCGTTTGTGCCGCAATGCGAGCCGTTAGCGACCCAAACGCCAAGGGGCCCTGAAATGACGAGCCCGGCCTTGCCGACCGGCGGCCTGGTGGCAGTGGCCGTCACCCCGCTTGTGGACACCGGTGCGGTGGATGTTCCAAGTATCACCACGCTCATGGAGTTCTACCTGGCCTGCGGGGCGAGCGGGGTTGCCTTGTTGGGAGTCATGGGTGAGGCCAACCGCATGACCGACGCCGAAGCCGAGACGGTAGTGGGCCAAGCCGCCGGGGCCATCGGGGGTCGGAAACCGATCATCGTGGGGGTATCCAGTAGCTCCCTGGCCCGGGTTGAAGCGCTCAGCCACTTCGCGATGGAGCAGGGCTGTGCAGGGGTCATGTTGCAACCGTTGGCGGGGCTGCGAGGTGATCGTGCCGTGGCCTCTTACTTCAAGGCCGCAGCCCGGGCGCTGGGCGCTGAGGTGCCGATTTGTGTTCAGGACTTCCCGAAGGCCAATGGGGTGCACATTTCCGTCGATTGCTGGCGCATGATCGTAGAGGACTGTCCCTCGGTGGTAGCCCTCAAGCATGAGGACGAGCCGGGGCTCGCCAAACTTTCGGCGTTGCGGGCCGCCGAGGAGGATGGAGTCCGTCCTGTCACGATCTTCACCGGCAACAACGGGATTCATCTGCCCCAGGAGCTGGCCAGGGGCGGTGACGGGGCCATGACCGGCTTCGCCTTCCCGGACGTACTCGCCACCGTGATCGCACTATCGGAAGAGGGCAGCACGGACCAGGCGGAGGACCTTTTCGACCAGTACCTGCCCGTCAATCGCCACGAGCTCCGGTTGGGAATAGCGGTGCGCAAGGAGATCCTTCGGCGGCGGGGAGCCATTGCCGGCGCCGCAGCCCGCTATCCCTCCACCGCGCTCGACCCGATCGCGACAGAAGAACTCGATCGGTTACTGGAACGCCTCGAGCATTCGACGGGAACGCCCATAACCGATATCCGCGCACCCCGGTGAGGTTCGACCTTGTTGTGCGCAACGGCCGGGTGGTGGACGGTGATGAAGTGCTCGAAGCCGACGTGGGGCTTAGCGAAGGAGTGGTGGCGGCGCTGGGACCCGGTCTGGGCCCCGGTGAGGCCGAAATCGAAGCGGGTGGGCGCTTCGTAATTCCCGGCGGGGTGGATAGCCACGTTCATCTCGGGCAGGTGTCATCCATGGGCGACGTAACTGCTGATGACTTCTGGACAGGATCTCGTTCCGCAGTGCACGGCGGGACCACGACCATCGTTCCCTTCGCCGCCCAGCATCGGGGCCTTTCGGGACTGGAAGTCTTGCATGATGCCCTGGAGCGGGCCCGGCAACAGGCGACCATTGACTTCGCATTCCACGTCATCATCACCGACTGGGCCCGGGCCGAGCCGGAGTTGCCGCAGGCAGCCGGCCTGGGGATTGTCGGGGTCAAGGTCTATCTCACCTACGACCGACTCAAGCTCGATGGGTCTCAGATCCTGGCGGTCATGGCTGCGGCTCGAGATCTGGGTTTGACCGTGATGATTCATGCCGAGGATGATGCGATGGTGACCGCCGGCAGGGAGCGGGCGATTGCCGCCGGTGAGTTAGGGGCTAGGGGCCATGCCGCCTCGCACAGCCCATCGGCCGAGCTGGCAGGCGTCACGGCGGCCATTGCGCTGGCGGAGGAGGCAGGGACCGCACTCTATCTAGCCCATATATCCACTCCCGAGGCAATTGCGGTGGCCACCGGGGGCCGGGCTCGAGGTCTGGATGTCACTGTCGAGACCTGCCCCCATTACTTGCTGCTCGATGAGGCCCTGCTGGATCAGCCCATCGAAACCGCCGCACCATTCATGTCCAGCCCACCCGTGCGGGGCTCGTCTGAGCGGGCGGGGCTGCTGGCGGCCCTGGCCAGAGGAGAGATCGACGTAGTGGCTTCAGATCATTCGCCATACACGATGGAGCAGAAGTTGCCGGATGGGGCGGCGACTTCATTTACCAGAGTCGCCAATGGCCTGCCGGGAGTGGAGTTACGTCTTCCGCTCTTGTATTCGGCATGTGTGGCCACGTCCGTCTTGCCGATCACGGATTTTGTGAGGCTGATTTCCACCAACCCGGCCAAGGCATGTGGCCTCTATCCGCGGAAAGGCTCTTTGGCCCCGGGGGCCGACGCTGATCTGGTGGTCTGGAGCGAAGAAGCCAGGACTGTCCATTACGACGCCTTGCACGATGCCGTGGGGTACACGCCGTACGAGGGCATGGAATTGACCGGCTGGCCGGAAGTGGTGATTGCAAGGGGCGAGGTGCTAGTGGCTGAGGGGAGTGACGCGACTAGCCGGGGCCGGGGCAAGTTCGTTGCCCGTCTTGCCCCGGCTGGTGAGCGGGGTTAGTCGTCGTTCTCGTCATCAGCCTCGGTGCTCACCACGTTGAACGCTTCATCGAGCTGAACGTCCACCTGTGAGCCGTCGTCTTTTGTGACCTCCACCTCGTACTTGCTCTCCTCGTCATCAATCTCGGTCCCGGTGACCGTACCCTCGCCCAGGTGGGCCAGGGCGGCGTTTGTAGCTTGCTGGTAGGCCGGGCCGGTTATCGGCCGGTCGGTGGCGTCGTCATCGTTAGTGCTCAATGCGACGCCCGTGCCCGCCGCGGTCAGTCCCACGATGGTTATGGAGGCGATGAGGAGCTTGGTCCGTTTTTTCATGAGTTCCTCTCTGTCGTGGAACCAACGTACGGCAAAGAACCTGAAGAGATCCTGAGATTCCTGAAACTCACCTGAAGATTCTGAGGGAGTCAGCCCCGTAGTCGCTGCTGGGTTCTCTCTGCGAGTCGTGAGAGCTCTTCCGATATCACGACCTTATAGGGAGGTTCGGGTCCCACGAGGCTGTGAAGCCGGGACGGCAATGCCGCCACGCTCTCCGCCCGTCGCTCTCTAATATCGGTGAGGAGTTCAGGGTCAAGCGTCCGGGTCCCGCCGGCCATCACTTCTGCCAGCAGCGGGCGCCCATCTTGGGTTCCCTCACTTTCCAGCGCCAGCAGATCATGATCCCGGCGGCGCCAAACCTGCTTGCGGCCGGGAACGGTCACCTTGCCAGATGACAGCTTCATCACAGGGCCGCCGTCGTCCTCGACGAGCTTGTAAACCACTCCCAGGCTGGGGGCGTCGCTAGAGGTGCCGAGGCGGGTACCAACCCCGAACGAGTCAATCGGGCACCCGGAAGCAACGATCTCGGCGATGCGCCACTCGTCGAGGTCTCCCGAGGCGAAGATCTCTATCGCCGATTGGCCGGCGTGGTCGAGGATCCGCCTCACGGACATCCCCAGCCGAACCAGGTCTCCCGAATCAATCCGCACTCCATGGATGACTATGCCCTCAGCAGTGAGCTCGTTGGCCACCTCGGCCGCCACTCGGGCGCCCTTCTCGGTGTCATACGTGTCGATCAGGAGCACTGCGTCATGTGGGTGAGCCCTGGCAAACTGTCGAAAAGCCTCGGCCTCGGAGTCGTAGGAAAGCACGAAAGAATGAGCCATCGTGCCTGCCACCGGGACCCCGTACAAGTGCCCGGCCAGCGAGGTCGAGGTGGCCGCCGCTCCGCCGATGAAGCTGGCGCGAGCGGCTTTGAGGGCAGCATCGGCACCGTGGACACGGCGGGCTGAGAAGTCGACAAAGGAGCGATCCCCACAGGCGATGGCGACCC
>CAXMOO010000017.1:0-14554 GCA_964195005.1 uncultured Gammaproteobacteria bacterium
GTCTTGAGCGAATGTAGCCATCCACGGCACGGCGAGATGGACTCGGAACTCGCCACTGGCTCGGCCACCGGAAAGCGGCGAGCAGGATTACAGCTTCAGTGGCTTGATCGGGGCAAACACCAAACCCGGGTCATCGCGCCAGGCCTCGGGCTGCACGTCGATGTAGAGCTCGATCTCGTTGCCGTCCGGATCCTGGATATAAAGGCTGTGCGTCACGGTATGGTCGGAGGCGCCCAACACGGGCACCCCCGCCTCCTTCAACCGGGCGACGGCATCGCGCAGGTCATCGTCGCTCTCCCCCACCTTGAGGCCGAAGTGGTACATACCCAGCCGCGGGGCGGCAGGCAAAGGCGCGGCCTGCCCACCCACTTCAATCAGCAGCAGTTCATGATGGGTCCGCCCGGATGAGAAGCCGACCGCGGAGCCTCCGAGCTCTCCGACCTCCTTGAAACCGAGTACGTCGCGATAGAACTCGCGGGACCGCGCCAGATCACTGACGTAGAGAACAACGTGCCCGAGCTCCTTGACCTCCACCGTCAGGCCATGAGCCGGCTCTCAACCATGATGCAGGCGTTCGCCAGATAGTTGAAGCCGTTTTCTTGAATAAACTCCATCACTTCGGGACTCTCGGCCCCGGGTTGAATAAAAACGTTCATCAGCCCCAGCTCGAGACACTGCTTCAGGACATGAAGCGTGAATCGGGGCGGTATCACGAAGTTGACGATGGTGGGCGGCTCGGGAATGTCGGCCAGTCTGGCATAGGCCTTTTCCCCCTGCACGGTGTCCCGACGCGGGTTGACAGGGTAGACCCGGTAGCCCTTGCGCTTCAGATCGAGAAAAATGGTGTGGCCATACTTCGACTCGTTGTCGGAGGCACCGACAAGAGCGATCGTGGTGCCCGGCTCCTCCAGCAGCGACAGAATATCTTGCATGGTCTCCTTCAACCCCGAGGTTACGGCGAACCTTCCACAAGCCGGAGAACGTCGCAAGTGACCACCAGGAAATAGTCACTGGTGACTAGTCCCTTTGTAACCACTTTTTGTGGTCATGCCACTACTCTCTGCGGTCTAAGTCGGTTCAGGGTCAAAGCAAGGGGTCGAAATGGCTCAGAAGAAGGAACGAGGGGCCACGATGGTGGAACTTGCCCTGGCCCTTCCCTTGACTCTGATCCTGCTCCTCGGTGCAGTCGAAGCCGCCCGGTACGTCTCCCTCCAGCAGGCGGTCTCCACCGCCAGCCGGGAAGCTGCCAGGTACGGATCCACCACCGGCATGGGTGCGGCCGGCGTCCCCCACTACGTCGACTGCGGCGAAATCCGCGACGTAGCCCAGGATGTGACCCCGGTCGGCCTCGACCCCACTTCCATCGAGATCGGTTACGACAGCGGCCCGGCCACCGTGATCGGTGCCTGGTGCAACGATGTCGGCCCCTACCCCGATCCCAGCTTGATCGCCAGGGGCGACCGCATCGTGGTGACCGTTAGCCATTCTTACGAGTCGGCTCTCCCGTTCTTTGGCGATTTCTTGAGCGGTACGGTGAGTGCCACCGATCACCGCAGCATCTGGAAGGCCGAATCGTGAGGGGGGACCGCGGCGCTTCAACGGTCGAGTTAGCGTTCGTCGCTCCGCTCTTGTTTGTTCTTGCTCTGGGCATAGTGGATTTCGGGCGGGCCCTGAGCTTCAAGATCGCCATCAGCGATGCCGCCCAGGAGGGACTGAACTATGCCTCTTACGAACCGGACGATCCCACCGGAACCGTGCAGAGGGTGCTGTTTAGCACCACCGACCCCAAGCTTGACGCCGGCAACGTTTCGGTCATTTGCCTCACCGAGCCCGGCGACCATGTCGCAGTCAAGGTTGACTACGAAATCGAGCTCCTGACGCCATTCATCGCCGAGATGTTTGGCGGTACGGTGCCCATCTCTTCCACGGCGGTTGGTGAGACGTTTACGGAGGCGCCATGCATCGATTCATGACCTTGCTGGAGCGCGATGAGGAGGGAGTGGCTCTCGTCGTCGTCGCATTCTCGATGTTCATGCTCATGGCAGTCGCCACTCTGGCGATCGACGGCGGCCTGGTTCACACCGATCGTCGCCAAGCACAGAACGTGGCCGATAATGCCTCGCTGGCAGCCGCCTGGGCAATTTGCGAGGGACGGGACCCGACTACAGCGGCTCTCACCACGGCTGCCGCCAACGGATTCGACAACGACGGCGTTAGCAACACCGTGAACGTCACAGACCTCGGAGACAACCGGGCCCTGGTTGAGATCACCGGCAGCCGCGATGCCCAATTCGGCCAGGCCATCGGGACTGAGACCCTCGAAGTCGCCGCTGAGGCCATCGCCGCCTGCACGTCGTACAGAGGCGCGGACGCCATTCCCTTCGGATCCCCCCCGAGCGGATTCGACGGCGGCCTCCAGAACGAGAACCCGTGCGGCCTGAACTCCGGCAACTGCGGGCGGCTCTACTCGCTGCGCCTCGATGGATACGGGGACGTTGGCGAGGACACTCGCAAGAACATCGCCTACGGCACTGATCGCCTGCTGATGCCCTGGGTGAAAGGCAACGAGTACGTCAACTGCTCAACCACGTTCAGGGTGGAGTGCAACGTGCTGCCTTCCAACACCGGCGTTTCGGCCGGACAATTGGGAGACGGGTTCCTCGAGCGCTTGAGCGACATAGACGGTGCCGACAGGACCTTCTTTTACAAGGGCTCCGAGTACAACGCCGACCTTCTGGAGCACGTGCTCGGCGACGATGCCACCGCTACCAGCTTGTCAACTTTCGTCAAACCGCCAGCCGCCTGGGATGAAGGAATCCATGGCCCCTGGAAAGGGGCCGACCTCACCAACCACTACTGGATTGAGGGCACCATCGAGAAATGCGATTCCCCCCGTCTGGCCAGCATCGTCATCGTGACCCACGACATGGACTACGACCCGGCCAGCTACAAGAGTGGTCAGCCCTACCCGGACCCGTGGCCCAACGGGAGTCAAGACATGAAAGTGCTCGGGCACTACTACATCTACATCGCCGACCCCGACAGCGCCGACGACTTCATCGGGAGTGGCAACCTAAAGCAGGCTTCGGCCAAGGTTCTCTGGATGGATCCCGAAGCCAAGTGCGCCAACGGGTCGCCTCCCGGCCCTTCGGCGACCAACCCTCCGATCCTCGAAGTCTCCCTCGACTCCTGAGCGAGCCTTCCCCTGAGCGAGCCTTCCACCGGCCCCGCGGTCCGACCAGCCTAGAGTCGGCCCGTGGCGCGCAAGATCATCATCGACACCGACCCCGGCCAGGACGATGCCGTGGCTCTGCTCCTGGCACTGGCCTCACCGGACGAGCTCGAGGTCCTTGGAATCACCTCCGTAGCCGGAAATGTGCCGCTCGAGCTGACGACCCGCAACGCTCTAATGGTGGCCGAGCTGGCAGGCAGAACCAACGTGCCCGTCTACGCCGGATGCGACGGTCCCACTGTGCGGCCGCTGATCACAGCCGAGTATGTGCACGGCGTCAGCGGCATCGACGGCGCCGACCTGCCGGACCCGACAACGGTGCCCGCCGACGGCCACGCCGTTGATTTCCAAATCGAGACCGTGATGGGCAACGAGGTAACAACCCTGTGCACGCTGGGGCCGCTGACCAACATCGCGGTGGCCCTCGAGAGGGAGCCGGCGATTGCGTCGCGAGTCGATGAGCTTGTGCTGATGGGAGGAGGGTTCTTCGAAGGAGGCAACACCACCCCCGCGGCAGAGTTCAACATCCTGGTGGACCCTGAGGCGGCGGCCGCCGTCTTCACCAGCGGTATTCCCCTGGTGATGATGCCTCTCGACGTCACCCACAAGGCGCTGACCTCGCGAGCCCATGTCGAAGCATTCCGGGAATTAGGCAATGCGGCCGGCGTTTCGGTTGCCGGAATGCTCGAGTTCATGGAACGCTTCGACATGGAGAGGTATGGGATCGACGGTGGGCCGCTCCATGATCCCTGCGTCATCGCCTACCTTCTCGAACCGGAGCTCTTCTCCGGACGGGACTGCTACGTCGCCATCGAAACAGAGTCTGAGCTGACCATGGGAATGACGGTGGTCGACTGGTGGCGGCTGACGGACAACGAGCCCAACTGCCTCGTCATGAACCAGATTGACAACGACGGGTTCTTCCGGCTCCTCACCGAGCGAATCGGACGTCTCTGACCCGGAGCGAAGCGTCCTAAACCGGAGGCTGCGGGTCGTATTGGATATAGCGGCGGACCTGGCGAGCCCGTTCCTCCGACTTGAGCCTGACGATCAGATGAAGCGCCATGTCGATTCCCGCCGAGACTCCCGCGGCGGTGATGATCGCCCCGTTGTCGACAAATCGATCGTCAGGCCGAACCTCGACGTCATCTCCCAGATCGGACAACATGTCAAGACTGCCCCAGTGGGTGGTGGCCGCCAGGCCGTCAAGCAGCCCGACATCGGCCAGCACCAGCGAGCCGGTGCAAACGCTGGTGACGATTTCGGCTCGCTTCGCCACCCCCCGGAGCCATTCGCTGATCTCGGGATTACCCAGATGGGCCCTGGTCCCCCGCCCGCCCGGATACACCAGCACGTCCAGCTCCGGCATCGTCGCCCAGCTGTGATCGGGAATCACTTGCAGACCCTTGGCACAGCTCACCGTATCCTGTGACTGAGCGAACGTGAAGACCTCGATGTCATCTTCAGGGTGATTTTGCGCCCAGGCCGACAACACCTCCCACGGTCCGGCCCAGTCGAGCTCCTCCGCCCCATCGAACAGGAACAAACCAATAGTGGTACTCATCATTCGCCAGTCTGGCACGCCATACCGCGGTCGCTACTGTCGGTATGCTCATTGGCGATGGCTGATAACAGTTCCCCTTCTTCTGGGGAAATACTCATTGAGACTGTTCGCGATTCGGTAATAGGTAAAGATGAGGCGGTGTCCGGTCCGTACGGCCCACGCCGTCTGACGTACGCCGACTACACGGCGTCTGGGCGCTCCCTCTCACTAATCGAAGACTTCATTCGTGACGAGGTGCTCCCGCTTTATGCCAACACCCACACCGAGTCGTCGGGCACCGGGCTGCAAACCACACGGTTTCGCGAAGACGCCCGCAGCATCATTCGCCGGTGCGTAGGCGCAACGGATGAGCACGTGGTGTTGTTTTGTGGCTCGGGCAGCACTGGAGCGGTCGACAAGCTCATCGCTGTGCTCAACCTGCGCCTCCCGGCCGACCTTGACGCCCGGTACGGCCTCATTTCCCAGATCCCCGAAGCCGAGCGCCCGGTTGTGTTCATCGGCCCGTATGAGCATCACTCCAACGAGTTGCCGTGGCGGGAGTCTATTGCCGATGTGGTGCGGATTCCCGAGGACGCCGACGGCCACATCGACCTCGAACGGCTCGAGGCGGAGCTGGTCCGTTACGCCGCCCGGCCACTGAAGATCGGGAGCTTCTCGGCCGCCTCAAATGTCACCGGCATCATCTCCAACACTCACGCCATTGCCCGCCTGCTGCACGAGCACGGGGCTCTCTCGTTTTGGGATTTCGCCGCCGCCGCCCCCTATGTATCCATTGATATGAACGGCTCCCATGACGGCGCCTCATACATGGACGCGATTGTCTTATCGCCGCACAAGCTCATCGGGGGCCCCGGCACGCCCGGACTTCTTGTGGCTCGCCAAGAACTCTTCCAGAACACTGTGCCCGCCGTGGTCGGCGGCGGAACCGTGTCCTACGTCATTGCGACCGAGCACCATTACCTGACTGATATCGAGCATCGGGAAGAGGGTGGCACCCCTGCCATCATCGAATCGATTCGGGCTGGCCTCGTTTTCCAACTCAAGGAAGCGGTCGGCACCAAACTGATTCGTTCCCGGGAGGAGAGCTTCATTCATCGCGCTATCGCCCGGTGGCAAGCCCACCCCCACGTTGAAGTCCTCGGCAACCCCGACGCGGAGCGTCTCTCCATCGTGTCCTTTGAAATAAGGTTCGGGGACCGCTATTTGCATCACAACTATGTAGTGGCACTCCTCAACGACCTCTTTGGGATTCAGACCCGGGGGGGATGCTCTTGCGCCGGACCCTACGGGCACGGGCTACTCGGCATCGACCTGGAGACTTCCCACCAGATCCAAGCCGAGGTCATCCACGGCTGCGAGGGAATCAAGCCGGGTTGGGTGCGCCTCAATTTCAACTACTTCATTTCCGAGGAAACCTTCGAGTTCATCGTACGGGCGGTGGAACTGGTGGCCGACCGTGGCTGGTGCTTGCTCCCCTACTACACCTTCGATCCCGACAACGCCCTCTGGCGGCACAGGGACGGCCTGTCTGCCCCGCCCCTCACCCTGCACGATATTCATTACGAGGCCGGTGAGCTCAAATACCCGCATCGGAGGACCAGCGGTGGCAAGACGGCATTGGCCGACTACCTCGAAGCCGCCGAACGAATCTTCGACGAGGCCGAGGCGTCAAGCCCTACCGTGGAGCACGTTGAGCTTGGCGAGGGCTTCGAAGAGCTGCGTTGGTTCCCGATGCCCGAGGAGCTCTGAGCGCACTACTCAGTTCGGGTCGTGGGGCAGGCTCCCGCGGGGCGCCCGCAAGAAACCAAATGGGGTCTCGGCCAGGAAATTGGAAGCTCGCGAGGTGTAGATGTCGGCATAGCGCTCCACCTGCCGCGCAAACAGGCTCTTGTCGTTGCCGGCCCGCATTATGGGTCCCCACAGAGGATTTCCCAGCTCACCGGACGCCTTCGCCAAAGGCGCGATTCGCTCATCGAGAGCTGCGATCAACTCCTGAAGCCCCGCCAGCTGATCCGTCAGCTCCCGGTCGGAACCGGCACCCTCCCCTTGCCCGTGCTCAGAGCGAACCAGCGCCAGGCGCACCTGGGCCCGGTGGCGCTCGAGCTGGGTTTTCTCATCCATAAGCGCCTCGAGAACCTGCTGAGTGTCACGGAACCCAACCAGGTCCCGGGTCTCGGATTCGAGCTCTCTGATGATCAGAGCAGTCCGCCAGCGGAACATCGACTTGGACACGTGGACGTCCCCGAAGAGATGATCGCCGACGTAGAGGATTTCATCTCCAGAAAGGTCGAGGCTCTCCTCGAGAAGAGTGGCATTTCCACCGACGTAGACAACCCCCTGCTCGAGTTTGCCGAAGTGGGGCCGCAGCAGCGCCTGCTCCTCATCCACGACCCGGTAGAAGGGGTGATCGTGCGCGAAGAACAACGGCTTACCTGCTGAAACGATGATCGTGTCGAAGAGATCCCGCCAGCTCATAGACCCCGGCAGGTAAGGGTCGAAGGCCAGGCTCATCATCTGAGCGGCGAACTCCCAGTCCGAGTTGCTGATGAGCATCAGGTGCTTGCCGGCGTACCGCTGATCCAATAGCGCCTCCACCACTTCCGGGTCGGGCGCGACGTAGCGATCAGGGTCGGCGTGGATCTCATCCTCGAGAGCACCGTCCATGTGAGTCGCGTCGAGGGCGGTGCCAACTGCTTCTGCCAGGTCGTAGTAACTCATCACTCCCTTGATGCGCCCGGCGTCGAGCTGGTCGACGAGCTGAGCGAACAGGTTGGCCTCCGAAATGGAGTAGAGAGTGTTCAAGAATGAGAAGCGGTCCTCAGCCAGGTCGACGAGGGTGCCGCTGTAGGCGTCCCGCAGCTCGTCATAACCAAGGATGCGAGTTCCGTGGGCACCCTTGATCACATAACCGAAGCGAGTGGCTTTGACCAGATTGCCGAGATCAAGATCGATCGCCAGGCCGCGTATCACCGACCGGGGCTGGAATTCGAGATCCGCCACAGGCCAGCCCTTGCTTGCAAGCCGCTCCCGGGTCAACTCGTAGGCGCGGCGTTCGAGGTCGGCGGTCTGATAATGGATCAGCGTGTAATCCATGTCGTAGCCGATGGCCTTTATGGAACGGAGGTTCAGCGTCCGATTGATATATAACCCGCGGACCGGATCGTTCTTCATTGAGAGAAGGCTAGGCCGACCCTTTAGTGGTCACTAGATCAGAGCTTCTTCGCTCATTCCGAAGCTGGGATGGCGCAAACGGCACAGGGCAACCTTCTCGATCTGACGGATGCGCTCGGGGGTCAGGTTGAGCTCGGCCCCGATCTCGGGAAGAGCCTTTGGCTCGCCATCAACGAATCCGTAACGCAGTAACAGAATACGTCGCTCGCGGTCCGGCAGGCGGTTGATGGCCCTCAGCAGATCCTCACCCACTGCCAGCGCTTCCACCTGGGTAACGGGATCGTTCTCATCGTCTTCGACTACAACGAAGTCGCCCAGCATTGCTCCGTCTTCGCCCACAGGGCTCTCCAGGCTCACAGAGTCGGTGACCGCCAGGGCCTCCTCGACGTGCTCTTCGCTGAGCCCGGTCTCCCGGGACAACTCAGGGATGGTGGCGTTACGGCCCAGCTCGGCGTGCAGCCGGTTCTTGATGGCGTGGACAGTCGCCGCGGCGTCGGAGAGCCGGCCGGGCACTCGAATCGTACGCGACTTCTCAGTCACAGCCCGGCTCAGGGCCTGACGAATCCACCACGAGGCATAGGTGGAGAACTTGAATCCCTTGCGCCACTCGAACTTGTCGACTGCGCGCATGAGTCCCAGGTTTCCTTCCTGGATGAGATCGATGAAGTCGATGCCTTCGGCCCCGCGGAACTTGCGGGCATGAGCAACCACCAGCCGCAGGTTGCTGTTGAGGAAGTGGTTTCGGGCCTCCTCACCCGTGCGAATCTGGCGCTGCAGCTGCGTCTGCTCCTTCTTGCCGAAACGCTTGGTTTCCGCCAGGCGCTCGGAAGCCGCCCGTCCGCCCTCGATGGCTTGAGCCAGCTCAACTTCCTGCTCTGCCGTGAGCAGGTCGTGTCGAGCAACGTTATTCAGGTAATAGGTGACGTCGTCAACGGCACCGCTGACCTGACGTTGGGTCGCAACCACGTACTCCCCCTCCTCTTATTCACCTGGCTTGTGAATGGGTTCACAAAGTATACGATGTTGAAACGGTTCTTGCATCTATTTTGTTCCCGATTTCGCCTGCTATCGGACCGCGAAAACCAGGTATATCGCAGCGGACTAGAGCAAGGGGAGGATTTCAGCCACCGCCTCGATCGACCGGGCCGTAATTGGCTCGAGCACCAGCTGCATATGGGAGATTCCCAGTTCGCCGTAGGCGGCGATCTCCGCCGCAATTTGGTGGGGTGTGCCCTGGAAAGGCATCGACACCCCCCGGTCCGGGTCCCCGGTGAGGCGACCCTCCCCGCCTCCCAGTTGAATCAGCATGGCGGCGGATCGCTCCACCTCGGCCGGATCGCGACCCGCAGCCACCAGCGCGTTGTCGAGCTTCTCGATGATGGGCGGAAGGCGGGCGACGTCGTTCCCGAACCAGGCATACCAGGCATTCCATTGATCCATGAATGGAGCAGAAATCCGTAACATCCGTGGGCCCCGGGAGCCGATCATGATGGGAGGGCCCTGCAGGCGGGGGCCGCGGGGCAGTATTTCGCAATCCCGCGCCGAGTAGTACTTGCCCTGGAAATCAATCGCCCCTTCCCTCACCAGGGTGCGGATGATCGTAAACGCCTCTTCGAAACGGCTGACCCTGTTGTCGAACGGAAAACCGAAAGCCGAGAACTCAGCCTGGTTCCAGCCGGCGCCCAGCCCGAGTATGAGCCTCCCGGCGCTGATTTCATCAACGGTCACAGCCTTCTTGGCCAGCATGGCCGGGCTGTGAAATGGCGTAGCAGCCACCAATGGGCCCAGCTCGACTCGCTCTGTGATGGCTGCGATTGCGGCAAGCTGCGACCACGCCTCCCACGGCCCTGCCGCCGCCTTGGATTCAGAGCGATACAGCAAGTGGTCGCCCACCCAGATTGAATCAAAACCGGCCTCTTCAATGAGTCGAACCATTTGACGAAGCTCCGGCCAGCGGACTTCGCGTTCGATTTCTGGCAGCTGGATCCCAACCTTCACTGTGGTGACGCCGAGCCGGCAGACTGCGAGTGGCGGGCGCCGGCATCTGGAATCTCCACCTCGGAACCACAGACGCAAGCGTAAGTGGACCCGACTCCCTCGCGGGCTTTCTCAAAGTGCGAGACGAAGACGGTGGCACCGAGGCTGGGGCAGTGGGTGGTGAATGCCACCTCCTCCAGCTCGCGTTCCTCCGGGTTCAAGGCACGACGGTATCGGTTGACCTTGTTACGGGCTGCTTCGAGCTTGAAGTGCGCCTCCAGACGCTTTCGATAAGGGGCGTCGAACTTGGCCAGGTCGTCGCACAGACGCCAGGTCATGAGAAGCGTCTCGAAAGCCTCCGCCAGCACCGGATGCAACATGGCGAGGAGATTACCTGTTACTCGCCTCCCGGCCCAGCGGAGGCGTCGCCGAGCCGACAAACAGAACCGACTCCGCAAGCGGAGCCGCGGCGCCACGGTCCGCGAAGTGTCCCGGAAGAAACAGACGGTTGCCCGAAAACATCAGCAACACGTTCGGCTCGAGCACTCGTGGCGCCGCCGCCAGCGTGAACCCACTCCGCAAGTGAGCGGCGCGCCACGGTCCAAATGCCCGAACAGCGATGAGGCGTCAGCCGAAGAGCGGACAAGCGGGTTGTACAACTCGTGGCGCCGGCGGCGCCACGGTCCAAAAGCCCGAACAGCGATGAGGCGTCAGCCGAAGAGCGGATAAGCAGGGCCAACAATGTCGGGTACCCGAAAGAACACTGTCAACCACCCGACAAATTGAGAGGGTCCATGCCGCCAGATGCCTTGCAATAGTTGCAAGCTCCCAAAAGGAGGAGAGAAAAATGGTTGCAAGGTTCGAGGCGCTCACTCGCCCGACCGCAGGGATCGACTTCCGGAAGCCGTCCAAACAACGCCGAATTGGCCTTGGATTGGCTTTCATCGGAGTCGTGATCGCGGTCGTGACGTTGATCGCCAATATTGCCGCGGCAGGTGACGTCGGCGACGGAACCGATAGCACCCGAGAAACGCTGGCTTGGTCATTCGGATTGACAACGACAGCGTTCGGAACCATCAAGCTTGGAATAGCAGTGATCCTTGTCGGGATCCTCGTCCGGCTTTGGCTCCGGGTGGATTCCGTCAAAGAAAGCCTCCCGCATTTGAGAGGCCCCGGGAACGGAGCTCCGGCAGCGGCCGGTACGCTCAACACTCCCTGGGGCAAAGCTACCGCCACCACGTCGGCGCCAGGACCGTTGCCGGTTCACAAAATGGCAAAGACGATGTGGTTCCCGATGCTCGCCATGGGCTTCATGGCCCTGATGGCCGGCCTGGTCGTCTCGCTGGTAGCAGCCGGCGAGTCTGGTGGAGGCTTCGTTTCAGCATTTGCCTGGGCGCAGGGCCTCCAGTTCCTGGGTGAGGCGATGCTGCTCGGTGGAATCGCATTCCTGCTCGGCTCAATCCTGGCGGCTCTCAGAGCCGGCGGAGGCGAGGTACAGGAATCGCTTGGCATCACCGTCAAGACATTGAAGATGCCGCTTTCGGCCAAGATATTCGTCGGCCTGATGATGGTGGGAATGATGCTGGGCGTGCTCCAGTTCATCCTCTACATCTTCGTTGCCACCGACGCATCCGCCAGCCCTGCGGCATGGTTCGCCTGGTTGGGACCGCTGCGTGAATTGAGCCTCGGCTTGATCCTCGCCAGCATTGTTCTGGCCCTTTACACGATCGGTACGGCCCTGGGCTTCCAGTTCAACCGTATCAAAGAGATCATTGTGGAAGGGAGGTAGCCATGACAACTGAGACTCTTACAACAGACTTCCCAATCGAGACCACTACCCGATCACCCGGGCGCAACAAGCCCCAGCAGATAGGTGGGCGTCTCTGGCTACCAATGTTCCTGATGGCGCTGATGGCATTCGCCGTCGGCTTCATCCTCTCGCTCGTCCAGGCGGGAGAACTATCCGACAACGGCGGCGTAATCAACGACACCAGTGAGTCGCTCAAGCACTTGAAGGCCGCCTTCATGTTCCTGGGCTTCGCCTCGGTGTTCGCTTCCATCTCGTTTGCTATCAGCCGCATCCTCGGCGAATTTCGCGCCGGGGGCGGAGAAGTGCAAGAGACGGTGGGCGGCGACGTACGCACGTTGAAGATGCCGAAGAGTGCCAAGGTCTTTATGGCCGGAATGATGATGGCGATGATGCTCATCCTCATCCCGGTGATCTTGCACTTCGTGTTCGCCGCAGATGTCAGCGACACGGCTGAATCGCTCGAGGATTCCGAACAGCGGTTCATCGTGCTGGAGGGCATCCGCAGGCTGGGAGTGGCGGTCTACTTGTTCGCCATAGCCTTTGGCCTGGCGACGATCATCCAGGTGCTGCGCTTCCAGGGCATCAGAATTCGGGAGCTGGTCAGTAACAACAACTGAGCACGCGAGCTAACGAAAATCGGCCCCCCACCCGGGGGGCCGATTTTCCATGAGCCCTCAACAAGCAACCGCCAGTTCGGCCACTAGCTCCTCTCCGACTGGACCGCCTGGTTGCAGCTGCTCGAGGCGGCCGCATAACAGAGGAGAGCCGACGGCGAGGGCGGCAGTGCAGCCCACCGACTCCGCATCCCGGGCCTGTTCCAGCATGGCGGCAGCATTGCTGTTTGCGGCCGCGTCATCAATCCCTCCCGGCACGTCGAGGCCCGCGAGGACCCGCTGCTGCAGCACCACCCAACGGTCGGCGAGACCGGCACAGGCGTCGGCCCCGTCATCTGTCCCGGAGCTGCAAGCTGTAGCAACCATCATCACCGTGACCAGGAGGAGGCCCATATGCGAGAACCGAAACACGCCTCCTCCTGTCTCTTAGCCAACCCCTCCCGGGTTACGCTACCTCGATGCTCCCGCTCCCAGACCGTGCCGAGTTGAGACGCCGCTTCCCTCGACTACTCGTCGGCCTGGTCTTCTTCGGCTGGGGCATCGCCCTCATGGTCACCGCCAACCTTGGCCTCTCGCCCTGGGCAGTCTTCCATCAGGGGATCGAGAACAAGACCGGCATTCCGATTGGCACGGTTGGAATCATCACCGGACTGATCGTCCTCTCTCTCTGGATTCCCCTCAAAGAGCGATTCGGGATTGGCACGGTGACCAACGTGATTGTGGTGGGGTTAGTCGTGGACCTCACCATTTGGGCGCTTCCCGAGTTCACCAATCTCGAGCTCCGCTGGACTGCGCTCCTGACCGGCATATTCCTGGTCGGCCTGGGGACCGGGCTATATATCGGAGTCGGCCTGGGCCCCGGTCCCCGCGACGGCTTGATGACAGGCCTGGCTGCCCGCGGATATCCACTGGGAGTTGTACGTGTAGGTATCGAGTTGACGGTTCTGGTGGTGGGCTTCGTCCTGGGAGGAACCATCGGGGTGGGAACCGTGCTCTTTTCGTTTGGAATCGGCGGCTTAGTCCACGTCCTTCTTCCCCGCCTGCGGATGGACCCGGTGGCGGCCCGTTAGGCCTCAAGCTCGCCGCCTCCGGGCCGATGCCTAAACCATGGAGCGAATTCGGGTGCTTACGGCCAATCTATGGTCGACCAGGGTTGATGCTGAGAGCTTCGCCGAATCCCTGCGTTACCTCAACCCTGACGTGGTATGCATCCAGGAGCTGGCTCCCTCAGCAGCTTCAGTTCTCGAAGAGATGTATCGCCATGGAGAGCTCACCCCCACCAATGACTTTCGGGGTATGGGGATCGCCCTCCGCAACCCGGCCAAGCTCAGCACGCTGGAAATGCCGCATAACGACGGCCAGGTGGCCGTGCTCGAGCCGGACGATTGGCCGACGCTGAACGAGGCCCTCGAGATCGTCAACCTGCATTTCGCCGCCCCGGGCCCGAGGCACATTCCCTCCCAGCTAGCAGCTCGCCGCCGCCAATTGGCAGTCTTTGAAGAGTATCTGGGACAGACTCCACCCCGTCCCCGGCTGGTGGTCGGCGACATGAACGCGACCCCTGCCTGGCCCCTTTACCGGCGACTAACGCGGCAATTCGATGACGCCCACCGGCTCGTCGCCAGACGGCATCACCGGGCGCCCCGCCGGACCTGGGGCCCAACGCACCGCTGGCCGCGACTGCTCAGGATCGATCACGTTTTCACTCACGCCGTCGAAGTGTCCGATCTATGGGTGGTCCCGATAGCGGAATCAGATCACTCCGGAGTGGTTTTCGACCTGGCCTGAGTCTGATCGTCCGTCGCAAAGGCGTCAGAGATAGGCTGCGCTATTTCGACGACAAGCCACTAGTGCCCTAGGTGTGCTCTGGCTCGATGGAGCCCAGACGGCCCGCCTGGTAATCCTCGAAAGCAGTGATGATCTCCTCCCGCGTGTTCATGACGAAAGGCCCGTATCGAACGACCGGCTCGTTCAGCTGCTGAGCCGACCCGAACAGGAAATCAACCCCGCTCTCGCCACCTTCGAGGGGCACCGATCCTCCTCCCTCGCCAAACACCGCCATCCCCCACGTATCCACCGCGCCGCCGTTTGAGTACACGCCCCAGTTAGCCGGGAGTTCGTAAGTCTCGTCGACGAGGGAGAAGCGCTTGTCACGCAGGGCCAGGAACTCGTCTTTCAGACTGAAC
>CAXMOO010000018.1:0-12955 GCA_964195005.1 uncultured Gammaproteobacteria bacterium
TCATTGCACACAGTTCATAATTGATCTCCGCACCAGCTCGAGGGCGGCGTCGAGCCTGTCGGCGGCGCCGGCCCTGATGTCGTCGATGGGTGACAGCATGCTGAGATGCTCGGGGCTCACCAGGGCCGCCAGATCGCCCCGGCGGCCAACGAGCTCTGATTCGACCCGGCGCGCTCGCTGAGCAACCGGCGAGCAAGCGCCGACGGCAACTCGAGCCTGCTCCACCCTTCCCTCGCTGTCGAGGGCGATGACGACGGCCACCATCACGATAGAAATCACGAGGTACTTCCTCGCCCCCAATTTCAAGAAGTCACTGGTGGCGCCCTCGAGTGCGCTCGGCACCAGGACCGCGGCCACAAGCTCTCCGGGCCGGAGACCGGTTTCCCGATAGCCCACCAGGAACTCCTCGAGGGGAATCACCCGGGTGCCGGAAGCGGATGCCAACTCAACCGAGGCATCGAGTGCCAGCAGCGGGGGGATGCCGTCGGCTGCCGGCGAGGCGTTACACAGGTTCCCTCCGATGGTGCCGGCGTTTTGGATCTGGACGCCCCCAACCCGGGCAGCGGCCATCTTCAATCCGTCGAAGCTGCGGGGCAGGTCGGCGGCGATTACCTCCGACCAGGTGGTCAAAGCTCCGATACGCCGGAGGTCACCGTCGCGGGTGATCCCCCGCAGCTCATCGATGCCGGTGATGTCTATTACCGGCTCGTTGAGAGGCCGACCCACCCGGGCGGGATAGAAGTCGGTGCCTCCCGCCAGCAAGGTGTGCCTGCCTTCGGCCAGGATTTCGAGAGCCTGGCTCAACCCGGCAGGGACAAGGAACTCGGCAGTGTCGGTGGCCATCAATGAGCAACTCTAAGCGACTGCGGAGGACGCAAAGCGCGGCCTGGCACGGCGCCCCAATATCGCTTAGTCTCCGCGAAGGTCTGAGGAGTGAGGCGAAATGGACATCCGCAAGGTGGACACGATCATCGACGAGATCCGCATTGAGGCAGGCCGGGCCGTCGATCCTCCTGTGCAGAGAGTCATCGTGGCCGCAGTGCTCACCAATCCTCACGCCGGCCGATATGTTGAGGACCTTGCCGACCTGAGTGAGGCGAGTGTTGAGCTCTCAGGCATGCTGGCCACGGCCGCGGTTGCCCAGCTGGGCGGTAACCCGGTCCACTCATACGGCAAGGGAGGGATCGCCGGCATGGCCGGCGAGCTGGAACATGTAGCGGCCATGCTCCACCCCAGGTTCGGGGCGCCGCTGCGCGAAGCGTGCGGCGGAGGCAAGGCGATCATCCCGTCGGCCAAGAAGCGGGGAGGTCCCGGTACTCCGCTTGATGTGCCATTGCACTACAAAGATGCCGCCTTCGTCCGCAGCCACTTCGACGCGGTAGAGCTCCGCATCGTCGACGCCCCGGCGGACGACGAGCTGGTCATCGCGGTGGCAGTTACCGACGGGGGAAGGCCCCTCCCCCGCGTCGGGGGCCTGACCATCGATGAGGCAGCAGGAGAGGATGGCCTGCGGTGAGTGATCTGGTCGTCCGCAATATCGGCACGATCGTGAGCGGAGACATCGACTCCCCTATCGCCGAAGGGGACACCATCGTGGCGCGCGACGGCATGATCTCATTCGTTGGCTCGGCGGCCCGGGCAGATACCGCCGGCATCACGACCGAGATCGACGCGGCCGGGGCGACGGTCATCCCCGGGTTGTGCGACAACCACGTGCATCCCGTCGTTGGTGACTACACGCCGCGCCAGCGCCAGGCCGACTTCATCGAATCGTCCCTGCACGGCGGGGTTACAACGATGATGTCGGCCGGCGAGCCCCACACTCCCGGCAGACCAAAAGACCCCGCAGGTGTCAAGGCCCTGACCATTCTGGCGCACAAGTCCTTCAACAACCTGCGTCCGGCCGGAGTGAAGGTTCATGCTGGAGCTGTGATGCTCGAACCGGGGCTCAGCGAGGCCGATTTCATCGAGATGGCTCAGGCCGGGGTGAGGCTGGTGGCCGAGATTGGCATCTCCGGCGTCAAAGACCCCAAGGAGGCGGCCGAGATGGCAGGGTGGGCCCAGGCCAACGGGATGAAGGTCATGGTCCACACCGGCGGAGCTTCGATTCCCGGCAGCGGCGTGATCGGCGCCGATTTCGTGGTTGAGGTCCAGCCGGACGTCGCCGGCCATACCAACGGGGGCCCCACCGCCCTCCCCCTCACCGACGTAGTCACAATTCTCGACCAAACCAACGCGCGTATCGAGATCGTGCACAACGGCAACGTCAAAGCCGCCGGAGAGGTGGTCCGTCTGGCCGCAGACCGGAACGAGCTCCAGCGGGTGGTCATCGGGACGGACAGCCCCGCCGGTTCCGGCGTCCAGCCTCTCGGTATTCTCCGGGTTATGTCCTGGGCAGCCTCACTCGGCGAAATCGCTCCGGCGAGCGCAGTGGCGATGGCCACAGGTAACGTTGCCCGTCTCCACGAGCTCAACGTCGGCATCCTGGCAGTCGGTCGGGAAGCCGACTTCAATCTCGTCGACGCCCCTCTCGGCTCCCAGGCAGGCGACGCCCTGGGGGCGCTGGCCATCGGCGACACGCTTGCTGTTGCCGGGGCGGTAATTGACGGCCAGATCCGATTCACCAAGAGTCGCAACACGCCACCGGCGGTGCGTCCCATCGCCTTCCCATGACCGAGTTCTCCGAGCACCGCTTGACTCAGGAGATGAGCTTCGACCCGTCCTCCACCGCGGTGTTAGTGGTGGACATGCTCAACGATTTTTGCGAGCCGGAGGGTGCCATGCCGCTGCCTGACAGCGAGCTCCTCTACCCGCCCATCCAGAGCTTGCTCGAAGCCGCCAGGGCCGGCGGGAGCCCGGTGATCTGGCTGTGCGACGAGCATCTGCCGGGCGATAAAGAGTTTGAGAAGCGAACCGAGCATTGCCTGGTTGGATCCTGGGGAGCCCAGGTGGTGGACGCCCTCAAGCCACCCGAGGGCGAGTACCGGGTCCCCAAACGGCGCTACTCGGGCTTCTTCGAAACCGACCTGGATCTCCGTTTACGTGAGCTTGGCATCGAGCACCTGATCATCACCGGAGTGGTCACCAATATCTGCGTCCGCTCCACCGTCCACGACGCTTTCTTCCGCGGCTACAACGTGATCGTTCCCGAGGACTGCGTCGCCGCCACCGGCGAGAGGGAGCAGCAATCGAGCTTGTATGACATCGATACCCACTACGGGACCGTGGCCGACCTCGACGAGGTCCTCGGGCAGTTCACCTCAGCATGAAAACGCTGCAGAACTTCGTTGGTGGAAGTTGGATCGACATCCAGGGCACCAACGCCGTCCCGGTGACCAACCCCGCCACCGGAGAAACGATTGCAACCCATCCGCATTCAAACGACGCCGATGTCGACGGCGCCGTCGACGCCGCCAGCGCCGCCTTCTGGGATTGGCGTATCACTCCGGTGCCCACCCGCTCGGCGATCCTGTTTCGCTACCGGCACCTGGTATGGGAAGCGCAGGATGAGTTGGCCCACATCATTGTGGAAGAGAACGGCAAGACGCTGACCGAGGCGAAGGGCGAGATGCTCCGCGCCCTGCAATACATCGAGCACGCTTCGGCTGTGACCGAGACCATGAAGGGAGCAGTAACCGAGAATGTCGGAACGGCAGTGGACATCCAATACATCCATGAGCCGCTGGGCCCGTTCGCGATCATCGCCCCTTTCAACTTTCCGGCAATGATCCCCCTCTACTTCACATGGGCAGCAGCCACCGGCAATCCGGTCATCATCAAGCCGAGTGAGCATTGCCCTTTGACGACCATCCGCCTGGTCGAGTTGGCCACGGAGGCGGGCTTCCCCGATGGGGTCGTGAACATGGTGCTTGGCAATAAGTCGGTGGTGGAACGCCTGGCCGGCCACCCCGACATCATTGGTCTGTCCTTTGTCGGGTCATCGGAGATCGCCGAGCGGGTTTACAAGCTCACCACGGGTAACGGCAAGCGGTGCCAGGCCCAGGGGGGCTCCAAGAACCATCTTGTGGTCACCGACACGGCGGTCATTGACAAATGCATGCCCAATATCATCTCGTCCATGCTGGGCAACAGCTCGCAACGATGCTTCGCCGGCTCGAACCTCGTGGTGTACGAGTCGGTCTACGACGATTTCATGGAGCGTTACCTCGCAGGCGTCGGAAACTTTCAACTCGGCTACGGGCTCGACGAAGGCACCACCCTGGGCCCGGTGATTTCGCCAGAGTCTCTGCAACGACTCGAAACGGCGGTCGACACTGCTCTGGCCGACGGCGGCGAGGTCTTGCTCGATGGCCGCGGCGCCAAGGTGGCAGGGTACGAAAATGGCAACTGGCTGGCCCCCACCATCGTCACCGCCCGACCGGGTATGGAACTCTTCGATCGCGAGCTCTTCGGTCCGGTACGAGGCGTCCACAAGGTCCCCGGCCTCGACGAGGCGATCGAGGTGGTCAATGCCAGCACATATGGGCACACCGCAGCGATCTACACCGAACTCGGCGGCGTCGGACGGGAATTCCGCCAACGAGCCGAAGTCGGTCAGGTGGGCATCAACGTCGGAACCCCGGCCCCCATCGCCTTCTACGCGGTGGGGGGCCGCAAGTCGTCGTTTTTCGGGTCGTTGCGGGGACGGGCCAACGATGCGGTCGATTTCTACACGGACAAGAAGGTGGTGGTGAGCACGTGGCACGTGGACACGACCCAACAGTCGGCCATTGACCCCGCTTTTGAGGGTGGATCATGAAGTTGAGGAGCCGACGGTCGCCCAAGACGGCCGTTGCTAGTGATTAGGAGGATCTGAATGAGAAAACGAAACCTATGGATTGTGGTGATCGTCTTGACGCTGATAGCCGCCGCGTGCGGCAGCGATGACGACGCCAGCCCTCCATCGGGTGACCCCATTGTCATCGGCATAATTGCCGACCTGACCGGCCCCTTCACCACCTACGGCAACAGCCTGTCGCGGAGCGCGGAGCTGGCGGTCAAGGAAGTGAACGCCGCCGGTGGAATCGACGGCAGGCCGGTGCAGGTCATTGTGGAAGACATCCAGACCGATGTCACCGCCACAGTCGACAAGGCCCGCAAGCTGGTGGAGTCCGACGATGTTGACGTCGTCATGGGACCCATTGGCTCTGACGCCAACGACGCCGCCTATCAGACCGTGGTGCAAGAAGGCGGAAAGTTGCTGTTCTACACCGAGACTTATGAAGGCGGCAAGTGCGACCCGCTGTACTTCTCCTTCGGAGCAGTTCCCGCCCAGCAAATCCGGCCGATGATTCCCATCCTCCAGGATGCTTACGGCGACAACGTCATGTTGTTCGGCGCCGACTACGTGTGGCCCCGCCGCAGCTTCGAAATCGCCAAGCCCATCATTGCCGACGAAGGTGGCACGGTGGTGTCTGAGCTGTACTTGCCGCTCATCGCCGACGACTTCACAGAACTCGTCCAGGAAGTGCGCGACAAGCAGCCCGACTACATCTTCTCGTTGTACCCGGCATTGTGGGGCGCAGCTTTGAAGGCTCTCGACGACGCTGCGCTGCTCGACGACGTCGGCGTTGGCACGATCTTCCTGGGTGATCCCGACTATCTGGGAATTACCGACCTGGCAGAGAACTCATACACCGCTCTCCCCTACTTCACCGCGGCCGAAGGCTCGGCGGCTGAAGACTTCCTGGCCGCTTATCAGGCGGAATACGGAGCTAGCGAGTTCCCGTCAGGTGGTGAAGGCGTGGGCGCCTACAACGCAGTGTGGATGTACAAGGAGGCAGTCGAGAAAGCAGGATCGACCGACCCGGCCGCGGTGGCGGAGGCGTTGGTTGGCCTGAGCTTCAATGGGCCGACCGGCAAGGTCAAGATGACCTCGTCCCATCACCTGGAGCAGACAATCAACCTCGTACAAGCGCAGAACGGGGAGTACGTGCTGGTTGACAGCTTCTCCAACCGTGATCCAGAAGAAGCTTGCGATCTCTAAAGAGTGAAGTCTCGGGTGGCCGGAGCCTCCGGCCACCCGGGAGCCCAACTCATAGCCCTCGGCGCATCGTCGAGATCGTCCTATTGGTGGCGCTGGTAGCGCTGCCGATTATTAGCGACGATCGCTTCCTGATCGATCGCTTCGGCCGCTACTTCCTCTTCGCCATCTTTGCCCTGTCGGTGGACCTCATCTGGGGTTACGGCGGCATGTTCACCTTCGGCCATGCCGTTTTCTTCGGGGGTGGGGGCTACATCGTCGGCATGCTCACCACCCGGGGCGGCTGGTTTCTTCCGGTTCCTTTCTGGCTGGCATTGGCCGCTGCGGTGGCGGCCGCCGCTCTGCTGGCGCTGGCACTCTCCTACTTCGTGTTCTCCGGCAAGGGGGCGTTGCGCGGCGTCGAGTTCGCAGTAGTGACCCTGGCGGTTGCCGTCATTGCCGAACGGCTGGCTAATGCCGGCGGCTCGATCAGCGGAGGACAGAACGGCATCCTGATGCAATCCCGTCTCGGCGTCCCCGGCGTCATCTCCTTGCATCGGGGATACGGCTTCTATGCCCTGACCGGCTTATTGCTGGTTGCCACTTACTTCGGGCTCAAGTGGTTTCTACGCACCCGCTCCGGCCTGGTCCTGCGCGGCGTGCGGGAGAACGAGGATCGGATCGACCTGTTGGGGTACGAGGTTCCCCTGGTGAAGCGCCGGACCTTTGTGCTGTCGGGGGCCCTCGCCGGCCTGGCCGGCGCCCTGTTCTATGTGCACGAGGGAATCGTCTCGCCGGGGACGGTGGGTGTCGGAGCATCCACGCTGGTGCTGTTGTGGGTGGTGCTTGGCGGCCGGGGAACACTCCTCGGTCCCATCATCGGAGCCATCCTTCTCCCCCATCTGACCGCCAGCTTGTCCGGCACATTGCTCGACACCTGGCTCGTGGTGGTCGGCGTGATCCTGGTAGCGGTGATCGTCTTGTTTCCCGCCGGCATCTTCGGCTTCCTCACCAGGCCTCGCAAAGCATGAGTGTTCTTGTCATCGATGGCCTCACCAAGACCTTCCGTGGCTTCACAGCGGTCGACGATGTTTCACTGCGCATCGACCAGGGAGAGTTGCGGGGTCTCATCGGATCAAACGGAGCCGGCAAGAGCACGCTGCTGCACTTGATCTACGGAAAACTGGAAGCGGATCAGGGCACCATCCGGTTCGACGAAACTGACGTCTCCCGCCTTCCGGCCCACCTCCGGGCTAGACGGGGAATGGGTCTGGTGTTCCAGCTGACCAGCGTATTCGACGAGCTAACGGTGGAAGAAAACTTGCTGCTGGGCGCGCTGCCCAAGAAGCCCCGGGCCCGCCTGCCGGTCGACCGTGAAGAGGTTGAGCGCATCTTGCATCTGGTGGAGTTGGATGATGTACGCCACCGGCATGCCAGCCAGCTCAGCCACGGACGCCAGCAGTGGCTTGAAATCGGGATAGTGTTGCTGGCCAAACCCAAGTTGCTGCTGCTCGACGAACCCACCTCGGGCATGACCCGAGCCGAAAGCCGGCGGACCGCAGAACTGCTCAAACAACTTCAAGCGAGCCGGGCCACCGAGGCGATCATCGTCGTCGAGCACAACATTGAGTTCATTCGTTTGGTCAGCGACCGGGTGACGGTCATGCACCGGGGGCAAGTCCTGGCGGACGGGACCATCGACGAAGTACAGGCCAACCACGAGGTCCAGGCTTCATTTCTGGGCAGGCTCCATTGAGCGCGGTACTCACGGTCTCGAATCTGGAAGCCGGTTATGGCGACACTACGGTGTTGCGCGACGTCAGCCTGGAGCTGCCGGAGGGGGAGGTCGTCTGTCTGATGGGCCGCAACGGCGCCGGGAAGACCACATTGCTCAAGGCACTGATGGGGATGCTTCGCAAAACCGGCACGGTGCTTCTTCGGAACGACAACATCACGTCTTGGAAAGGCCATCGCATCAACGCGGCCGGGATGGTTTGGGTGCCGCAGGAGAGCTCGGTCTTCCCGGGCCTCACCGTCCGCGAACACCTGGTCATAGCCCTCGGAAAGGATGACGTCGCCCGGGGCATCGCCCAGGCCGCCGAGTTGTTCCCCATGCTCGGCGAACGCCTGGAGCAACAGGCACAAACGCTGTCCGGCGGCGAGAGGAAAATGCTCGGCATCGCCCAGGCCCTCGTAGTCAACCCATCGCTCGTGTTAATGGACGAACCAACCGAGGGGGTGGCTCCGGTGGTGGTGCAAGAGCTGATTCCCGCCATCGAGGTCCTTACCCAGCATGCCGCAGTAATGCTGGTGGAACAGAACATCGACACCGCCCTGGCTCTCGGCAATCAGGCTTACGTTCTCGAGCACGGCGTGGTCGTGGAATCGGGGAACGTAAACGCCCTCCACGACGACGGGACCCTGGCCAGGAGATTGGCGCTATGACGGCTGCGGTCCTACCAACGGACTCATTCAACGTCGTCGTGCTGGCAGCAGTATTCGTGCTCATTGCCCTCGGGCTTCACTTCACCTTCGGCATGCTCAACGTGGTGAACCTGATGCACGGTGAGTTCCTCTTGATCGGCGCCTACACCGCCTTTCAGCTCCAGGAGTGGACGGGTTCGGTGGTCCTGGGAATGTTGCTGGCACCGCTCGTGGCAGCAGCTATCGGTGTGGTCCTGGAGAGGGGAATACTTCGCTTCCTCTACGAGCGTCCCCTCGACTCGCTGCTCGCCACATTCGGCCTATCGGTCATCATCCGACAACTGGTACAGGTTCAGTACTCGGCCAACCCGCGAACGGTTGACGACCCCATCGGCGGGTCTTTCGTGCTGGCGGGTTTCAACATCCCCTGGTGGCGGTTGGTGGTTGTCGTCTCGACGGTGGGACTGGTCGTCGCCGTGCTCGGCCTCCTCAACCGGACCGGGTTCGGCCTCCTGGCACGGGCGACCGTACGAAACCCCGGGCTCGCCGAAACCATGGGGATCAACGTCGGGATGATGAGGGTGGCTCTGTTCGCCATCGGGTGCGGACTGGCGGGTCTCGCCGGGGCCCTGCTCGGGCCGCTCAACACTCTGAATCCCCAGTTCGGGCTTCTCTTTCTCGTCAACTCGTTTCTGGTGGTGATCCTGGGCGGACAGGGCTCGCTGCGCGGCCTCGTCGCCGCCGGCATTCTCCTGGGTGGCTCGCTGGGAATCTTGCAGTTCAATATCTCGACTGTGTTCGCCCAGATCGTCGTCCTCATCATCGCCATAGTGGCCCTGAGAATGCGCCCCATCGTCGCCGGGCGGATCGGAGAATGGCGCGATCGCCGGCCTGCCGTCGAAGTGAAAACTCCGTCGCGCAAATAAACAGCGCATCTCACCTCGCCTTAAGAGGCCCTTCGCTCTGAAAGCCCCGGGGTGTTGGCCAGACCGTCCAGAAGAGTCGCCAGCTCCTCCGTTGATAGCTTGCCTTCGTTGTGGAGGCCGCCAAAGGTGTAATAGCCGGGTGGCATTGAGCCCTTCTTCACTTCCTCGAGGGACTCGTCGGCCTCGCGCTGAGGCCGATCCCATTCTGAGTAATTGACCTTGTTGCGCCCGTCTTCGACATGCTTCCACACAGCCCAGGAGAAGGGAGCGACATTCGAGTACCACGGCCACACCACTTCGTTGCTGTGACAGTCGAAGCACGCCCGCACCATCAACTGGCGGGTTGCGACGTTTGCCCAGTCGGGCTCGCCTGAAATCGGCGGATTGCTGTGGTCACGGCCGAAGGGAACAGCCTGAGCAGCCAGGAACACTGCCACCAGGGCCACAAGTGCGCTCGATGCGAGAGTACGTGTGGGAGCGGGCTGCGGACGCGGGTCCAGTCGACGGGACCGCCATCGATAAATCCCCCAGGTGACGAGCCCGAACATCAACAGCAGCAGGGCCATGAAAGCCGGCGGCAAACCAATGACGGCTGCCGCGGCCAACCCGATAACAGCAACCACGGCTCCGGCTATCGCCGCGGTGCGGTTGGCGCGTAACAGGCCGAATAGCCGTTCCATTGTGTCCAGATCCTCTCAGTGAGCAGGGGCGAGTTGCCGTACACCACGCTACCGCCTGAGGGGATCGGCCCCGACGGCCCCGGTTTGTCAGCTGGTCTAACCGCTACCTTTCGATCTCGATTTTCACCTTACGGGGGAGCACCTGAGGATTCTTGGGAATTCTCACGGTGAGGATTCCGTCCTTCGACGACGCCGTGATGGCCTCAGCGTCTACTCCGTCCGGCAGGCGGATCACCCGCCTGAGCGAGCCCTCAAATATCTCCTTCGAGGCATAGCTCTCTTCCTTGACTTCGTCCTCGAAATGGCGGGATCCGCTGATCGTCAGCGAGTCACCTTCGATGGTGAGATCGACGCTCTCTGGATCGACGCCGGGTGCCTCCACCCTGACTATGAGCTCGCCATCTTCTGCCATGACATCGATGCTGGGGACCCATTCGCCGAGTTTCATGCCGGGCGTCCAATCCGTGAACCACCGGTCCAAGTCCCTTACCAAACCCAGGGGATCAGAACGTACTAATCGCATCTTCCATGACCTCCTTCCAGCCATTACTCAAACCATATTCCGGTGCCGGACGGCTTCTAGAGGATTTCGTCAAGAAAGTCCCCATCAGGCCGATTCCATAAGCGGAGTAAGGGGCTCTTCCATTTGGAAAGGAACCCCGATGCGGAATGTGACACTTTTCAACGGAGCCGCCGCCTTCACCGGAGGGTTCTACTCCGACCGCCACGGACACCGCATCTACGTGTGCAACGGCCAGCTCATACCCGGCTGTCCCCAGTATCCGTTCCAGACGACCTACTGGCGGCTGGACTCTGAAGTGCCTTGCATGCACGACCACGGCCAACCGCCTCCCGAAGCTGCCTAAACCGGGGCGGACCCCTAATCAGGATCGACGGACGAGTTGACTCCAACGCCGACGGCGTCACGACTGGCACGAGGCACCCAACCCGAGAAGTCTTCGACCTCGAGCTCGAAGATCGGATGCTCAAACAAGCCTGCTCTGGAATTAGTGCTTTCGGGCTCGTCAAAGGTGTGGCTGCGGACCCGGCGCCGTTGAAGCAGCCTGTTACCCACCAGGCCGAATCCCAGGCTGAACATCAGGCCGGCCGCCCCCCACCCCGCCCGACGCAAACCGACACTCCTGGCTGCATCCACCTCGGCAATGACTGCGAGGACGCCCAACATGGTGGCGTCGGCATCGCCGGTCTCGAAAGTGGCCCGGACGTGATTTAGGTCTGGTTCGATATCAGCACCCCAGAGACCGAGAGCGGTCCATGTGTCCCTGTCGGCCCGGACGGCGTTAGTCGCCTCAGCCACAGCTTCGACTGCGGCCAGCTGTGCTTCTCCCTTCCCGATCACCCAGTGCACGTCATGAATAGCACTCTCGTAGTCCGCTTTCAGAGACGAGCTTGGCACCATCTCCTGGCGGGTCGCCTCGCGATTGACTGCGTCCCGCAAGTCGAGGACTGTCTCAGCATCGGCCATGACTCCGGTCGCCAGGCTGAATTTCCAGTCTTCCATAGCCAGACGCACGACGATCGGCGCCGTCCAGGTTTCCCCATGAGATTCAAGCGCTCGGAAGGCGACACGGGCCTCCGCACGCTGTTCGAGCTGGGTGCGTTGTGAGGGAGTCACAACGTATACCTCGAAGATGGGGGCAACCTCGTCGGAATCCCCGAGCTCTTCGGTCAGATCCAGAAATCGCCTCCAGTCGGTTTGCTTGGATTGGGGGCGGGGCAAGGCGGATTCGATTTCGCCCGGGTACGCCATCTGCCCAGAGTCGGCAGCCTGCAAGACCCTCTGCAAGCCGTCCATACCGATCTCGAGCGTGATTTGGCGGAGCACGTAGCCGGAGGCGTCGTATCCATACGTCTCTCGACCATCGGGCGCGCCGGTCTGGCTGGATGAGAACCGTTCCCAGCTATTCAGGGGAAAGGCCTCGGACGGATCCGGCAATTGCCCACCGGGGCGGAGCTGTCCGCCGGCCTCCATCGTGCGATATGAGAGCTCTTCCGCCAGCCCTTCACTGAGCCAACGGTCCTCGAACGTAGCCCGGCTGAACCATGCATGAGCCAGCTCATGCAACATCACCTGCGAATCCAACTGTTCGGTGATCTCGATGACATTCTGATCTGTGAGGAACCATCCTGCCGCTCCGTAAAGGCTCGGGGTCGCTGTTTCGATGATCTCCAATCGACCTTCGATCGGCCAGGGAACGCCGATCAACTCCTCCATGCGAGGCACGCTGGTAGTGAAGTGATCGACGGCGAACTGCTCCCATTCAGGATCGTCGGGCCATGCTCGAATTACTGCCGACCGGCTGCCAACGCTCAAATCCGTGGTGTCGAGCCTCGTGTCGTCCCGGGCCGCCACCCATACATACCACTCGCCAGGCTCGGCGATGTCCTCTGCAATCCACGCAGGCCCGTCGGGGCCAACCGTGTACCACATTTCATCCCCCACCGTTTCGACCGAAAACCGGTCGGGGATCAACAGCCGAACCGTGGCTCGACCAGCGTCTCCCACACCCCATATTCCGAAGGAGCTAAACGCCGGGTTCACTCTGACGAATCGGTCGCTGCGAACCGGCTCACTCGGCAGATCGTAGGAGAAACGGATGGTCCGGGTTTGGCCCGAGTAGAGGTAGCTCTGCAGCTTGATGACCGCCTGATCGAAAGAGCTTTCCGCCGATTCCTCAATCTCAATGGTCAGTTCCGTGGTGCCCCGGGTCGCCAGCAGATTCTGGGCCGTTTGCGGTATCGGGATCGTGAACGTCTTGTAGAAATAGCGGGTGATGTAGAAGCCATCGTCTTCGTTGCGAAGGGTGTTTTCGAGTTCGTACTCGGCCTCGACCCTGACAAAACCCTCATCGGCGCGTATCTCGTATGTTGTGTCTGACGAGATGTCGAGACCACCGTCGGCGAGAGCCGGCCCCGCCTGGGCGAGGACTAGAAGGATCGAT
>CAXMOO010000019.1:0-11496 GCA_964195005.1 uncultured Gammaproteobacteria bacterium
AGATTGCCAACTACGCGCGGGCCCACACCACGGCCCCCGACTCGCTGCAGGTGGAACTGACCGAAGCCACACTGGCCCGTACAACCGCGCCGTCAATGCAAATCAGCCAGGAGCAGGCCACCTTTATGACTCTGCTCACACAGGCAATCCAACCTGAGCTGGCGATCGAGGTCGGGACGTTCACCGGCTACTCGGCACTGGCGGTGGCGCGGGCCTTGCCCGTTGGGGGGCGCCTGATCTGTTGCGACATCTCCGAGGAGTGGACCGCCATCGCCCGTAAATTCTGGGAGCGAGCCGGGGTGGCCGACCGGATCGACCTTCGAATCGGGCCGGCACTCGACACCTTGCGGGAGCTTCCCTCAGAGCCGGCCGTCGACCTGGCCTTCATCGATGCAGACAAGACCGGGTACGTGGACTACTACGAAGAGCTCGTGCCCCGTTTAGCGCCAAACGGGCTGATCCTCGTCGACAATGTTCTGTGGAGCGGGCGGGTTCTGGAACCCGGCGAACCAGGGTCGGACACGGAGGCGCTGCACAAGTTCAACGATCACGTGAGAGATGACCCGCGGACGACGGTCGTGCTGTTGCCGATCAGCGACGGCGTCAGCGTTATTGGGCTGGCAGGATAAGCCCGGCAGAAAGCCATCAACTCCGGAACCGGGAATTACCTTGCCCGCGAGGTAGTTGTGATTATGAAATCACAAGGAGATGACATGACAGACACCAAACAGCGGGGTCGAGTCCGCATACAAGACGGACACAAACACGTTCGGATCTACCTCGGTGGCGAACTGATTGCCGAAACCACCCGACCCAAGCTGGTTTGGGAGAGGCCTTACTACCCGGTGTACTACTTCCCACAAGAAGACGTCCGCATGGAGCTGCTCCAGCCGACAGATCACGAAAAGCGCTCTCCCAGCCGCGGGACCGCCGGCTATTTCACCGTCAAGGGCGGAGACAAGGTGGCAGAGAACGCCGCCTACAGCTATGCGGAAAGCCGACTCGATGAAATCGAGGGGATGATTGCGTTTCACTGGAGCGCGATGGACGCCTGGTTCGAAGAAGACGAGGAGGTCTTCGTTCACGCCCGCGACCCCTACACGAGAGTGGATGCCCTGCCGAGCTCACGCCACGTCGAGGTCAAGATCGATGGCGTAACTGTGGCGGACACCAGAAAACCCACCTTGCTCTTCGAGACCGGGCTCCCCACTCGCTATTACCTCCCGCTCACCGACGTGCGAATGGATCTGCTGCGCCCCAGCGAAACGCTGACGCAATGCCCCTACAAGGGTGAGGCCAACTACTTCTCAGTGGAAGTGGGTGGCGAGCTGCATGACGACATCGTCTGGTACTACAAGTACCCGGTCGAAGAAAGCTCCCGCATCGCCGGCATGGTCAGCTTCTACAACGAGAAGGTCGACATCTACGTCGACGGCGAGATTGAAGATCGTCCCAAGACGATGTTCAGCTAGTGTCCTGCGTCGTAAGTTTGTGCTGATATCGCCGAGGACTCGGCGTTCATGGCAAGGATGCAGGACGAAGGCATAGTGGGGCTACGTCGAGGACGAGGACGCAGCCAGGGGCGTCGAGGCCCGGCGAGATTCTGTACAGGACTTGTGACGCGGGACACGAGTGCGGAGGCACTGCAACCAATAGCCGCCGGGCGGGGTTCTTGTCTTTGATGGCAACAGATACAGTCGGGCTTGTGAACGGACGGCTCGCCAACAATCTCGACGGGGCATTCCCCGATCTGGTTCGAAACCTGCAGCACGGCGTGTATTCGGGAGTCCTCCGCATGGTGCCCTCGGCGGCCGATGCCGAGGACGTCACCCAGGAAACCTTCATCCGTGCCTACCGGGCCCTCAGCGAGTATGAGCCCGCTCGAATCCGGGAGTTGAATCTCCGCGGCTGGATATGGACCATTGCGCTGAACCTATGCCGCAACGCGGCTCGAACCCGCAGCCGTCGGCCGCGAACCGTCGAGTTAGTTCGTGACGCCTTCGACACGGCACCAGGGCCGGATGCACTGGCTATCGAAGAAGCCGACCTCGACTACTGGTCACAGATGCTCGCCAAGCTTCCCCCCGCCCAGCGTCGGGCTGTGGTGTTACGTCATGTCGTCGGCCTCACATACGACGAGATCGCCGTCGCCACCAGACGTCCGCCGGGAACAGTGAAGGCCGACGTTCACCGTGGAATCAAGAAGCTCAAGGAGGTGCTCGCATGATTGAAGAAACGCTCGCCGGCCTCGCCACCACGGCACCGGAAACTGTGGAACCGCAGGTGCTGCTGGCAACCGGCCACGCCGACGGCTACGTCACGCAGCGGGGCCCGACCGGGAACATGTTCGTTGCGTTCAACCCGCGCGGCATCTCTTTTGTGGACCTGGGTGATGACGCTGCGGCGTTCGAGGCCTACTTCGTAGAGCTGTTCGACCGCCCGGTGTTTCGAGTCACCCGGTTGCCGGCCCGGTTGGCGGGCGCCCTGGAGAGAGCCCTTGCCACCAACCGGCTCGGCAACCTCTCCATTGACTGGAGCGGGATGAGCGAGTTCCAACAGACCGTGCTCCGCAAGACGGCGCAGATTCTGCCCGGGGAGGTTCGGCCTTACTCCTGGATCGCCAAGGAGATTGGCAACCCCGGGGCCGTGCGCGCTGTGGGCACTGCTCTGGCGAGGAACCCGGTGCCGGTGGTCGTGCCATGCCACCGGGTGGTGCGCAACGACGGCCATCTCGGGAACTACTTCCACGGAACCAAAGTCAAGCGGGCCATCCTCGAAGCGGAAGGATTGGACGTGGCAGCACTGGAGAGCTTGGCCACCAGGGGAATCAAGCTGACCGGGAGCGACACGACCAATATCTTCTGCAACCCGACATGTCGCGACGCCAGGCGGACCACCCCCAAACATACCGTCGAGTTCCGTGACGAGGCCCAAGCGCGGGCTGCCGGGTACCGACCCTGCAAGCACTGCCGCCCCGAAGTCGCCGCCTAACGAGAGCCCGGGCCCCAATACCGGCTCCCTGACGGGTAGCTTGGATGCCATGGACGACGCCGTTCAGCCGCGCTCCACGTTGCTTGCGTTAACCCGGGTGCTCGGCGGGGCCTTGCTTCTCATGTGGGCAGTCGAGATCCTCGACACCTACGCGTTCGATAGCGATCTGCAAACCCACGGCATCGAACCGCGACAAATAGACGGCCTCGAGGGCGTGATCTTCGCTCCCTTCCTTCACGCCGGCTGGAGCCACATCATCTCGAACTCAATCCCCTTTGTGGTGCTGGGCGGGCTGGTGATGTTGTCCGGCATCCGCAAGTGGATCACTGCCACGGCCATCATCACAGTTGGGGCCGGCCTGGCCACGTGGTTGTTCGCCAGGGCCGGCAACCACATCGGTGCCTCAATTCTGGTGTTCGGGTACTTCGGGTTCTTGCTTGGCTCCGGCTGGTTTGAGAGAAGCATCAAGGCAATCGGAATCTCAGTGGTGGTCGCCATCTTCTACGGAGGGCTCATCTTCGGCGTGCTCCCTCGAGGCTCAGGCGTGAGCTGGGAAGGGCACCTGTTCGGCTTCATTGCCGGGGTGGTGGCGGCCGCCGTGCTCTCCGATCGGAGGGCGGCTGCAAAAGCGAAGTCGGGCGAGGGTTGAGGACACCATTGGCCAAGGAAACCTATCTCGAAGTTGAAGGTGAGCCTTTTCGGATCTCCAGTCCGGACAAGGTCATGTTCCCCGAACAAGGCTGGACCAAGCTCGACTTGGCGAACCATTTCGTCCTTACCGGTGAAGGCGCGCTGCGCGGTGTTTTCGGAAGGCCGACGATGCTCAAGCGCTGGCCCAACGGTGCGGGTGCCGAACCTTTTTACAACAAGCGAGCCAAACCCGGCGATGCCATGGAAACAGTCGAGATTCGCTTCCCGTCACAACGGCCGGGGCTCATGCGAGTTCCTCGCACGGTCACCGACGTGCTTCGCATGGCCCAGCTGAACTGTCTCGATCTCAACCCCTGGAACGTCCGTGCGGAGGACATCGACCATCCCGATGAGCTCCGCATCGACCTCGACCCCACACCCGACATTCCGTTTACCGACGTACGAACGGTGGCTGCCTGGTGCCATGACTTCCTCATGCAGCACGGTCTGGTTGCATGGCCTAAGACCTCCGGCTCGCGAGGCATCCACATTTATGTACGGCTGGACCCGGAGTGGGACTACTTCGAGGTGCGAAGAGCCGTGCTTGCTCTTGCCCGTGAAGCCGAAAAGCAACTCGACGGCCTTGCCACCACGGCATGGTGGAAGGAGGAGCGGGTCGGCGTGTTCATCGACTTCAATCAGAACGCTCGCGACAAGACCATCGCCTCTGCTTACTCAGTGCGGCCCACCGGCTTTGTGTCCGCACCTTTCTCGTGGGATGAGCTCGACGAGATCGAGATCACCAGCTTCCCGATGGTGGGCTTTGCTAAACGTTGGGAAGCCGTCGGCGATCCCCATGAAGGGATCGACGACGGTCCCGGCCGATTGGAGAGCTTGCTCGAGCTGGTGGCGACCCATGAGGATGAGGGCATGGGCGATGCCCCGTGGCCGCCTCACTATCCCAAGCAGCCGGGAGAGCCTCCCCGGGTTCAGCCCTCTAAGCAGAGGCGCAAGGACGAGGACTACTGAGGGCTCCCCCGCCGGCTCAGCTTGCTACGACGTCGGCAAAACCAGGGCCCCGGGGGCGATCCAACTGGTCCATCGTGCACTCGGCGGCGTCTTTGTCGGGGCGCCACCGCTCGAGCCTGGTGGCATGCCGAAACCGGCTTTCGGTTAGCTGGTCGTAGCTCACCTGCACCACCACGCCCGGCTGAACCGGTGTCCAGGAGAGATCCTTGCCTGCCGACCAGCGGCTTTTGGCTCCCGGCATCCGCGCTTCGAACCCGAAAGACTCGTCGGACCGCAGCTGTTCGAACTGCTTCAACAGCTCCACCCGATCATGATCGGAAAAGCCCGAACAGTGGCCAATGAAGTGCAGCTCACCTTCGGCGTTGAACAAACCCAGGAGGAGTGAGCCGATCTTGCCGCCGTCCTTGTGCTCCCGATACCCCCCGACGACGCAATCGACGCTACGCCGGTGCTTCCACTTGATCATCTCCCGCTTGCCCTCCACGTAGGGACCGTCGAGCCTCTTGCAGACGATCCCGTCGCACCCGGCGGCTTCAAAATCATCGAACCAGCGGACCGCGACATCGAAGTCCTCCGTGGAGGGAGTGAGGTGCCACGAGTCCCCCAGGCCGGCAAACAGCTTCTCGAGGTGCTTACGCCGCTCGGCAAATGGCTCGGAACGAAGATCCTTGCCTTGGAGTGCCAGGAGATCGAAGCCGACCAGGCTGGCCGGAGTCTCCTCAGCCAGAAGATTGATTCGGCTCTCGGCGGGATGGATGCGCAGTTGCAATGCGTCGAAACTCGTCCGATCGTCTCTCACCACCAGCACTTCTCCGTCGACGACGGTTCCCGAGGGCAACTGTGCCAGGGCCGACGCCAGCTCCGGAAAGTAACGCAAAAGGGGCTTCTGGTTCCTACTGTCGAGCCGCACATCGTCGCTCCAGGCGACGGCTCGGAACCCGTCCCACTTGGGCTCGTACCTCCACCCGGGGGGCTCGGGAGGCTTCTCCTTCACCCGGGCCTCCATGGTGGCGATGGGGGGTTCAAACGGCCATTTGCTCATGCATCTCACCTTACCGGCGCGACCGGCGGCGCCGATGCGGAATAATCAACACATGCGCTATGAGGTGATCTCCCATACAGCCGACACGGGCATCATCGCCTACGGAGTCACGCCCGAGGAACTGTTTGAAAACACCGCCTGGGGAATGTTCGACCTCATGTTCGACCTGGCCCAACTCGCGCCCGCCCACGACGTGCCGGTGATGGCAACCGGCGACGGCGTTGAGGACCTGCTCGTGAACTGGCTTTCGGAGCTGCTGTTTCATGCCGAGACCCTCGACCTGGCGCTGTGCGACTTCACCATCGATCGTCTAGAGGAGGGAGGCGTGCAAGGCTCAGCGGGTGGAGTGCCCGTCGACGACGTGGTGTTGCGCGGGCCTCCAATCAAAGCGGTCACCTATCACGAGCTGTCGGTGACGGAGAATCCCGACGGCTGGTGGGCGCGCCTGATATTCGACGTGTGACAGAATTCCGATATGGAGTGGAAATGGGTCGCCAACTCGACCTGGGAGATCGAGCCCCACGACGGCATGCTGGTGCCCGGGCGAATATACGCTTCGACAGCTCTCTTCGAGAAAGCAATGTCGGATCGCGCCTCGCAGCAGGTGATCAACGTTGCCCATTTTCCGGGCATCGTCGAGGCCTCGATGGCCATGCCCGACATACATTGGGGTTACGGGTTTCCGATCGGCGGGGTGGCCGCCACCGACATCGCAGACGGAGGTGTGGTGTCGCCGGGCGGGGTCGGTTTCGATATCTGCTGCGGAGTCCGCCTGATCGGCTCATCCTTTCAGCTCACCGACTGGGAGGCGCGCCGCGACCAGATCATGGCGGAACTCGACCGGCGCATCCCCCGCGGGCTCGGGAAAGGCGCCATCGCCGGCCGGGCTCTCCTCTCCGACGTGCTGGAGCGAGGGGCGGCCGCCGCCGTGGCAGCGGGTCTGGGAGGACCCGCCGACCTCGAGCGGTGTGAAGAGCTCGGCACCTCCAGTGGGGCCGACCCGGGAGCCATCAGCGACAAGGCCCTGCGCCGGGGTGGGACGCAGCTCGGATCCCTGGGTGCCGGCAATCACTTTCTGGAGGTGCAGCTGGTCGACCGTGTCTTCGACCCGAAGGCAGCGACGGCTTTCGGGCTGGCCGAGGGCATGATCTGCGTGATGATCCACTGCGGGAGTCGGGGGCTGGGCCACCAGACTTGTACCGATCAGCTCCAGGTCATGGGGCCGGCCATGGCCCGCTACCAGATCACAGTTCCGGACCGCCAACTGGCGTGCGTGCCGGTGGACTCCACCGAAGGCAGGCGTTACCTCGGCGCTATGGGGGCCGCCGCCAACTTCGCGTGGGCCAACCGTCACATACTGGCGCACGAGACCCGGTTGGCTTTCAGCCGCGCTTTCCAGATCAGCCGGGAGAGAACCGGAATGCACCCGATCTACGACGTCGCCCACAACCTGGCCAAGATCGAAGCCCACGAGGTTGCAGGATCGATCCGCAACCTGTGCGTCCATCGCAAAGGGGCCACCCGGGCGTTCGGGCCCGGCCATCCCGACCTGCCTCGTGACCTGGCTGAGGTCGGTCAGCCGGTTCTAGTTCCCGGTTCGATGGGCACGGCCTCATGGGTGCTGCGAGGCACCGAGCGCAACCCGGCCTTCTCATCCGCCGCCCACGGCGCGGGGCGGGTGATGAGTCGAAAAGGCGCCAAGAAACACCAAACCGGAGCCAGCGTTCAAGAGGAGCTCGAATCCAGCGGAATAGCCGTGCGGCCCGGATCGGTTGCGCTCCTCTCCGAGGAGGCCCCATACGCGTACAAGGACGTGGACGAGGTAGTCGACGCGTGCGAGGCAGCCAACCTGGGCGAAAAGGTTGCACGGCTGGTTCCGCTGGGGGTAGTGAAGGGCTAAGAGGGTGGTCGGTAATACCGTTGCGTAGATCGGCGGTCGGGCGCGCCAGTCGCAAGGACGAGGTTTCGGCACTCCTCGGGTGGAATGGCGAGACCGAGGACGCTGCGAATGGTGATGACCGGCCGTCGAGATACGTGGCATGCATTACCGACCGGCCTCCTATGAGGGTGCTCTCCTCTAGTGGGCCCGGGGGACTGGCTCCGTCTGCCTTGTAGCATGCTCTCGAGAAGCGGTGTAGGAACGGGCTCACACTTCAGGGGAGCTAGCTGGAAGCCGATGTTGGAATGATGCCGCGCCGAGCAATTCATTTGCGCTGGAACTATGTCGAAGATCACCCTTGGCTCTTCGGCGGGTTGCTGCTTGCCTTCGGCGGCGCCCTGGGGGCAACGATCGCTATCTTGGAAGATCCACTCCGGGGGATGCTGGCAGGAGCACTTCCCATATTCTTCGCGGTCAGCGTGTGGGCTATCACCAATAGAGCAAGCTACAGATTCCGCCACCCCGATTCCCTCCCCGGGGAACGAATGCCCATCAGCCAGGACGCCCCGGCTACAACCGCGGGCGATCCGTTCGCCGATCCTCAGCCACCGCCGGCGTCCGCCGGGCATGCGAGCGAGAGCTCCGCCGGCAAGAAGAGACTGGCTCGTTTCCGCAAAAAGAAGCCGGACGCCGCCTGACTCTCCGCCTCACCCGACGCGGCCTCTCCCGGTCGTGTAGCGGCGAGCTCCGACCCGGCACCCAACTTATTTCATTCACCTGACAGTCTCCGAACACCCGCTTGCGACCCTGACACTGCTTCGAGCGAAAGGAGTGCCATGTCGAAGCGACTGATGGTGATGTTGGCCGTAGTTCTCACGGTCGTAATTGGAAGCGCAGTGGCGTGGGCGCAGGAAACTGATCGCCCAGGAGAGGCGGAGAGGGTTTTGGCCGGTAAGGGCTTCCTAAACGCCTCCGGTAGCGGATCTGCCCAACTCGAGATGAGAGGTGTGCTCATGATGACAGCCGACGGTGATGTTGTGATCGTCGACATTGCCGGCGACGCCCGGGTTCGGATCGGCTCCGCGGCCCGGTCTGGCGACGAGACCGAGGCGCTCGCGAGCGGGCCCACCTATGAGCTAACCAACTTTCAGGGTGGGATCAGGGTGGTCGGGTCCCACTTCACCGTCGAAGTCAGAGGCTTCACGGCGTTCCAGGCCCGGGGTAGAGGTAAGACTGAGCTAGTCGGTGAAGGAGTTTGGAAGACCCGGAACAATCGGGGCTTCTGGAGCAAAGCCGGGGTAACGCTCGGCTTCGAAAGCGACGGCTAGAAGGAGCCGAAGACGTGGGTTGTCCACATCTTGCCTTCATCTGTGATCCACACACCGATGCCAATGTGGGTGAAGCCGGGGTCGACCATATTGGCGTAGTGATCGGGGCTGGCCACCAGCGCATTGAATATCGAGCTCACGCTTGGGCCGTAACCCACGTTTTCTCCCAGGTAGGTCCACGGGTCGAAGAGGACGGTGAATTTGCTATGGGCCAAGTCGTCGGCGTCACCCATGTTCTTCGCCCAGTCACGGGCGTAGGACTTGAAACCGCTATTGACTATGAGAGCGGGCAGGCCTTCACCGGCCCGCAGGTCGTTGAGACGGGACACAAAATCCGACTCGCTCGCCGGAGAGAAGCTCCCCCCACCGGCGACGGTGGTGGTTGTCGTCGGCGCAAGAGTCGTGGTCGTGGTCGGCGCGACGGTAGTGGTGGTCGGTGGAGCCGCCGTGGTCATCGTCGAGTTCAGGGTCGTCGTGGTCGGCGATGAGAACGTGGTAGTGGTCGTTCCCTCAGTGGTTGTGAGTCGACCCGGGTCCGCCAAGCCGAGATCGGAGGTATCAATCAGCGTTACGATCCCCGAGGATGGCGCCGAAGCTTCGATATCCGGTAGATCGGCTTCGATGGGCACCCCAGCCCAGATCCGGCTTGGAGAAGCATCGACCTCAGGCTCGGGGGCGGTCCCCGTCACGGCCACGGCAGCTCCTGCCAGGACGGCGACCACGACGAGTGAAGACAGTATGACCCCGGCGCGACTGTTCACAGTTCCTCTCAATCAGAGGAAATATCCATCGTCACTTTGGGTGTTCTTCTTGAACGCTTAGTGTATGGGGGGGTAACTGTCGCTGCGGCGACAATCCTCAGCTCCTGCTCCGACTTACGGGGTTGAACCGACGACAATCAAGGATCAGAGATGAACAAACGTGGACCAGTTATCGCAATCGGAGTCGCCGCCGGCGTAATAGCCCTGGTAGTCGTCGCCGGCACGCTGTCTGGCGGCTCCGGCGGGACCGCGGCCGACGGCCCGCCTATCCAGCAGCCCGCCTCCCCTTTTGGTGACTCGTCAGTCGAGCCAGGCGACGTGCAGCTCACACCCGAACTCGCCTCAGTTAGCAGGGACTGGATCACCGACTTCTCCAAAACCACGATTGACTTCGATGAGCTGGTCATCGGCATTAGGGGCCGTGACCGCATCCGCCCCATCGACGACCCCCAGTTTGAAACTATCGCCGAAATCGGCGACTTTGTGGCCGATCAGGAGCCAGGGTTGGCCTTTGAACTGGATGGCGACGCTCGCTTCTACCCGCTCTCCATCCTCACCGCTCATGAGATCGTCAACGATATCGTCGGCGGTCGTCGGGTCGCAGTGACGTACTGCCCATTGTGCAACAGTGCCATCGTCTTCGACAGTACTGTGGACGGCCAGGTCCTTCGCTTCGGCGTCTCCGGCCTGCTCCGCAACAGCGACCTGGTCATGTGGGACAACGCCACAGAGTCGCTGTGGCAACAGCTCACCGGCGAGGGACTCGTTGGCGACTTCGCCGGCGCCCAGTTGACCTTCCTGCCATCGTCGATCAAGAGCTACGGTGACTTCAAGGACCAGAATCCCGAGGGCATCGTCCTCGGCCGCGACCAGGGCTTCGGATTTACTTATGGATTCAACTCCTATCTTGGTTACACGGGTGGAGCGGGCCCCTATGACCCCTTTGCCCCTGATGAGATCGATCCTCGCTATCCGGCTCTGGAGCGGGTGATCAACGTGACGATTGGTGACGTGGCCAAGGCCTACCCGTTCAGCATCGCCAGTGAAGAACGTGCCATCAACGACACGGTGAACGGGACCGACGTAGTGATCTTCGCCGGCGGCGACACGGTCGACAACCTCGATACCCGGGTGATTCGCGAGGGCAAGACCGTCGGCACAGGGATCGCCTTCAACCGGCGCGTCAACGGCGAGACATTGACATTCCAACCTCACGACGGACTCACCTTTGAGGACGTCGAGACGGGCTCGATCTGGAATCTCAACGGTATCGCAGTCGACGGCCCCATGACCGGTGCCAGCCTGGAGCAGGTGGTACACGGCAACGAGTTCTGGTTCGCCTGGGCCGCCTTCAACCAGGGTGCCGACGTTTACACAGGTCAGCTCTAGAGGCTCCCGGCAAAGAAAAGAGCGGGACCGCTATCGGTCCCGCTCTTTCTTGTGGAGAACCCTCACCTAAATGGTGATGCTCAGGCTGCTCCCGGGATGCACTAGCTAGCCCTCCAGGGTGAGGGGGGCGTGCATACCGGCCTCGTAGTGGCCGGGCAACATGCAAGCCATCAACTCGAAGTCGGCGTCGTGGTCGAAGGTGACCGTGATGGTGCCTGTCTCACCGGGTGCTACAAGCAGGATGACCTCGCCATGGCCGGGCTCTCCGGCGACAGCCTCGTCTCCGTGCCCCTGGTGGCCGGCTGCCATGTGCTCCATTGCGGCGTGCTCCGTCGTGAGTCGAAACTCGTGTTCGATCACACCATCGTTGGTGACCTCGAACAGGACCGTCTCGCCTTTTGAAACTGCCACTCCTGTCGGGTTGAAAGCGAACTCCGCCATCGCGAT
>CAXMOO010000020.1:0-23566 GCA_964195005.1 uncultured Gammaproteobacteria bacterium
CTTCGCTGTCTTGTGGTGCTTAGAGCCCCAGGGAGCGACCGATGACCACGCGCTGAATTTCTGAGGTGCCCTCGCCAATGCGAAGAATCCGCTGATCCCGATAGAACCTCTCGACCGCCGAGTCCTTCATGAGGCCGTATCCGCCGTGGACTTGCACAGCGGCATCGGTGACTCGCGACGCCATCTCTGTACAAAACAACTTGGCGATGGCAGCTTCGGTGCGGAAGGGTCGCTCCTGGTCGCGCAGCCAGGCTGCTCGATAGAGGTAGGTCCTGGCGTGGTCTATCTCTACTGCCATGTCGGCCAGCTGGAACGAGACGCCCTGGAACTTTCCGATCTTCTGTCCGAACTGCTCGCGCTCCTTTGCGTAGGCGACGGAGGCTTCGAAGGCTCCCTGGGCTGCTCCCAACGCCATCGCGGCGATGCCGAGCCGTCCCGAATCGAGGGTCTCGAGCATCAAGTTCGATCCTCCTCCTCTAGTTCCCAGCATGGCGTCCTCCGACACATGGCACTCCGCGAAGCTGAGCTCAGCCGTGTCCGAAGCTCGCCACATGAGCTTGCCGTGCATGGTGGTGGCGCTGAAGCCCGGGGTTTCTTGCTCCAGCAGGAAGCAGGTGAGCTCCGGGCGGCCGTCCCGGCCACCCGTCACCGATTGCACGGTCACACCTCGCGAAATTGGACTGGAGGCGTTGGTTATGAAGAGCTTTGACCCACTTATCACCCAGCCGCTCTCGGTTTCGGTCGCCCTGGTTTGTGATGCCCGAGAATCGGACCCGGCACCCGGCTCGGTCAGGCCGAATGCCCACAGGCCCTCTCCACTGCAGAGAGCGGGGAGGTATTTCTGTTTCTGTGCCTCCGACCCGAAGTAGTAGATCGGACCGATTCCCAGGGAGTTCGCTGCAGTGACGGTGGCGGCTTGCGAGCCGTCGACGCGGGCCAGCTCCTCGCACGCCACCACGTATGCCAGATAGTCGAGGCCCTGTCCCCCGTACTCTGGCGAAACCACCATGCCGAACAGGCCTAGTTCGCCCATTTTCCCGGTCAGCTCCACCGAGAACTCCTCCCGGGCATCGAGATCTTCCGCGGCGGGAGCTATCTCAGCTTCGGCGAAGGCGCGCACCGTGTCGCGTAGCAGTTTGTGTTCTTGTGGAAGATCGAAGTCCATCAGTTCCTACCGTAGACGGCCCGGAGCTCCCTGCGCATCACCTTGTTCGAAGCTGTGCGGGGCAGGCTGTCGACGGTAACCAGGTCGAAGAGCTTGAACAGAGGATTGAGCTCGGTTTTGAGGAGCTGGTTCATGGCCGCCATGGTTTCGGCCTCATCGATTCCGGCGTCCATCACAACGAAAGCTACCAGGCGACTCGGACCTCCTTCCGGAGGCGGAACTGCCACCGCCGCCAACTCGCGCACGCCCGGTGCCTTGGCCAGGGCTCGCTCGAGCTCGGCGGCACTCACCTTGATTCCCCCCAGGTTCATGGTGTCGTCCACCCGGCCCTGGGCTTGGTAGTAGCCGGCTCCCAGATTCACCATCTGGTCACCGTGGCGTCTGAGAGGTTCGTTGTTGGGACCGGGGGGAGTGCCGGTGTAGTAGACCTCGGTGTGGTCTTTGTTGAGTAGCTCCTGGGACAAACCGATCGAGGGCGGAATCAGGTAGAGCTCTCCCTCCTCAGCCGGCCGCCCATCCTCGTTGAGAATGCAGACGTCCAGGCCGAGCGCCGGGGTGGCGAAAGCGGCCGGCACTGCAGGTTGGACGACGGTGCCGGTGATGTAGCCGCCCCCGATCTCGGTGCCGCCGCAATATTCGATGACCGGTCGCCCGCCGGCCAAGCCCATGAGGTAGGACATGTCGGCGCCGTTAGACGCCTCGCCCGTTGAGCTGAACGTCCGTATCCGGCTCCAATCGAGGTCCTCCATGCACCCCGATTCCCGCCAGGCCCGCACCATGGTCGGGACTACACCCAGCATGGTCACGCCGACGGACTGCACGAACTCGCCGAATCCCCGGCCGGTAGGCACATCGTCGTACAGCGCCAGCGCCGCCCGGTTGATCAGGGCGCCGTAGATCAACCAGGGCCCCATCATCCAGCCAAGGTTGGTCGGCCAGGCCAGCACGTCGCCCTCGTGGACGTCCTGGTGGAAATGGGCGTCCATGGCGGCCTTGATCGGGGTCACCTGTGTCCAGGGGATAGCTTTGGGCTCGCCGGTAGTTCCTGAGGAAAAGAGGATATTGGTGGCAGTGGAGGGAGGTCCGGGCACCGGATCAAACGGCTCGGCCGGGCCGAGGAAGTCATCCCACGCCAGGTCCCCGGGGCGCGATGGGGTGGAGGTGGAGGGGTCCACCACAATCGCCTTACCGGCTCCGGCAGCTACCACCTTGTCGTACATGGGGTGGGTCTTGCCTGCCCGGGTGAATTGGCCCTGGGTGACTACCGCGGTGGCGTCGGCCAGCTCGAGCCGGGTCCGGATCTCCCCGGCGGCGAAACTGTCGGCGATGGACACCACGACGCATCCGGCCTTGATGATGCCGAGGTAGGCGGCGACCGCTTCGACGGTCATCGGCATTGCGATTGCGATCCGGGCGCCGGGCTCGAACCCGGCCCCACCCACGCCATGGGCGACTCGATCGACGAGCTGCGCTAGCTCCGCGTATGTGAGAGTTGTCCGATTACCTTCCCGCTCGAAATGGATTGCGGCAGCTGCCGGGTCGGCCTGGAAGCAGCTCTGCACGATGTTGAGGAGGGCTCCGGGAAGCCACTCAGTTTCCTGCGGAACGGAATCTCGGGACAGGATCGAATCGGGAGGTCTATCGAACACGATGCCGAGCCGGGTGAGGACCATCTCCCAGAAGGCGGACCGGCTTTCGACCGACCAGCGGTGCAACTCTTGATAACTCGCTAGGCCCAGTTCCCGGGCCACTTCGGTGACGTTGGCGTTTTCGACCGTGGCCTGGTCCGGTGACCACGAGGGCGTCGGGGGGCTGCTCACCGGTCCCGACTCGCTATTCGGGTTTCTGGCAGCGGTCCGGTGGCGATCAGGCAGGCATCCACGCCAGATCGAGGATGGTATTGGTCGGATTGTCCGTCCGGAACCAGGCCCTGATCGGCATGCCGATCTCGGGCTCACCTTCGATCAGGTAGGACATCGGTTTTGTGCACACGCCCTCGATCTCGACGGAGATCAGCGGGCAGGGGGTTGAGAGCTTGAACAGCTCGCCCGGGTATTGGATCGTGGTGTGCGTATAAATGGTTCCCACCTTGGGGAGCTCGATCCATTCGCTGGGCTGCAGGCAATCGGGGCAGTGGGCCCGGGGGGGAAGCCATGCTCGAGGCTCGCAATCCGCGGCAGTGCAGTGAGTGCCGAGCAGCTTCTCGTCTCGCAGAGCCTTGAAGAACGGCGTGAGCCCGCCGTAGCTGTGGATGTGGAACCAATTTTTGGGGTTCTTGATGACGAGTGGGTCGTCACTCAGGACCTCGAGGCCCTGTCCTATTAGCTCGACTGCCATGTTGCTCCTATACGTTCTCGAGAATGGCCACAGACACGTGGCTTCCCGTTCCGGCGTGGCTGATGGCGCCGGCCCGGTTGGCGTTGGGCACCTGCAGATCCTCGATGTCGTCCGGCATGGTCTTGCCAAAGCGCTCCCACATTTTCGGATCCGCGTGGAAGCGGGCCCACTTGTTCTGCAGCTGCCAGAAAAGCTCGATCATCTGGAAGACGCCGGTGGCGCCCACGGCGTGCATGGTGCCGATCAGTCCGCCCGACAGGTTGGTGGGGAGACGTCCTCCCAGGTAGGCATCACCCGAGTCGACAAAATCCCTGCCCTGCCCGTAGGGCCGCAGGCCGACGTCTTCATAGGTCTGGATGTCGGAAATAGTGAATGCGTCGTGAGTCTCCATCAGGTCGAGATCTTCGACGGGGTCGGTGATGCCTGCCATGTTGTAGGCCAGATAGGCCGCCATACGTGCCGCCAGGAACGAGCTGAACCCAGGCCATTCGCGGGTGTCCTTGTAGCCTTTGTAAGTGTCGGGGGTTTCGTTGGGGAGCAGAAGAATTTCCATGTCCCGCCGATCGGCCGTGCGCAACGTGTGGGTGCCGGATGCGATGGCGCTGAGCTTCACGGGGTGGTCTGTGAGCTTGAAGGCCATCTCCTCGTCTGCCAGCACGAGCGCCGCGGCTCCTGTGCTCATGACGCAGCATTCGAGGAACGCCAACGGGTCAGAGACCATGGCGTTGGCGAGAACATCGTCGATGTCGATCCGCATCGGGTTCTGCGAGAACGGGGAAGACACCGCATAGCCGTGGTTCTTGACTGCGATCTTGGCGAGCGTTTCCCGGGGCACATGGTTTTCGTGGATGTAGCGCTGTGCCATGAGGGCGTAATAGGAGGCGTACATCCAGCCCAGCTCGGATTCGAAGTCCTTGTCCGCCGCTGATGCGATGTAGCTGTTACCGACTTTGGTGGGGACCTCATCCATTCGTTCCCATCCCACAACCGGCACGAGGTTGGCGTAGCCGGAAGCGACTGCCAGGGCTCCGGCCAGCACTGCATGGCCTCCGGTGGCTCCGCCGGTCTTGATCTCGATGTTTCCCAACGGATCGAAGCCGAGGTAGTCATGGATCTTGGCCGCCGCCAGCAGCTGATCGCCGAAGTGGTCTGCGAACTGTGAGTAGACGCAGAAGTTGACCAGGCCCTTGAACTCGGCCATCGACACTTTGAGGTCGTTCTCATTGACGGCCATATTCAGGGCGTCGGCGCACAGCTCAGAGCTGCTTTTTTCCGGGTACCGCTTGCGGAAGTCGGTCATCCCGCCGGCGACCAGGTAAACGGGCTTCTCGAATTTGGGGATGCGGAGGTTGCCGGTCCCGAACTTGATCATTCGCTCTCCAGGATCCCTTCGTTCTTCAGGATGTGACTGTGCATCCCGAATCTAGTCTGGCCGTGACACCCCGGATTCCACAGCCTTCCGGCCGCTCCAACAATCAGCTAGGGAAGTATTGACGTAAGAGTCCGTTGGTGTTTTCGTTGCTGCCGCGTTGCCAGGGCGACTTCGGATCGCAGAAGTAGATCTGGATGCCGGTGTCGACGGTGAACTGAGCGTGTTGGGCCATTTCTTTGCCCTGATCCCAGATCACCGACCGTCATAGATGCTCGGGGAGCCGCTGAATGGTTTCCGCCAAGCGGTGCGCACCGACTCGGCGGTATTGCCATTGGGAAGCGGGAAGAGCATCACATAGCGGGTGGCACGTTCGACCAGGGTGCCGATGGCGGTCTGTCTCTTTCCCATCAACAGGTCACCTTCCCAGTGACCCGGCACCGCCCGATCCTCAACCTCGGCGGGACGCTCGGAGATCATCACCGGATCCACAATCTGGCCTTTGCCCGTCGGGGCTCTCCTGGTGGCTGGTCGGCGGATGGCCCGGCGGGTTCGTAAACACCGAGTCAGCTCGTGACGCAGCCCACCTTTGCCCTGCACAAACAGCGATAAGTAGATGGTTTCGTGTGACACCCGCATCTCCTCAACCCCAGGGTATGTGTCTGTGAGCCACCCCGAGATCTGCTGCGGAGCCCACCAATGGGCCCGCTTCTCCTCCACCACGACCCGCAGCCTGGTGTTGACAAGCCAATTTGGTGGTTTTGGGTCGTCGAGCCCGCCTCAGGGCAGCCCGATCGGCTCGCTGGGCCCGATGCCGATGCCGGCCCCCATTGCGTGCCACCTCCCGGCACACCGTCGACGGTGCCCTACCCAACCGACCGGCGATCTGACGCAGAGACTCCCCAGCAGCCACCCCCCGAGAAAGATCTCTTCCCGCTCAATAACCGATAGATGCCGGGGATGTCGCCGCCGTGGAACCGGCGAACGCCACCGCAATCCTCGATCAAAGGTCCGCACCGACGACTCTCGACCCAACCGGCGTGCGATCGAACGCATCGCCTCACCGCCCTGCCAACGATCCCACACCTCAGCCTTCTCCAACTCCGTGAACCGCATCACCAACCTCCTCAACAACAGACATCCACTCTCGCCGAAGATGTTGCATCCACCCCCCGAGACCACAGCACATATAGAGCGGTTTCAGAAGCGCACATCGCTGGTTCCCGGATGCTTTCTAGTGACTGTTCTTTAGGTGGCCGAGCGTGATTATGCGCTAGCCGGTGGGGCCCCGTCCCCGGTGATGGCAGAAGGTTGTGGTTGGCCCGGTACCTACGAGTGGCTGCTTTTGAGATTCGACGACAACGCCGCTGAGCTACGCTGGCCGTGCTGTCCTGGCAGGAGGCATCTCGTGGTGGCAAGAAACACCGCACATACCGATCTTGATTAATGACTGGCCAGGTTGTCATCCCGAGTCGTTTCAACGGGCCGGCCAACTCTGGTAACGGCGGCTACGCCGCGGGTTCTCTGGCGGCGTTTGTAGAGGGGCCAGCCGAGGTGCGACTGCACGTACCGCCGCCACTAGATCTGCCTTTACGGGTGGAAGAGCACGATGGCCACTTCCTGGCGTTTAATGGTGATGCTCTGGTGATGGAGGCCACATCCACAGAGTTGGAAATGGAGCTGCCCGACCCAGTTCCTTTTGACACCGCACGGGAGGCCACAGCTGGTTTTCCCGGCTGGTCGTTTCATGCCGCCCCCACCTGTTTCGTGTGCGGGCCTGATCGCACAGCACCGGACGGGCTACGGATCTTCCCCGGCCCAGTGGCCGAGCGCCAGGTGGTAGCAGCACCGTGGGAGCCTTCTGAGTCCCTCGGCGGTTCGGACGGGTTGGTGGCTAACACTGTGGTTTGGGGGGTGCTCGACTGCCCGGGAGCGTGGGCTGCAACGGCAGCCGATCCAGTGGGGATGCCTTATTTCCCGGCGTTAGGAACCATGACCGCAATGGTTGACGAATCTGTGCGCGTCGGTGAACGCCTCATAGTCATGAGCTGGCACAACGCCACCGAGGGGCGCAAGCTCCGCACCGAGGCGGTTCTTTATTCCGAAGATGGGACAGTCAAGGGTCGAGCCCGCCACATCGAGATAAAAGTACCCGCCGCATGGGCGGAGCAAGCCTGAGCCCATCGACCTTGCAAACCGACGGGGCCGATCGGCTGCGGGGAGTTGGGGCTCGGCTAGCGCGGTCCATACCACCCTGATCACTAGCGTTAACGCCCCGGTCGCTTAACCGCACATATCGAGCGGCCTAACCCCGCTGGAGTTCCCCCCCCGTGAGCCGGACACCCTGATAATGGGTGAGGCCCGGAAGGGAGCCCAAACCAGGAACAACGCTTTGAGCCTGGCCCGGGCAACCGAAAACTGACCCCGAGCAGCGTGCTGGAGTGTAGGTTTGCGGAATGCAGGAGTGGCTGCGGGACCGGTGGCAGAAGTTGACGACCAAGCCATGTGACGGCTGCGGAGAGCGGGTGTCGGTCAGTGCATACCGCAAGACCGGAAGGTCTCGGAAAGTCAACCTGTTTTTTGGTTATGACGTGGAAATGGAGTGTCCACACTGCGGCGACACCTTCTGGGCCAGGAAGTAGGCCTTCCACCAACGCCGGCCCTTCGGCCTCTTCAGTCGAGCTCCGGCCCATCGGGATATATCCGGAGAGTCAGTCGGTTTTGCGGCCACTGAGGTAGAAGGTGGCAACATCACCCTTGCCCTTCAAGGCGGTTTCGCCACGCGGCTCGACGTCGTAATCGAACCGGAGGACCCGGGCGACGGACTCTGAAATGTGGATTGTGCCGGGGTCCGCGCTGCTCTCCAACCGGCTGGCCAGGTTCACGGTGTCGCCCCAGACGTCGTATACGAACTTGTGAGTGCCGATGATGCCGGCAATCACGGCGCCGGTATGGAGGCCGATGCGAATACCCAATTGATCGTGCTCGTCGGATTTTTCGCTGACCGTGCGGAGCATTTGTAGGGCGAGATCCGCAGCGGCCTCACAATGGTCGGGTCTCGTCTCCGGCAAACCGGCGACGGCGAGATACGCATCGCCGATTGTCTTGATCTTCTCGACGCCGAGCGCTTGGGTGTGCGCGTCGAACTCCGAGAAGACAGCGTTGAGGGCACGGACGACCCGCTTGGGGGGCGTCCGCGCGGACGCCTCGGTGAATCCTACGAAGTCGGAAAAGAGCACAGTGACGTCGTCGAACCGGTCGGCGATCTCTTCCTCGCCACAGCTGAGCCGCTCGACGATCTGTGCAGGGAGGATGTTGAGTAGCAGGCGCTCAGATTTGGCCTTCTCGGCGTCGAGGTCGTCCATGGCCGCACGTAGCAATGAGGCATTCTGCTGCTGGTATTGCTCCTGGCGTTCCATGTTTCCCTGCAGCTTCGTCAACCTGCGTTTTAGTGCCTCGTTCTCGCGCTGGAGGCTTTCGAGCGTCGGCTGAGGTTCCTGGCTCACGTACCCAACAGCACGGTGACGCACGTCTCGTTGTGGAACCGGATGTCACGATTGGTGCCGAGAGGGGCAATTTAGCCGAACGCGGAGAACCCCACGACGGGCAGGTCCTCGCCGAGTTTGTCACGCACCTGATCGATTTCCGCTCCGGTTCGCGTGCCCAGCAACCACTTGCGTGCTGCACACGAAACTACGAAGGCTGCTTCCGGCTCTGGCAACGCGAAGTCGGCGAGAGCAGCTGCGACCGATTCGTCGGTACCGGCAAGAATCTTGTCGCTGGAGGCGACGGCCGAGATCCTCACATGAGCCCCTTCGGGCACTGCACCTAGATAGCTTGCCGATCCGTCATCATCGAAACCAACGGCGGCTCGGAGGAAGAACCGTTCGCCGTCATCTTCGTAGACCGCCAACGGCGTCGCGAGGGCGTTTCCGGTGTCGGTTCGAACGTAACGCTCATAGAAGTCACGCGGTGGGGCGCCGTCGATCTCGTACACCACGTTGCCCCGGGCTCGGGTTACAACTCCTTCGCGCCCCGTCGGCTGCCAACCGTGGGCGATGCCCACCGAGTAAACCAGGGGACCCGATATCAGCAAGACGGGCACAGCATCGGTCAGGACCTCATCTCCGCAGAACTGGTGGTCCCCGCCCCATTCGGAGGCCCGCTCGTCCTCGACGGCAGCCCCACCCCCTACGACGGGAACGGTCTCGCCAAGGAGTTCCGAGATACCCGCCAGGACGTCGTCGGGATCGATCGAGACGATGGTCGGCAGCGTGATGCACAGCGCCGGGTGTTTGGTCGACTTTTCTCGCGCCATTTCGACCGCCTCGCGACATGCCGCTCGGGCGCCCTGAGAAACATTCGTCCCGATTCCGGCTCCGAAATCGAGCACGTCGGAAGCCAGCATGGCCAGGCCGAACGAATCTTCCTTATAACCGAGGACCGAGCTCATCTCGCCGCCGGTCGTGCTCCCAATTAGTTCGATCTCGGGATACGCCTCGCGGACCAACTTGTGAATCTCCGGCCCGTCCAGGTCCGGTCCTACGAACATCAATGCCGCCTGCGGTTCTATGCCATCCAGGCTCTCGAGGCATTGGTCGAGAGCTTCGGTGACTGCGCTCACAGGTTCGAAGCTGTCGCTGTGGCCGACCGCCATCTTCAACATGGTGTTCTCCGCGGGTCGAATCATGCCGGACTCTACGGCATTCGCGTCTGTGGCGAAGACATGCATGTTGAATCAGGGAGTACCAGTTCATCCCTCTTACTGCCATTAGGCCAGGCGCTATGACCTTCTCATTCGTAGGGCCATTGATGGCGCACCCGATAATGATCCTGCGGGTTCTGGGCGCAACCCGACGATGAGGTCGGGAACTAGATTCTGCCCATGAGCGAGGGCGCGGGACTCAATGATCACGAGGGCCGGGTCATCGACTTTGGCCGCACCGCCGTCGACTACGAACGGCACCGTCCGGGCTTCCCTGAGAGCTTCTTCGACCGTCTGCTGAACCAGCGATGGATTTCCGAGGGCCAGCGCACTCTTGATCTAGGCACCGGCACGGGCTCACTCGCTTTGGGCTTCGCGGCCCGCGGACTCGAAGTCACCGGCCTCGATATCGCGCCAGAGCTACTCGAGGTCGCACGCCAGGCTGGCCTCGACCGCGATCTTCGGGCTAACTTCGTTGAGGGTCGAGCCGAGGCTACCGGCCAGGACGACGCCGGCTTCGACCTCGTAAGCGCGGGTCAATGCTGGTGGTGGTTCGACGCGGACGATGCCATTCGAGAGGCCAGGCGCGTCCTCGCTCGAGGCGGTCGCCTCCTCATCTGCAACTTCAGCTACCTCCCCCTATCCGGAACCGTGGCCGGCCGTACTGAGGACCTGATTCTCCAGCACAACCCCGGCTGGCCCAAGGCGGGCTCGTGTGGCGTACACCCCGAGCAAGTTCAGGCCCTCGATCGTGGGGGCTTCCTGCGGGTCGAGAGCTTCAGCTACCTGGTTGACGTGCCCTTCAACCACGTGGGTTGGCGAGGCCGGATCCGCACTTGCAATGGGGTCGGCTCGGCCCTGAGCGCCGAACAAGTCGCGCGTTTCGACGCCGAGTTGGTTGCGCTGCTCGCTCGCGAGTTCCCGGGCGAGCTCTGCGTGCCGCACCGCGTCTTTGCCACTAGCGGAATCAAAGCCTGAGGACGCAGGGGCTGAGGGCAGAGCGGGCGCCGTCGGTCTCAATCGGGCACAGACGCACTCGTTACATTGGCCACTCGAGGACCGGGGCCGACGCTTCGCAACTGCCAGGGGAACCGGATCCCCACCCGCAGCGTCCAACCCCACAATCGAACAAGGGGGTTGGGTATGAGGCGATTTCTCACGGTGATTGCAGCCACCACAGTGCTGCTCGTGTTGTCGGTGCCGGTGGCGCTGGCGTGTGGGTTCCTGGTTTCAGCCAACGGCGCTGTGCAGCTGGGACGGACGACAACCTTCGTTGCCTGGGAGGACGGCATAGAGCGATACATCACCAACTTCGAGTTCTCGGGTGATGCGGACTCGTTCGGTTCGATTATTCCGTTACCGGGAGAACCTATCAGTGTCACCCGAGCCGGAGACTGGACGCTGCAGCGTCTGGTGCGGGAAGTGGCACCCCGGCCCCGGGTCGGGCTCCTTTCGACCTTCGCGGCTAGCTCTGAATATGCGTCTGGCGCCCAGGTGATCCTTCGCACCAGGATCGACTCTCTGGACGTCGTGGTGCTCAAAGGTGGTGGGAGCGACGTCCTCGCGTGGGTCAACGACAACGGCTTCGCGCTGCCGCCAGGCCCCGAGACCGAGCACATGCTGGAGTTCTACAGCAGCAGATCGCCGTACTTTTTGGCCGCCCGCTTCGACAGTGAGGCTGCCGAGCAGGATGAATTCACGTCCGGGGATGGCATTCCCATCCTGATCACGGTTCCCACCGAGCGTCCGTGGATTCCGCTCCACATCTTCCACGGAGCGGTGCCCGACTCGGAGATTCTCGAGGCGGACCTCTTCCTGTTCACGCCAGAGCGTCCTGATCTCCTCTACGGCGAGGGCCTGGAGGTCAACAAGTCCGAGTGGGCCAACAACGACCTGCTGGCCGACCTGCGCTCTGACGAGAACATGGAATGGGTTCCGGACCGGGCGTGGTTCACCCACCTCGTCCTCGAAACTGAGGCCGAGAACGTCGTGTACGACCTCTCAGTCGGGGTTGGCGATGTGGCGCCGTCGTTCGTCGATGCCGGCTTCACCCGATTTGAAGCCACCGAGGAGCACCTCGACGTCATGGGTCTTATCCGGTCTGATCCCAACCGGGAGTGGAAGCTGGCCGCAGGTGCGGTGTCGATCGCTCTGATTGCGGGGGTTGCCGGGGGCGTCGTCGCCGGCCGCCGTCAGGCGCGCTAGACGGCAGTTTCTTCGAGCTGCGGTTTCGGAGTGGGAGGGCGGCGGCCGTTGCCGTTGCTGTCACCCCGGAGGGCGTAGAAGAGGGCTCCGGCAATCGGGATGCCGAGGATCGGTATCCACAACAGCTTGGGTACTTTGAAGAACTGTTCGGTCAGGTCCGACTGGAGACCCTCGACCCATACAGTCAGGGCATTGTCGGAGAGGGCGTCATCGCCGTTGACCAGGAGCAGGCTCCAGTAGAAGACGACGAACGTCCCGGCCAGTACGAGAATGGCTCCCGATACCTTGTTGAAGACCCGGGAGGCTTGCCGGAGGCGGTGGACGATGGCGTCCTTGCCGAGAGCCATAGCGAGGGTGAGGACGATGACGACCGCGGCCATCCCTACGCCATATGCCACAAAGTTGCGTATTCCTTCTAAGAACCCGCCGTCGAATGAGATGGTGATGACTCCGAAGAAGATGGGCAGGGCACAAGACAGTGACGCCAGGGCGTAAGAGACGCCGAAGGCGAATATCGTGCCAGAGCCCTGGCTCTTGCTATGGGTGCGGAAATTGGGGACGCGCACTTTCAAGGTGTTTCCGAGCAGCATCCACACTCCGAGGACCACAACAGCGCCCCCGGTCACCAGCGCAACCCAGGAGAGGCTGCTGGCCAGCGGGCCGCGGAACGCCTCGCCCCCCAGCTGGATCGCTCCGCCGATCACTGTGAAGACGGTGACGAATCCGGCGGACATGATCAGCCCGATTTTCAGTGCTCTCCCCACCACTACCCGACGGGGGGCATCTTCATCCTCGAGGCCCATGAAGAAGCTCAGATAGGCGGGCAGCATGGCGAACCCGCACGGGTTCACGGTCGAGAGGAGTCCGGCGGTGAAGGCGAAGATCATGAGGCGGCGATGATTTCTTCGATGCGATCGGTGAGCTGGCTTTCGAGAATGAGGCCGTGGTGGCGGTCGACTATCTCGCTATCGGCGGTCACGAAGATTGTGGTCGGCATTGTGGGGAGCCCTCCTAGCTCCTGGAGCAGAAGCCCTCTCGGATCCTCCATTATTCGGTAAGTTATACCCGTTTCCCACAGCAGCTCGGCCGCCCCCTTCTCCGAGATTTCCTGGAAATCGACGCCTACGAAGTCGACCCGGTCACCATAGATGGCGTGCGCTGCTGCCAGGTCGGGCAGCTCGGCCCGACAGGGCGCGCACCAGGAAGCGAAAAAGTTGATGACGAGCGGCCGGCCGGCGTGGCCGGCGAGCAGTGTCTCGGGGTCGGCATAGTTGACATAGTCGACCGTGGTGGGGGCCTCGCCTGTGACCACCGTGGGGGGATCTCCACCGGCTGCGGTGGTGGCGGGATCACCACCATCGCCGACGAGGAAGGCGAGCAGCACCGCGCTCCCGATTATCAAAGCCGAGATAGCCGTGGCGATGGCGAGCTGGGCGCCCTTGCGCCGCTGCGTTGTTTCCGGGTTGGTGGTCGTCATTTTCTGCTCCTGCCCCTCATAACTCCGGATCGGGGAAGCCCGTGCCCCGATTGTCAATCGCCCGACAATTCGCCCCTTCCGGATGAGCGAGGCAGGTTGATGGTAGGGGAGTTCAACCGAAGCCAGGCATACGCGAAAGTAAGAATGGACATTGACGGAGTATTCGAAGGGGGAGGTATCAGAGGCATAGCCCTGGCCGGGGCGGCCGCGGCCGCAATGGATGCCGGATACGCGTTTCGGCGGGCGGCCGGGACCTCAGCCGGAGCCATGGTCGCGTCACTCGTCGCCGCCGGGTACGACGGTGACGAGCTGCGCGAGGCGGTTTGTAAGGCGGATTGGCCCGCATTGCTGGATCCGATGCCGTGGACCCGCATCCCCGGGATCGGCAAGCACATCTCTCTGATGCTGCATCACGGCATGTACCGGGGAAGGATGTTGGAAGAAAGGTGGGGCCGGCTGCTGGCCGCCAAGGGAGTGCGAACTTTCGGCGACCTGTCGCCGGGATCTCTCAAGCTCGTGGCCACCGACATCACTCACCAATCGGGGGTCGTGCTTCCAGAGGACCTGAGGGAATACGGCATCGACCCCATGGGCTTCTCCGTGGCCCGGGCGGTGCACATGTCGGCCGCGGTTCCGTTCGTTTACGTTCCGGTTCGGCTCCCACACCGGGACGCTGACGGGGAGGTCGTACTCATGAGCGATGGGGCGATGGCCTCTCGATTCCCGCTCGAGGTTCTCCAGCCAAGCGAAGGACGGCCCATTGTTGGATTTCGTCTCTCCGACGATGACGCCACTCACGAACACGTGCCGATTCGAGGACCGATTGCACTTGCCATCGCCGTTATCGGGTCGGGGATGGGGGCCAGGGAGACCTTGCCTCGTCTGGCGCTCGAGCCGGGCAGAGTCGTCACCGTTCCTGCTGAGAGGGACGTGCTCGACTTCGACATCACGCCCCAGGAAGCTCGCCAGCTTTTTGATGCCGGGAGAGTGGCGGCCGCCGAATGGTTCGCGACCAACAATCCCGAGACTCCCAGCGTTCCCCTCAGCGATCGTCCTGAAAGTTGATCAATACAACTAGCGGTCGTCGCTGGCGATCATGAAGCTCCGTCCGAGGGTCCAGGGTCGGTCGGGCTTGACGGCCACGATCTGATAGATGTCCAGGCCGCCCTCCTCGAAGGCCAGGGCCGACGCTGCCATGTATGCCCGCCAGATCCGATAGACGACGTCGCTCCCCGCCGCATCCCGGAAGTGGCTTGCTTCCAGATTCTTGACCCACTGGCGCAACGTCAGCGCGTAGCTGGGGCGGAGGGACTCGATATCGCGCACCCAGAAGCCCACACCTTCAGCTTCCTGCACAGACTGCTCGACCGGTGCCAGCTCGCCGTCCGGAAACACATAGGTGCTGACAAAGGTGGGTCGATGGCGCCCGGGTTTACGATCGCGAGTAGTGATGCCGTGATTGAGCAGGATGCCGCGCGGCCCGAGAATCTTGAAAAGGTGCCCGAAGTAGACCCCTAACTCCTTGGGGCCGACATGCTCAAACATGCCGATCGAGGAGATGGCGTCGAAAGTTCCCTCGACGTCCCGGTAATCGCGTACCTCGATTTCAACGCGATCCTCGACACCGGCCTCCTTGACCAGAATCCGAGCTGCAGCTGCCTGTTCTGAGCTGAGCGTGATACCGACAACCTCTACGTCATAATTGAGCGCGGCGTGGATCGCAAGCGCACCCCATCCGCATCCGACGTCGAGCAGGCGTTGGCCCGGCACCAGCTGGAGCTTGCGGCAAACCAGATCCAGCTTCCGCAGCTGGGCGACCTCCAGCGGCTCTCCGGCATCGAGGAAATAAGCACATGAGTACACCATCTGCGGGTCGAGAAAAGTGGCGAAGAAGTCATTGCCGGTGTCGTAGTGCGCCCGGACGGCCTCGGAATCGCGAGATTGGGAATGCAGCCGTCCGGACCTGGCAGGGCGCTTTTCAGCGTGGCCTGGTGCTTCGGGAAGGCGCTTGAGTCGCCGCATCAGTTTCATTGCCTTTACAGGGTGGCGCCGGGCCTTCTGCAGGTCGGCGGCGAAGGAGAGAGCGCCGTAGATGTCACCTGCAATGTCAACGTCCCCAAAGACGTATGCTTCGCCGGCAACAAGGTCGCTGGGAGGTATGAGCATCACCCGTAGGGCTGATGGGTGATTGAGTACCAGGGTGGTCGCGGCGTCGGGCTGGCCCCACACGTCGCCCTCCCACGTCCGCAGGGCAGGGGCGGGCACCGAACTGAGGTCTACCAGTAGGTCGTAAATCTCCCGGTTCAAGTCTGTAACGGTTGTATCCATCGCCACCAGAATACCTATCAGTGCAGGGCACGTACCCCGAATAGCGCCAGCAGCAGCACGGCCACGCCGGTTAACAGCAGCAGCCAATCTCTGTGCCGGCGCAACAAGAAGACGCCGACCGCATATCCACCGATCAGGATCGCGAGTTGCACGGCGACGCCGCCGTCGGTGCGGGGGAGGAGAATATCGATCATGTCCCGGCTCGAAGAGCTGTTAATAGGGCAACCTAGGCTTGGGGCATGGTTCATAGGCGCGTCGCAGTCGGTATCTCGGCCGGCACCCAGCCGCCGATGCGCCAGATAAGGGCCATGGTGGGTGCGGCTCGGACCCTGCGCCTCGACAGTCTCTGGGTGGTAGATCACTTTCTTGGTTTTATCCCCCAGGTGTTGTGGGACAAGGAAATGTCGTGGCTTGCCAAGCCCGGCTCGCGTCCGCATGCATACTTCGATTACCAGGTTGTTCTCGGCCACCTCGCCAGGCGAGCGGGCTCCCTGCAGATCGGTGTAGGTGTCACAGAGCCGATCCGCCGTCATCCGGTGCTGATCGCCCAATCCTTCATGACTCTGGCTCACCTGACCAGGAAGCCGCCAATTCTCGGCATTGGCTCCGGGGAGCGGGAGAACGTCACCCCCTACGGCCTCGACTTTTCCTATTCGGTAAGCAGATTGGAGGAAGCCCTGGAGGTGATCCGGCTGTGTTTCGACTCAGATGGACCGTTCGACTATGAGGGCCGCTTCTTTGATCTGCACGGAGCAGTTATGGACCTCAAGCCGCCTCCGGGGCGGGTGCCGGAGATCTGGGTGGCTGCCCACGGGCCCCGGATGCTCGAGCTGACTGGAAGGTTCGGCGATGGCTGGTATCCAACTTTTCCGATGCAACCCGGGGAATTTGCCGAAAAACTGGCGACGATCCATGCGGCTGCCACAAAGGTCGGCCGCGATCCGCAGCGGATCGTTGCCGGCATGCAGGTCTTTGTGATGGTTGCTTCCACCCGTGCCGAAGCACGGGTGTTGCTTCGGAGTAAAGCGGCCCGATTTGTCGGTCTGTTGGCGTCAGATGAGATATGGCAGAAGGCCGGGCTCAGCCATCCCCTCGGAGAGGGGTTCAAGGGCATGATCGACTTCGTCCCCGAGTCCTACAGTCGCGAGGAGTTGGACGATGCCATCGCTGCGGTGCCGGTTGAGTTGCTGGAGGAGAGTGGAATCTGGGGTACTCCGGCAGACGTGATCCGAAAGATTCGCGCTCTCGGTGACGCCGGGCTGCAACATGCAGTGTTGGTGCCCGCTTCAGCATTGGTTTCTAGGGCGTCGGCTCGCTTCACGCTCAAGAGCCTTCCCGGCCTCACGCGGCGCCTCCGAACGGGACGCGACTAGCGGACGCCGGAGGATCAGGTACAATCACCCTCCGATTTCGCGCTTCGGAGTTAACACGGGATGCTGTACTTCGCATACACGACAATGATTGAACCCAATCGGCTGAAGGAGCTCGCTCCGGGATCCGATTTCCTGTTTGTAGCGCATCTGCCAGAGACCCAGCTGATCTTTCCCTACCGGAACGGCAAGTGGAAAGGCGGGTTGCCCTCCGTCAAGGCCGAGCCGGGTAATACGGTCTGGGGAGCGATCTTCGACGTTCCGCAGGCCGAGCTGAGCGCTCTCGACATCGCAGAGAAGGAGGAGGGCCGGGTGCGGACCACCCTGTCGGCTATGGACCGATCCGGCAAGCGCCATGCTGTGGAAACCCACGTGTACGAGGAAAACGGTTCCAAGCAGCACACTCCTTCGTCCGAGTACATGCGGATCGTCGTGGAAGGAAGCCGGCACTGGCAGCTTCCAACCGGCTGGATTGCCGGGCTCGAAGAATACGTAACCAACTAGCCGGCGTCAGCACTCAATGAGGCTCTACTGGGGGCCCATTCTCATAGGGGCCGTTGCCGCGTTCGGGGTCGGCTCGATACTGGCAATTCCCATCACCGCCTTTCTCCCGGACGGTGCCGGTCGCCAGGCGTTGCTGGTTCTGGTTCTCTTCCTGATTGAGCTCCTGGCCGGATTTCTCGCAGGGCGGTTCAGTCCGGATTCCGAAGCCTTCAACGGCTCCCAGGCCGCGCTCTTGCTACACGCGCTCGGAGCAGTCATTGCCCTCAGCAACGGTGCCGGGCTGGTGGCCCTGGTGCTGAGCGCCGCCCTGGCGCTGCTCGTGGGCACCCTGGGTGGAGTGCTCGCCGTGGCGGTCAAGGAGTCTTGAGGGCCGAGCCCGAATGTATGGTGATGACGGGCACCCCTTCGGGAACGCGATGACGGTCAACCCTCCCGGCCTCCCCACTTCGTTTCACTGCGTGGGGGAGGTGACTGTCCGCGTGCTCCGCTGGAGGTGCCGGAACAGAGCCGTATGTGGCGGCGTTACCTATCCTGGTAAATGAGTTCGCCGGACGGTCGCGACACGCCGTGAGGCTTGCCGAGGAAAGTCCGGACTCCACAGGGAAAAAGTGCTGGGTAACACCCAGGCGGGGCGACCCGACGGATAGTGCCACAGAGAACAGACCGCCAAAGTTGTCCGCTCGTCGGACGGCCGGCAAGGGTGAAACGGTGGTGTAAGAGACCACCAGCCCGGGAGGAGACTCCCGGGGCTAGGCAAACCCCACTTGGAGCAAGGTCAAGCAGGAGTTGGGCGTCCCGCCCGCAGGCTCCAGGTAGACCGCATGAGGCCGCCGGTAACGACGGCCCTAGATAGATGATCGTCCCGGGCTTGCCCGGACAGAATCCGGCTTACAGGCGAGCTCAACCCTCCCTCTTCAGGGAACTACCGGCACGGCCGATACGTCTTATAGATATGGAAGAGCAGTTCATCTCGCCCACTGAACAAGAAGACGAGCGCCCCTGGGCGGCCCGTGCTGAGTGCCGCGGAGAAGACCCGGCGTTATTCTTCCCCGGCCCCGATGATGACACGTCGGCGGCATTGGGCATTTGCGCCCGGTGTCCGGTGCGTCAGGAATGCCTCGAATACGCAATCGAAGCTCGTGAGCGTTTCGGAATCTCGGGCGGGACTACTGAGCGACAGCGCCGCAGGATGGTCCGTCGCTCGGCTTAACATCTTGCCGCACCGCCGGAAACTGTAACGCTCCGAAATTTGACTGCCAGAATGGTGTCATGAAGCCCCCCGCAGTCGATCCCCGAGACTTCCTCCATCTCGACGCTCTCCTCAACGACGAGGAGAAGCTCTTACGTGACACCGTTCGGCAATTTGTGGCAGACCGGATCCTTCCGGACGTTGCCGATTGGTTCGAAGCGGGCACGCTCCCCAAGGAGTTGGCGAAGGAAATGGGGGCGCTGGGCCTCCTCGGCATGCATCTCGAGGGTTATGGCTGCGCCGGCACATCGGCTGTTCAATACGGCCTGGCCTGTACTGAGCTCGAAGCCGGGGATGCCGGAGCCCGCAGCTTCGCTTCGGTCCAGGGTTCTTTGTCAATGTTTCCCATTTGGGCGTTCGGTGACGAAGAGCAGAAACAGGAATGGCTTCCGCAAATGGCGGCGGGGGAGAAGATCGGTTGTTTCGGGCTCACCGAGCCCGACTCGGGGAGCGATCCCTCGAGCATGCGCACTAATGCCCGCCGGGACGGTGACGATTGGGTTCTCAACGGCACCAAAATGTGGATCACCAACGGCGGCATCGCCGATGTGGCTGTTGTGTGGGCCCAAACCGACGACGGTATCCGCGGCTTCATCGTCCCCACCGATAGCGCCGGTTTCAGCACCAGCGACATTCACCACAAGCTGTCGCTCAGGGCCTCTATAACCTCGGAGCTGGTGTTGGACGACGTCAGGCTGCCGGGGTCGGCGGTGCTGCCAGAGGTCGCAGGTATGCGGGGGCCTCTCTCCTGTCTCAACGAGGCCCGGTTCGGGATTCTCTTCGGGGCGATTGGCTCGGCCCGGGCTTGCTACGAAGCTGCCCTCGATTACTCCAAGGAGCGCATTCAGTTCGGAAAGCCGATCGCCGGCTTCCAGCTCACGCAACGTAAGCTCGTCGACATGCTGGTGGCCGTCAATCGGGGGATGCTGCTGGCGCTTCACATTGGCCGCATGAAAGACGCCGGGACTCTCGATCCGACCCACATCAGCTTCGGCAAGCTCGACAATGTCAGAGTGGCTCTCGATGTAGCAAGGTCGGCCCGCAGCGTCCTGGGTGCCAATGGCATCACGCTGGAGTACCCGGTGATGCGGCATATGAATAACCTCGAGTCGGTATTCACCTACGAGGGCACCAACGAAATTCACACTTTGATTCTCGGCCAGGCCATAACCGGCGAGAACGCGTTCACCTAGTGCTCTGTTTCTGGTCGGGGCACTAGGTCATGGCCGATTTTTCCTGGCCAGAGGTCATCGGGCAGCTCATGAAAGGCGAGAGCCTGTCGCGTGAGGATGCCGGGGCCGCCATGGGGGAGATCATGGAGGGCCGGACGTCTGAGGCACAGATGGCGGCATTCATCGTTTCACTGCGCGCCAAAGGCGAGACGGCTGAGGAAATGACCGGATTGGTCGACGCCATGTTCGCTGCCGCGGTGACGATCGATGTGGGCGAGCCGGTCGTCGACGTCGTTGGTACCGGTGGCGACGGTGCCGGCACCTTCAACATTTCGACAACGGCCGCGTTGATCGCCGCCGGGGCCGGAGCCAAGGTGGCGAAGCACGGCAACCGGGCCGCGTCATCAACGACGGGCTCAGCCGACCTGCTGGCGGGCCTCGGGTTCGATCTCGAGCTGGCGCCGGAGTCAACCCGGCAGATGATCCGGGAGACGGGTTTCGGGTTCCTTTTTGCGCCTCGCTATCACCCGGCGATGCGGTTCGTGGCTCCGGTTCGAAAGGACCTGGGAGTCCGTACTGTCTTCAATTTTCTGGGGCCTTTGTGCAATCCGGCGCGAGCAGATCGCATGTCGGTGGGAACATCGGACCCGAATATGGCGGCACTCATGATCGAGGTTCTCAAGAACCGCGGAGCCACCACAGCTTTCGTCTACTACGGGGAGGATGGCCTCGATGAGCTCACCACCACTGCCCCTTCATATATCTACCGGCTGCGGGATGGTGAGATCACCCATGCCGAGTTCACCCCTGAGGACTTTGGTGTCGCCAGGGCACGGACGGAGGATCTGCTGGGGGGCGACGTGGAGGAGAACATCGCAATCACCAGAAACATCCTCGAGGGCTCTCCCAGCCCCAAGCGGGATGTGGCCCTCGTCAACGCCGCCCCGGCGATAGTGGCGGCCGGGTTGGCCGATGGATTCACCGATGCCATGGCACTGGCGGCCCACGCCGTCGATTCAGGAGGGGCGGCAGCGACTCTTGAGCGTTCGCTGGCGATGTGCCAAGAGTTGGCTGCCGGCGCCTGATGGCCACCGAGGATCTGGTCGAGGGCCTGCGCCGGGCCGGGTTCCGAATCACTGCGGGTCGGCGGGCGGTGTGTGCCGCCCTGAGTGAGGGAGATAGCCACCTCCGTGCCGCCGACGTATTGGAACGGGCCCGGGTTCACGCCCCGCGGATCGATCAGTCGAGTGTCTACCGGACCCTCGAGAAACTGGAGGAGCTTGGTTATCTGCACCATGTGCACTTAGGGCATGGGGCCGGGGTCCATCACGTGTCCTCCCAGGCCAACCATCAACATCTGGTGTGTGTCGATTGCGGGAGGACAGAAGAGATCGCGTCAGAACTCGTGGTGCCGATGCTGGATGAGGCTGCGGCCGTGGCGGGTTTCTCTGAGACCTGGCTGCATTTCGCCATCCAGGGGCGCTGTTCCAGTTGTGCTGGGGCTTAGTTCTAGGTGTCCTGCTGTCCGTACACGGTGCCCAGGGTGCGACTTCCCGGCCGCTCTCCCAGGATGATCCGATTCAGCGTGTCTTCCAACACTCCGGCCTGGAGCGGCCCGGTGATCTTGGCAACGATCGTTCCCGACGCGTCGATGAAGTAGGTCTCAGGAGGACCGAACACCCCGAAGCTGATCGCTCCTCTCAGGTCGGGGTCGAGCACTTGCGGGTAGGTGCGGCCGTACTCATCCAGAAATTCATTGGCCCGGTCGGGTGTGTCGTTCCACACCACACCGAGAAAGTTGACGTCTCCAAATTGGACGGCAGCTTCGGTGAGCAAGCCATGCTCTTCGCGGCACGGGAAACAATATGACGCCCAGAAATTGATCACCGATATGTTGCCTGACTGGTCGCGAAGGCTGATGGGCTGCCCACCATCGATCCTCTCCAGGGTCAGGTCTGGCACCGGCTGGCCGATCAGAGGTGAGTCGACGAAGGCCGGGTCGTTGCCGAAACGGGAAGCTAGCACTACGGCCGTGGTCAGGCCAAGAGCCAGGAGCGCACCGGCTAACCACCACCACCGGTTGTGGGCCCGGATGGTTGGCTCCGCAGGCGGGTTGGTCTCAGTACTCAAGGCCGGGCCTCTGCCAGCATCTCTTCAATGACGGCGGCCACTTCCTCCGGAAGATCTTCGGCGGCCAGCGCCTCGAGGAGCTCGCGTGCGCCGGCCGGGTCGTTGAGGCCGTAGAGGCGCACGTTGGCGAGGTAGAACATGGCGTCGCCATAGGCCGGGGCTGCGGCCAGGCTTCGCTCCAGGTAGGCCTCGGCGGTGACGGACTGGTTGGGGTCGGCCAGATAAGTCATCCATCCCAGGTTGGCCAGGGCCTCGGGGTTGGTCGGGTCCTGATCGAGAACGGTGAAATAGTGGGGGAGAGCTTGGGAGAACCGTTGAGCTTGAAAATATCGGCGAGCCAGGGCCAGACGCATGCTGACCACATTGGGGAAGTCGGCTACCACCTGTTCCATTTCGGCGGTGCTGACATCGGACAGGTCCCGATCTTCGATGTTTCCGGTGACGAAATCTCCCGGATTGCGGTCATCGATGGCCTGGGCCACCAGGAAGACGATGGCGATGGTGGCGACGACCACCAGCAGGGTCCCGACCAGAGCCCGGCTGCGTGATCGACCGGGAGCAAGCGGTGCTTGCGCCGGAGCAGCTTCAACCTGTGCCCCGAGCGATTCGAGCTCGGCCTGATAGCGATCCCGAAGCCTGGTAGCAGTTGCTTGATCGAGCTCGCCTGCGTCGAGCTGCTCTTCAACGTCTGCCAGGTCCGCCGCAGCCTGGGCCCGGCGTTCTTCCAGCTGATGGCGGGTGGTCATCACGAGGTTCGGCTCCTCACCAGCCACCTCATCATGCCGATGCCGGCGGCGAGGGTGAGTGCCGGGATCGCCCACAGGGCGATGGTGGATGCCGACAGGCCGGGGTCGAGAATGACCTGATCACCGTAGAGGCCGCGGAAATAATCGAGGATTTCCTTATCTGTTTGTCCGGCATCGACCTGCTCGGCGACGATGAGCCGCATGGTGCGAGCAGTAGGCGCCGACGAGTCCTTGATGGACTCGCCCTGGCACTGTGGGCAGCGAATCACTGCAGCCAGTGAATCCACTCGGTTTCCCGGTCGTGTAGGCCCGGCGGCGATTCCGGCCAGGACAATCGCAGCCAGGACGATGGTGATAGCGGTGACGACTGCCGACCGCACGAGTGAGCGCTTGGTTGCAATCGGATTCGCCTCGGCGACGGTCACGTCCACGAATAGCCCTCAGTTTGAATCTGGATCGGGCGAACGCGCGCCCTTTTGCGGAGCGCCAGCGACCAGACCCCGCCGGTGACGATGATGAACCCCCCAAGCCATATCAAGTACTCGAGTGGATAACGCCACATATCGAGAGCGATGGCGTTTTGGTCGATGCGGGTGAGGCTCAGATACACGTCGCCGCTCAGGTCGGTGTGGATGGCCGGGGTGGGGATCGGCTGCACCTGGTTCCCAAAACTAGACAGGCGTGGCTCGAGGATGTCGATCACCCGCCCGTCCCTGCTCAACTCGACCCGGGCTCCCACCGTCGTCTTGTTGCTGGCCGCTCGCGAGAACGGCTCGAGATAGGTGACCTCGAATCCTGCGAACTCCCCG
>CAXMOO010000021.1:0-3604 GCA_964195005.1 uncultured Gammaproteobacteria bacterium
GAATACGCGCCGCTCTGGCGTGGGCCTATGCACGAGATGAGCAACGTGGGAAGGCGCTCGAAGTACTCGCCGGCGTGCCCGAGATGGGCTTCAACTTGAAGGAGATCGCGGTCGTGTATGGCGAGCTGGGCGAGATGGACCTGGCTTTCGACTACCTGGACAAAGCATACGCAGAGCATCCAGCAAATTTGGTGAACCTCTCAATCGACCCTGCCGCCGATTCTCTCAGGCAGGATCCCCGGTTCGATGAGCTGATGAAGAAGCTGGGGTTGCATTAGGCTGTGTTCTCTTTACTTCAGCGGGGCGGTTCCAACGGGCTGCCCCTATTTGCGCCCAGCCCCTCCACGCTCCTGATCTCGTCCTCGGGGAGCTGCAGGTCAGCTGGCTGGTTTTGGGAAGGTTGGGTTAGATTTTCTTGTGAGTGGTGCGCTAACAGAGGTCGTGAAATGACGGTTGATCGCCGGACCTTTCTGATCGGTGGAGATTAGTGACATCCGCCGCGGCCACTTGCTCGCTGGTCATCCCGGCACGGAACGAGGAGGCATACCTTCCGCGGCTGCTCGAGACGGTCCAGGAGGCCAGGTCGCGCTACGTGGGCGCCGGTAAGGCGGTCGAGGTCATCGTCGCGGACAACGCCTCGACGGACTCCACGGCAAAGGTGGCAGCCGGATACGGCTGTCGGGTCGTTCGCGTCGAGAAACGTGTCATAGCCGCGGTAAGGAACGGGGGAGCGGCGATCGCCGAGGGGGAGGTTCTGGCGTTCGTGGACGCGGATACGCGGATCCACCCCGAGACGTTCAACGCGATCGATCGGGCACTCGCTGGGGATCGGGTGATCGGCGGAGCCACGGGGGTCGCGCTCGAGCGATGGTCTCTGGGATTGGCCGCAACCTACCTGTTCATCATGCCGATGGTCGTGTTGACCGGCATGGATACGGGCGTGGTCTTCTGTCGTAGAGAGGACTTCGGCGAGCTCGGCGGATACGACGAGCGCCGGCTGGTGGCGGAGGATGCAGCGTTCTTGTGGAGGCTCAAAAAGCTGGGTCGGGAGCGGGGCCAGAAGCTGGCACGTGTGACGGAAGCCAAGGCGATCGTCTCAACCCGAAAGTTCGACGAGCACGGGGATTGGCACTGGTTCACGCAGCTCATCCCGCGCGCACTCCCCGCTCTTCTGTCCGCCTCGGCCGAGCGCAGACTTGCGGATAAATACTGGTACGGGCGGTAGCCGACTTTCCGCATCCGAGACCCGGCCAATCTCACACGTTCTGAAACCACCATCACTTGGTCAGCTCATGCCGATTCTGTCCGAATCCCAGTTCAAATGAAGAGGAGGGCGCAAATGAGCGGTCGACTTCTTGCTCTCAGTGTGCTCGTCGTAGTCTTCGCGTTCGGCCTGAGTAGCTGCGCGGTGCACACTCAGGTGACAGAACACCAGGCTAAGATTCTGTTCGACTCCGGTGACCCGGCAGGTATGGATATGGAGATCTACGTCATGGATCCGGACGGTTCGCATGTCCGGCAGGTGACTGAGACGCCACCGGGAACGGGAAGCCGGGACGCGGCCTGGTCTCCAGATCGCCAGAAGATCGCCTTCATGTCTAACCGAGACGGGGACCTCGAGGTCTATGTCATGGCTGCTGACGGGTCCGATGTTCAGCGACTCACCAAACACAGGGGATTTGACGGACTCCCTGCTTGGTCGCCAGACGGCACACAGATTGCCTTCATCCGCGACACAGACCCACCGGCAACGGGCCCCGTATACCCATCCCGCAGCCCGAGCATCTACGTGATGGATGCGGACGGCTCCAACGTCCAGAGGTTAACGGAATTCACAACAGGGGGATATATCAGCTGGTCACCGGACGGCGAACGAATCGCCTTTGAAGCGAACCTCGACGGGATCTGGGAGATCTACGTAATGGAGACCGACGGTTCCAACGTGCAGCGAATTACACATACTCCTGTCAGAGACGCCCAAAGCACCGCACCGAACTGGTCTCCCGATGGTCGGAAGATTGCCTTCGACTCGACCCGCGACGGGAACTTCGAGATCTACGTGATGGATGCCGATGGGTCGAACGTCCAGAGGATCACGCACAACGACAAGGTCGATGCCCGGCCCGCGTGGTCGCCAGATGGGCTAAGAATCGTCTTTCACTCAAAGCGCGATGGAAGCTCGGACCAGGAGATCTACGTCATGGATGCCGACGGTGGCAACCTGGAGCGACTCACATCTAACGACCACTTCGACGGTCATCCGGACTGGCGATAGGTATGTAAAACACAGGTGTGGGTGTGGCCGTGTGCGGGGCAGCTGTCGCGCTGCCGCCGTTGCGCAGCCGCTGTTGCGCGGGGACGCCCTGGGCGGCCGTAGGGCGGCGTAGTCGTACCGGTCGCTACTAGAGGGGCGGTTCCTTCGGGGCCGCCCCTGCCATGAGAAGGCCAACCTGTCAAGTCGTGTCCTAGCTGGCGTGAGACCGAGCTCCCCTCCACGCTCCTGATCTCGTCGTAGGGCGTGTCAGTGATGTCGGGCGCCGGAGAGATCTCGTAGTCGCTACCTATTGGGCCGCGCTACACGGCCATGCGGATTCTTTTGTTTCGTCTGAGACCCTAGGGCTTCAAACGAAAAGAAAGGAAACTGCGAATGCGGTGGTCCGGGCAATCGAGGCCCCCAATGCCCAGGCGTCGATACTCATAATCCCAGCATAGGACGGGCTCCTCCCACCTGCGCACTTGCTTCAACAGGGCGAACGAGTGCGAGACCTGCATTCTCTCGCATTCGGCCAAGCACCCCAGCACCTGGGTTGCGGGATAGGGCGGTCTATGTGTGTGAGGTCCGTTGATGTAGCGTCGATCAAACCACTCTTCTCGCATCTGGCTCCTCCACGCTCCTGATCTCGTCCTCGTAGAGCGGCATGCTGATCCGCAGCACCTCGCAGCCCTTGCCGTGAACCATACTGGACCGTATGGTGCTCGACTCTTGAGACCCTTTTCCCGGCCGGAGGTATATTTTATGAGAGTCCGCTCATCGTCGATCGTCTCCCGTCTCACCCTGCTGCTCGCCCGTGCCATCGGAGAAAAACCACTCGTCCGAATCACTGCGGGATCGTCCTCAACTTCCCGTCGAGTAACATTCCGGCGGCCGGCACCCCGATCTACGTTCATGGGACCGTGAGTAGCTCTGAGATCGATGTCCATCGCGTGGGAGCCGATAAGTTCGTAAGACCGTAGGCAGGGGCGGTTCCTTCGGGTCGCTCCTCTCGCTTTCGGGCGAAAGCGATCTATGGCCTAGCGCGAGACCCGCTTGGCCGAGTCTCGGCCGAGGCTCCTGATCCCGTCCTCGTAGGGCAGCGGCTAGCTTAGTTCGAGCCGGGGGGAACATCGGGGTGCAACTCTACGCGGGCTCGATCCGTCTATATAGATGAAGCGGATCCTGCGTGTGAGATGGGACTGATCGGGGCGGTGGAGTTGGCTGGGGAAGAGAGCGATCAGCTCCCTCTCTGTGGCAGGCCAGCTCCCCGCCCCTTCTTTACATTCTTGCTCTGTCCACGATGCTGTTGACGAGATAAGGCTCACGGGCCGGTCCGTTCGGGGCCGCCCC
>CAXMOO010000022.1:0-3436 GCA_964195005.1 uncultured Gammaproteobacteria bacterium
CAACCGGGCTCGAATAAGGAGGACTCCATTGGATATATCCCCTGCTGATACCGCTCTGGTAATCATCGATCCTCAGAACGACTTTCTCAGCCCCGACGGCGCTACCTGGGGACTTGTCGGCGATAGCGTGACCGCCAACAATGAGCGCCGGCCGAAGGTCGGAAGGTTCGCCGGACCGGCCATCCGGCGCGGACCCTATTAGCTGATGCGGCTCCTCGAGGACAACATTTCCTTGGCCGCTACCTCGAACGGTGTTGACGTCCCCCTTGCTCGCGCAGCCCCATACTCCTCTGGGTCAATTTCTTTTTGTACCTCGCTGAGAGCTTCTGAGGCGAGCTCGTTGATGGGAGTGTTGTCAGTGAGCTGCTGTTGAGCGCTGTTCGGCTCTGCGAGCACGGTTGCAAGGAGCTCGACCGCCTCCGCGTGTCGCCCCGCGGCTGCTCTCACCCGAGCGACTTTGGTCATCATCCCCAGCATCTCCGGGACCATGCTCATCTGGTCTGTCGCTGCCAGGCCCTCGAGATAGGCTGCTTCGGCCTGTTCGAGCTGGCGGGCCGCGAGACTCGCATCGCCCAGGCCCTCCAACGCTACGAATGAGGCACGCAAGTACCCGGCCTCCTGTGACAGGGAAACCTGACGGGAGTGCAGATCGATGGCATCCGCGAACCGACCCTCGCTTCGGGCAATGCCTCCCTGCGACCACAGATTCCAGGTCAAGTAAAGGTGCTCGTTGAGCCGGGTCAGCGCCTCGAACCCCTCGGGGAGGAGCCGCTTGGCCATTTCGAGGTCGCCACTTACAACTGCTGCGAACGATCGCCAGCTCTTCATGGCGGCAGCCCAGAAGGGATGACCGATCGTCTCAGCGATCGCAAGCCCCTCTTCACATCGTTCGATCATCTCGTCGGCCTTGCCGAGGTACCCCAGGCACAGGGCAGCACTTTGATTGGCAAGCCATTTGGCGACGAGATCATCCGAGGATCGCAAGGTATCGATAGCTCTGGTCGCCGTAGCAGCCCCTGTGTCCGGCTGACCGACCAGTCCCAGGAACCAGGCCTGGATAGCAGCAGACAACGCCAAAGCGTCAACATTTGTTTGGTCATCCGAACCTGGTAACAGCGCATCGGCGGCCTCCCCAAACAGCGACACTGCCGCATGGTGCCATCCGCGGAACTCGTAGACGACCCACAAGCCAACAGCGAGCGTACGGATCGCCGCCCCGTGGCCCTTGCCGAGGTGGTGACGCCACGCAACTCTGATGTTTTCAATATCCTCCTCCATCACCGCCACCAGGCGGACGTGGTCGGCGGAACTGAGTAGCTCGAACGCCTCATCCGCCACGCTCCCGTAATAGCCGGCATGCGCGTCGAGTACTTCGCTGCACCTGTCCGGGTCCGCTTCCAGCTCGGCCTGGGCGAATTGGCGCAACAGCTCGTGTACTGCGTAGCGCCCCGTGTCGGGGCTGGGAGTCACGAGTGACTTATTGGCGAGATTGGCCAGATTTCGCAAAGAAGCTCCGGCAACCTGCTGGGCAGCCTCCCGGGTAAACCCTCCCCGGAACACGGATAGAGCAACGAAGATGCTGCGCTCGTCGACGCTGAGCAGCGCCCAGGTATATTCGAACACCGCCCGTACGCTGCGCTGACGATCGGGCACATCCCCCGCCTCAGTCTCGAGGAAGTCGAGGCTCTTGGATATCTCTTCTGCAATCTCGTGAACGGGCAGCATGTCCGCCCAGGCCGCTGCGAGGAGTATCCCGAGCGGCGAGCCACCCGTGAGCCGCAGAATCTCGGCCAGAGGCTCGAGGTCATCTTCCTCCAGGGAGAAGCCGGGCTTGACGCGTTCGGCCGCATCAATGAACAGTTGAACGCCACCCACTTGAAAGGCCTGTTCAGGGGTGTCCCAGGTGGTCTCGAGACCCGACAGCGACAGAGTCGTTTCTCCGGTCAGGTTGAGTTTTGTTCGGGAAGTGGCCAACACGGTGACGTTGGCTGCGCCCTTGAGGATCGCAGAAATGATTGGGACTCCGTCCATGACGTGTTCGAAGTTGTCGAACACCAAGAGTTGGGTCTTGTTGGCCAGATACGTGAGCAGCTGCTCTTCGACGTCCTCCTCGGACGAGAGCCCTATGCCGAGAGCTTCAGCAACCGTCTGAACGATCTCACCGCTGGAGTCGATCGAGGCAAGCTCGATGAAGAACCCCCCGTCCGGGTAGTCACCAATCAGGTCGGCTGCCGCCTGGATGGCAAGACGTGATTTGCCGGAGCCCCCGGGAGCCAGAATCGTCAGCAAGCGGTTTTCAGCCAATAGCCGCTTCGCTTCCCTCAGCTCCTTCTCCCGTCCGACAAAATCAGTGAGCTGCAGTGGCAGGTTGTTCGAGATGGCGTCGAGGGAAGTCAGCGGTGGAAAGCTGTCGGGAAGCCCGTCAATGTCGATCTGGAAAACGTTTTCGGGCCGGGTGAGGTCCTTTAAGCCGTGTTCGCCGAGGTCCCGGATCGACACGCCGTCGGGCAGCTGATCCTGGACCAACTCCCAGGTGCTGCGGGACATGATCGTTTGGCCCCCGTGGGCGATGGCCCGGATCCGGGCCGCCCGGTTGACCGAAGACCCGTAGTAGTCGCCTAGCTGCAGGTCGGCGGTACCGGTGTGCAATGCCGCCCGAACCAAGATCGGTTGCGGCGTCGCCCAATCCGTGGCGGCCAGCTTGCGCTGCATCTCGGCAACGGCTGCCACCGAATTCATAGCATCGTCGAACACTACGAATCTGCTGTCCCCCTCACCGCGCGGCTTAACCGAAACCCCTCCATGGGCATCGACCGCAGCGTCTATTGCCTCGTCATGTTGCTCGAGGGCCCGCATCATCAGGTCGGGCGACTCTTCCCACATGCGGGTGCTCCCCTGCACATCGGTGAACAGGAACGTGACCAAGCCGTCGGGAAGATCGCTCATGGGCGGTGACGCTTCTGACGCGAAATAGTCCCGGATTCGTCGCGTTCCATCAGCCGTGAGAAACCCACCATGTCAGTGGCAAGAATCGCGGCCAACCTACGTTCCACAAGATCCGAGGCCAAGTAGTTCGCCTCCTCAAAGAGGCACTCAACAATAGTTAGCAGAGCGATCAATCGCACCGCACATAACCGACAACTCCACCCCTTGGGCCAGCAATCTCATGCGGCTTTAACCGCTCAATATGTGCCGATATGTGCGGATGGGCTCTTGGGTGCCCTAGCCGGTGATTTCCGCGTAGAACTCGATCAGATTGCCGTCAGGATCGGCAGCAAAAAGGGTGCGGTGGCCCCAAGGCTGGTCAGTCGGCTTCTCGAGGATCTCGACACCTGACTCTGCGAGCCGTTGGGCCCAATCGTCGACATCGGGGCGCGACACGGAGAATGCCAGTTGGACCAACCGTCCTGAACCAGTTGAGTCGTATCGACGGTTT
>CAXMOO010000023.1:0-10483 GCA_964195005.1 uncultured Gammaproteobacteria bacterium
GCTCCGATCCTCCACGAGCTTCGCCTGTTCAAGACCGCCCCGGAGATCGAAAGCTTGACCCGGGCCTGCGACATCTCTGTGGAGGCGCATAAAGAGGCCATGCGATATGTGCAGCCGGGAATGTACGAGTTCCACGTCCAGGCCGTTCTCGAGTTTGTCTTCCGTTCCCTGGGCTCGCCCCGCGACGGGTACCCGTCCATCGTCGGGTCGGGACCCAACTCATGCATCCTCCACTACGTCGAGAACAGGCGGCAAATGGAGGACGGCGACCTATTGCTGATCGATGCCGGAGCCGAGTTTGGTCATTTTTCCGCCGACATCACCCGGACGTTCCCGGTGAATGGAAAGTTCACTGCACCCCAGAGGGCGATCTATGACATCGTGTTCGCGGCCGAGACGGTCGGTGAGAGCCTGGCGGGGCCCGGGGGGAATCTTCAGGACCTGCGGGACGCCACCCGCAAGGTGGTGACGCAGGGTCTGGTAGACCTGGGACTCGTCCCCGGGAGTTTCGACCAGGCCTTCGCCATGGGCATGGATCGGGAGTTTTTCATGCACGGGACCAGCCACTGGCTGGGCCTCGACGTTCATGACGCCGGCCGGTATCGCGTCGAGCGGGAATCGCGGGCTCTGCAGCCGGGCATGGCCTTTACCGTGGAGCCCGGCGTCTATCTCGATTCCAACCGACCCACGGTCAGCTTCGCCCTCATCGAATACGACGAGGAAGCCGATCGCAACATGGCCTATGAGCTCGGCGCCGAAGCCGCTCGTAGCCACGTTGCGGAGAGACGCCAGGCAGCCGACAAGATCGAGCACCCGATCCCACCCGAGTTTCTGGGCATCGGTGTGCGAATCGAAGACGACATCCTTGTGACCGAGGAGGGCTTCATAAACCTGACCGGGGGAGTCCCCCGCGACCCCGACGAAATCGAGGCCCTGTGCGCCGAGTCTTCGGCGATGCCCGTCTTGTGAGGTTCCTCACAAAGAGGGCTCTTTTGGGCATCAGCGTGGCGGCCGGCCGTCACGACTTTGACGTGAGCGGGTATCTGGACGAACTCAAATAGGGCCGGAGCCACCCGAGATCTGCTGACTCAGTGGTCCACCAGATGACGGAAGCGCTCGGCATCCATGTCGTGCCCGTAGTCGACCGGTGTCGACGGCGGCTCGCCCGGCATCTCATAGCTGGTCCGCGAAAAGAAGCTGATCAGGTGGATCACCATGAGCACAGTCCACGGAATTAGCAGCCAGTACGCCCAGTCGAGCCCGAGGACCGTGTCTCCCCGAGCGCCATCGACGAGGTCGATTCCGACTGCGACGACGTTCACGAGCAGGAAGAGGGCCGCATGACCCATCAGGTTCTGCAGCGCCTCAACTTTCCGGTCATTGGAGGCTATGTCACTTCGATGCATCGAAGACCTCCTTCGGAGTCCTTAGGGTCATTGTCGGCCCTGGCCCGCTCGCGCCCCAGAGTCGAAGGGCCTGTTAGCACTAACTAATGTCGGCCCCGATGGCAAGTCTGGACTCCACTGAGAAACGAATCCGGCTCTACATCTACGAGTTCATCCTCCGTTCCGATCGCTGCCCAACTTTGAACGAAATTTCGCTGGAGGCCGATCTCAACCCGCTGGCTACCGGGCGGGTTCTGCACGAGCTCGAGGTTACGCACTCGGCAATCGTGTTGTCCCCCGGTTCGAGCAACATTTGGCTGGCAGATCCCTTCGCCGCCCTACCGACTCCTTACCCGGTGATCTCCGGTTCCCATCAATGGTTCGGGATGTGCGTGTGGGATGCATTGGGGATCCTGGTCGTCGCCGACCGGGATGGGCGCGCTCCCTCCCTGTGTCCGGTCTCGGGAGATGCGCTCGAGCTCAGAGTCGAGAGCGGGACTCTGGCATCGTCCGAGGGTGTGGTCCACTTCGCGGTCCCTGCGGCAAATTGGTGGGAGAACATCGGCTTCACCTGAGGATCGATGCAGCTCTTCCGGTCGGAAGATGAGGTCGATGGCTGGGTGGAGGCGACGGGCCACGACAAGGGCGCCGTGTTCAGCCCCGAGCAGCTGTGGGATCTGGCGAGTGCCTGGTACGACGATCGGTTGAGGCTGGACTGGCGGAGGCGCACCGTCGACGAGCGGCAGGCGATTCTCTCGGGCGTGGGCCTTGTCGGCGACTTCTGGGACCTCGGGGGCGATCCCTGAGTTTCACAGCTCCCAGCCGCTCCCTACTCGCAAAGCGTCCCTGGTTATTGAACCGATAGCGTCGGCCATCCGCCCCGGTTCTTCTCCGGGGGGAGACTCGATGCGGATACAGCCTCCGTCGAACACTTGCTCCTCGACGCGGCTCTCCTCGTTGAGGGCGACGTATCTGTCCACTCCAGACTCGCTGCCGATGAGCTCTCCTATCGGGCTACAAGAGGCAAGAAGGTAGACGACAACATCGGTACCGCCGCCATTGTCGAATTGAAGTCGGCTGCGACCCGTTTCGACATCGGCGTGTTTCAATCTCCATCCGTCGGGCAGCTCTTCGATGCAAGGAATCATCTGGGCCGAAGGGACCGACTGTGCCATCAGGATGAGCCGGCCGGTGTTCGAGTGGTCGCAGAGTGGGAGGTGTCCGACGCGGACAGTCTCGCTGTCGATTCCGCACGCCGACAGCAGTGTGAGCATGACCAAACCGGTTCCGACGTAGCGTCTCACAGCAGCCTCCCGACGATAGATAGGTTGAGAGCGATCAGTCTGGCGATAACGGCTGCGCCACCGATCACTGCGACGAGAGCCGAAATGCGTCGTGGAGTCCAGCGTTGAATTCCGATCGGCTGCCGCGGCGCTGCCAGCTGACGGTTGCGGGCCAGCAGGTCGTCCGGCCCGCTCTTGATCGCCGTTCTCAGCTCACCGGGAATCGTCACGCTTCGAGCCACGGCGAACGCTTCGCCGATTTCGTCGTCTGAGAAGATGAGTGCCGCCCGGCTATGGACCTCCTCCGGTGGATAGCCCACCGAGAGCGTGAGCATCATGTTGGCCAGGTCCACCGCCTGGCGCCATGGGCTCGGTCGAATCTCCCCAAACGCATGATCAATGAGGTAGATGTCGTCGTTCCGGACAAGGATGTTGGCCGGTTTGATGTCCCGGTGGGCGAGGCCGCTGTCCCACATGGCCCTCACGGCCTGCAACCCGGCGTCGACCACCGGTTCGCTCACTACAGACTGCGACATCTCGCCGGCGGCGTCGAGAAACTCGGTGACCAACAAGTACTCGCGTCCGTGGGTGATTTCAACGATCCCGAGCGGTTCGGGAATCGGAATCCCACCCGCTGCCATCAAACGCATCACGTGGTCCTCATGCTCGGCCAGACGCCTGACGCTTCGATAGGAGGTTTCGTCTTCCAGCGCCCCGTACAGGAGGGTACGGCCCAGCTTGTACCAGCGATCGGAACGAAGATGATTCTGGGCATACAGCTTCGCGAAGATGTAGCCGCCGTCTGCCAGGCCGATGCGGAGCGGGGTCGAGCCGGCGGATCCTTCCGCTCCGAATAGTTCGGCCGATACGGCCTCGAAACCGAGCTGGTCGCGTAGGCCGGAGAAGATAGCACCGAGCCGGGTTTCGTTCAGTTCGAGATGAGCGGCCTTGCTTCGATCGTACGACACCGGGAACACGCTGTCCGGAGTAATCAAACGGAAGGCCAGCATCGATATGGTCGCTCCGATGATGCCGGCCACTGCCATCTCGGTGGGTCGTTCGACCCCGAGGTAGATCCGCGACAGGCCTACCAGGGTGAGCACGCCCGAGATCCCCACCAGCACCCACTTGCGAAACAACCCGGGCACCACCAGGGCATAGGCCATCGAGAGGAGGGTGACCGTCAATGCCGTCAGCGGAATAGACGGGAAGGAGAAGCCGGCCCAATCGGTGAGGAATTCGATCCCATCCGGCCGGGGCCGGGCCAGGCGATTAGCGAGTCCGGTCATCAGCGGCTCAGTGGCCAGCATGACTGTCACGAAGATCATGAGGTGACGCCATCGCTTGACGAAAACCAGCGTCACGATCGTGCCAAGCCGCAGTGTCGTTATCAGCCAGTCCGAGCGTAATTGGTCGAAGAATTCGGCGATGTTCGTCAGCCAGCCGGCCCGTGCATCTATGAAGACACCCATCACGTCCTCATCCAGGGAGTTCCACCAGCTCCCGGAGCCCAGGAAGAAACTTGTTGAAGACAGGAGCAGTGCCACCACTAACACCACGAGAGCGGCGAGGAGGATCCAGAACTTGCTTGCGCCGGCGAGTGGTCTGCGGGGTAGCGGCTCCGGTTCGCCCGAGGGCCGGCGGCGGCGGCGAGCCCACTCGGGCTTGATGACGATGCGCCGGCCTCTCGGTGTCTCTTCCACCGCGCTCAGCCTCCGTTCGATGGGACTATGCGAGTACCGACTCCATGTAACCAGCCGGCCGGGCCCGACCGGCGTCTACTTGTAGCGGAACGCGACTTGCGGCTACATGCGTACTGCCGTGCGCAAGGGCATCACGACGACCGGGGCGAACACCGTCGCGGCCAATGCCGCAAGTCCGATCTATGCACTGGGGGGCGCGGTCGCCCTAAACCGGAAGCGGTTCTTTGCCGGATCGACGACTGCGCCGTCGAATCCTGCCGCAACCAGACGCTCAACAAGGGTGAACGGGTCCACCGGGTTGTGTACGTCAAAGAGGTGGATCAGCCGGAAGCCGAGACTGGTGCGACTGTCGCTGCCGGCCAGCATGCCATTCGGGCGCAGCACTCGACGGGCCTCGGCGAGCACCCGATCCTGACCATTTGCGGTGGGCACATGATGCAGCATGGTGCAACAGACAACCGCGGCGAACGACGCTTCCGGAAACGGCATGGCGGCCGCGTCGCCGGTCTCCACCTGCACCCGCTTTCCGTAACGCAGGCGAAGACGCTGGGCGCCCTCCGGCTCGATCTCCAGCGTGGTGAGGTCGGCCACTCCGTAACGCACGAGTGCCTCGGTCACGAGGCCGGGCCCAGGCCCGATTTCCAGCACCGGTCCATCGAGCTCGACACCTTCCAGGACCCAGGGGAGGATTTCGCCGACCATCAAATCGCGCCATTTTTCCGAGGCACAGTAACGCTGGTGAAAGCGGTTCACGGCAGCGAGTTTATGGCCGGATTCAGCTTCTTCGGCCCCGCGCCGGCTCATGCCGGAGGGACCGTCCCCACCGGAACCCTTGTCACACCCAGCCGTTAGTCTCGCTTCCAGGTGGCTAACTCAGCTGGCGACGCCCTCGGGCTGTTTTCGCAGCCCACCCGGGATTGGTTCGAGTCCTCTTTCCCGGAGCCCACCCGCGCCCAACTGGACGGATGGGCGGCGGTTGCCTCGGGGAGCCACACGCTGATTCACGCTCCCACCGGGTCGGGCAAGACCCTGGCTGCTTTCCTCTATGCCATCGACCGGCTTCACGCCGAGCCAACTCCCGAAGAGAAGCAGCGCTGCCGGGTGCTGTACATCTCGCCGATGAAGGCTCTGGCTTACGACATCGAACGCAACCTGCGAGCGCCGCTCGCCGGCATTGCCAACGCCGCGGCTCGCGGGGGTGTGACGTTGCCCGAGGTGACCACTGCCATGCGCACCGGGGACACATCTTCGGGCGAGCGGCGACGGATGATGCGTCATCCGCCCGACATCCTCATCACCACACCCGAGTCCCTGTACTTGATGCTCACGTCCCAGGTGCGTGAAGTGCTGGCCTCGGTTCGCTGGGTCATCGTGGATGAGGTGCATGCGGTGGCAGGGAGCAAGCGCGGCTCGCATCTGGCACTCACGTTGGAGAGGCTGGAGAAGCTGGCCGACGCTCCCCAGCGGATTGGGCTTTCGGCCACGCAACGTCCGCTGGCGGACATTGCTCGCTTTCTCGGTGGTGGGACGCTGCAGGGTGAGGAGTGGCAACCGCGGCCGGTGACGGTGGTGGATGCCCCCTGGGAGAAGCAGCTCGACATCCAGGTTGTGGTGCCTCTGCAGGACATGACCCGGCCCGACCTGGCGGTGGCGCCTGGCGGGCCCGACGAGCCACCCACCAGGTCCATTTGGCCGCTGATGTACCCGAAGCTACTCGAGGAGATCGAGAAGCATCGCTCGACCATTGTCTTTGGCAACAGCCGCGGCCTGGTTGAACGCCTGGCCCGCCAACTCAACGACCTGGCCGGGCACGAGGTTGCCCAGGCCCATCACGGTTCCCTGTCCCGTGAGCAGCGGCTTGGCATTGAGGACCGGCTCAAGGGTGGTGATTTGAAAGCGGTGGTGGCGACCAGCTCTCTGGAGCTTGGCATCGACATGGAGGCGGTGGATCTGGTGTTGTTGGTGGAGTCTCCGACCAGCGTTGCCAGCGGGTTGCAAAGGGTGGGCCGGGCCGGTCACCAGGTGGGAGCTCCCAGCCGGGCCCGGGTGTTCCCCAAGCACCGGGCTGATCTGTTGGAGGCGACCGTGGTTGTCGATCGCATGTACGGAGGTGAGATCGAATCCACACAAATTCCCAAGAATCCGCTTGATGTTTTGTCTCAGCAGATAGTGGCTGCGGTGGCGATGGACGACTGGCAGGTGGATGACCTCTACGAGCTCATTCGCCGGGCCGGCCCGTATTCAGATATCGGCCGTGGATCCTTTGAAGCAGTGCTCGACATGCTGGCGGGGCGTTACCCGTCGGACGAGTTCGCCGAGCTGCGGCCCCGTCTGGTGTGGGATCGGGTCGAGGGGGTTCTTTCTGCCAGGGCCGGGGCCCACATGTTGGCAGTCACTAATCCGGGAACCATCCCCGACCGGGGTATGTACCGGGTGGTGCTGCCAGAGGGGGGCCTGGTGGGCGAGCTCGACGAGGAGATGGTTTATGAGTCACGGGTGGGAGACACCATCGTGCTCGGGTCGTCCTCGTGGACTATCGGGGAGATCGACCACGACCGGGTCATAGTCACGCCGGCTCCGGCCGGCACTCCCAGCCAGCTTCCGTTCTGGCACGGCGACATGGTGGGGCGACCACTCGAGCTGGGTCGTGCCATCGGCGCTTTCATTCGGGAGATCGGTGGGCTCGACCAGGCCAGGGCCGAGCACCGCCTGGTGGAGCGATACCGGCTCGATCCGTGGGCCGCGGCCAATTTGGCGGCCTTCCTCACCGAGGAGCAAGAGGCCACCGGAACCCTTCCCAGCGACCGCACCATCGTCATTGAGCGCTACCGGGACGAGATAGGCGATTGGCGCCTGGTGGTGCTGTCGCCGTTCGGCGCCAGAGTCCATGCCCCGTGGTCGTTGGCTGCGTCGCACAAGCTGCGTGCCACCCTGGGAGCAGAAGTGGACGGCATGTGGACCGATGACGGGATGATGTTCCGCTTCCCCGATGCGGACGATCCCCCCTCGTCGGACGCGCTCTTGCTGGAACCGGAAGAGGTGGAGGAGCTGGTGGTGGAGGAAGCGGCCAACAGTGCGTTATTCGCTTCGCGATTCCGTGAGGCTGCCGGCAGGGCACTGCTCCTGCCCCGGCGCCGGCCCGGCGATCGAACTCCGCTCTGGTTGCAGCGACGCCGGAGCGCCGATCTTCTCAAGATCGCCCGCAAATACCCCTCCTTTCCCATCGTGTTGGAGACATACCGCGAGGTGTTGCAGGAGCACTTCGATTTGCCGGCTCTCACCGAGTTGCTAGCCGACATCCGCGCCCGCCGGGTCCGCGTCACCGATGTAGCCCTCGACTCCCCAAGCCCTTTCGCGTCGTCTCTCACGTTCGACTTCATCGCCGCATACATGTACGAGTACGACGCGCCACGGGCAGAGCGTCGGGCCGCAGCTTTGACCCTCGACCGGGCACTGCTGGCCGAGTTGCTCGGTGAGCCCGAGCTTCGCAGCTTGCTCGACGCCGAGGTTGTTGCCGACGTTGAGCTCGAGTTGCAGCGGCTGGCACCGGAGCGCCACGCCCGCAGTGCCGACGCCCTGCACGACCTGCTGCGGCATCTCGGCCCGCTCGATCGCGCCGATCTAGAAGCGAGGGTGAAAGGTGATCTCGATGCCATGTTGGAGGCCTTGTCGGCGGACAAGCGGGTCTTTGAGATTGGGGTCGGGGCCCTGCGGCGCTGGGTGGCGGTTGAGGACGCGGGCAGAGTGCGAGATGCGCTCGGGTTGGCTCTTCCGCAGGGGATTCCCGGCACGTTCCTGGAGCCGGTGGCCGATTCACTGGGAGATGTGGTGGGCCGCTTCGCCCGTACCCACGGTCCCTTTGCCTCGAGCCAGGCCGCCAAGGCGCTGGGCCTGGCGCCGGCCGTGGTGAGCGAGGTTCTGACAAGACTCGAAGCAGCGGGACGGGTTGCTGCCGGGGCGTTCTTGCCAGGGGGAGAGGGTCAGGAGTGGGTGGACACCGACGTGTTGCGACGTCTGCGGCGGCGGTCGCTGGCCCGGCTCCGATCTGAGGTGGAACCGGTGGAGGCGGCCGCTCTGGCTGAGTTCCTTGCCAACTGGCATCACATTGGGAACCGCCAGTCGAGCCTCGATCGGCTGTACGAGATCCTGCGCCAGCTGCAAGGAGCTGCTGTACCCGCTTCGATCATCGAGACCGAGGTGTTGCCAAGCCGCATGTCGTACGGGCCAGAGCTTCTTGATCAGCTAATGGCGTCGGGAGAAGTTGTTTGGGTGGGTCGGGGGCCACTTGGAACACGTGACGGTCGGGTGTCTCTGTATATGAGAGATCAGATTTCCTTGTTGACACCGGCCCCGGAGATCGACCCACCCGGGGAGGACATCCACGCCCGCATTCGCCTCCATCTGGGAGAGTCGGGCGCCTCGTTCTTCCGCGAGCTGTATGAGGCCTCCGGAGGCGGCGATCCGCAAGCCACGCTCGACGCTCTATGGGATCTGGTGTGGGCAGGGGAGGTCACCAACGACACACTGGGCCCGCTGCGAGCCTTCCTCTGGGGAAAGGTCAAGCGGGCTACCGGGGGGCGCCGTCCCCGGCTTCCCTCCATGTCACCTCCGGCAGGCAGCGGGCGCTGGTACCTGGTGTCTTCGTTGGCCGACCCCGGCGTCGATGTGACCACCAGGGCCAGGGCCACTGTTGATCAGCTTCTGGAGCGCACCGGGGTCCTCACCCGGGACATCGTCAGGGCCGAAGGCATCCCGGGCGGTTTCTCGGGCATCTATCCGGTGCTGCGAGCCCAGGAGGAGGCCGGTCTTGTACGGCGCGGATACTTCGTCGAAGGCCTTGGTGGCGCCCAGTTCTCATCACTTGGTGCCATCGACCGGCTGCGTCAACCGTCTGACGGGGCCGCACGCTTACTGGCGGCAGCCGACCCGGCCAACCCCTACGGGGCCGCGATCCCCTGGCCGGAGAGCCAGGGAGCCAGGCCCGGCCGAAGCGCCGGCGCCTATGTGGTGACGGTGGGCGGACAGCTGGTGCTGTTCGTTGAGCGAGGTGTGAGGCGGATCCTTACGTTCACGACTGATGACGTTTCGCTCGGTCAGGCCGCTGAGACGCTGCGCCTGCTGGCGGCCCGGCGCCGACGAGTAGAGATCGAGACCATCGATGGGCAACGGGCGGCAGATACCCCGCTCGGCGCCATCCTCGCGTCGGCCGGTTTTGTGGATTCCTACAAGGGCCTTGCCTACCGGAGCTGACTGGGGCCACTAGCTATCAGTGAATCCCGGGGTGTCGCCGGCTCACCCTTGCATTCGCAGGGCTGTTTACGGCTCTGGTTCTTCCTGCTCGACCGGGCCCGAACCACCGTATAGATGGCATAAAGAGCAGTCGCATTGGCGCCGAATGACAGGGAGTGGACATCGACTACGACGCCGACCTACAGGACAAGCTCTCAAAGAATCAGCATCTGTGGGAGATGTTGGCTCCGCATGCGGACAGCGGCGCTGAGTTCAACCTCGACTACTTCTTCTACACCGATAGCAGGGAGGCGGCTGCTTGCCTGGCCGCTGCCCTCAACGAACTGGGTTATCCGGCCGCTACCGAAAAGCAGGGCTCCATTCTCAGGCGCATGTGGCTCGTGAAGGGCACCACGGACGCTATGTCACTCACCCGGGCCGGCGTCGACCACTGGACCCATCAGATGGTGGGGATCGCCCGAAAATGCGGCGCCCATTTCGACGGTTGGGGCGCCGCACTTCCTAGCTAGGGCCGACGTAGGGCCTATCCCCAGAAGGCGTCGGCTGCGTACTCGTCGAAGTTGGTGCTCCAGCACTCGGTGACCTTGCCATCGTTCACGTGGAACACGAATATGGTTTCAGCGTCAAGCGTGTCATCTCCACGAGTCGCTTTGGAGTTGACGAGGACCACGACGTGCTCGTCGTCCGCCAGGATCGCATGGAGTTCCTGCTCGATCTGCGCATCTGCCGAGACCTCCCCGAAGAATTGCAGGACGGCATCGACCCCCTGCCTACTTCCTGAGAATTTGCTGCGTCCCGACGTATGCCACGCGACATTGTCGGCAAGAATCTCCTTCATCGTCGCCATGTCCCCCTCGGCAAA
>CAXMOO010000024.1:0-5853 GCA_964195005.1 uncultured Gammaproteobacteria bacterium
GGGCTGCATCTTCGAGACGGTGATGACGAGCTTGTTTTCATGGCGGCGAACCAGGATGAGTTTGCTCAGGCATTACGAAGGGCGCAGCTGCATCGGCGTTCGACGCTCCGAAGCTGGGCGGCGAAAGTTCAGGAAGGGTGGGAGCGTATCCCCCGTCGTGGCCGGCCGGTTGTCGTCGCGGCTGCGGCTCTTGCGGTGCTCGGCGCGCTGTGGCCATGGTTACTGGTTGCATTACTGGCCACTGTTGCCGGCGCCGCTCTCTTGGCCGGTCTAGTCACAGCCCTGGACCCGTTCCTGGCCGTCAGGTTGCCAGACCGCGTGTCTCCGGCCGCGTTGCTGGGGGCGGGGCTGGGCGGTCTCGTTCTGCTGGTAGTGGGCGCAATATTCTTCTGAGTCGGATTGGCAGGCCGTCCACCTATCGATCGGGTCGGGCGTCGAACCGAACTCGCAGGAGCTGGGCCATCCAGTCGACGACCTCCCACAGATCTGCCGTGGGCTCGCCCGTGTGAGGGAGCGTCTGCTGGTATGGGGGCGGGCCAAACTCCGGAACGACTGTGCTGGTGGGCAGGCCTGCCACCTCCTGCTCATCCCAGGCCATGTTCCACCACCGCAGGTGACTCTCCAATGTTTCGGCCCATTCAGGTGCTCTCGGGTCGGGCACCTGCGGCCCTTGCGGATATCCGACTCTGGCATCGATGTGGATGGTGCGCGCAGCTGCGGCGCGGATGATGTCAAGCTGATCGTCGATCAGGCGCTCGGCCACCACCACCCAGTGGCTGAGATCCAGGGCCAGCTTGAGGTTCTCGAATCGCTCGAGCATGCGGGCAGTGGTCCAGGGGTTGTAGAGGATCCGGGAGCGGTGCGTCTCATGGGCCACCGTGAGTCCGAGGTCGTCCTCCATCTTGAGAGCCTCGGAGTAGAATTGCACTGCCTGGCCATCATCGAATGCGTCCCGACCGCCGTGACAGATCAAGTGGCGGCTTTCCAGGGGAGCTGCTTCCTGGAACTCTGATCGGAGCCGTTTGAGGTGGTCTTCAACGGTATCTCCAGACGTCTGGACCAGCGTGGCGATGCCGAGACCATGTTCGTTAGACAGCTCCCGCAGCTGTTGGAGGGACCCGATCCGGGGCTCTAGTTGATGGGCTATGAGCGCGAAGGCAACGCCATCGAACCCGGCGGCGGCTACGGCTGGGATTGCTTCTTTCAATGTCGGATGAGGAGATCCGGCTCCGACTGCACCCCACAAGGTCTTGAACAATTGGAGCTTCATTTGACTCTCTCGCCCATCTTCAGTCGGCTCGCCGGACACCGGTCTTTCGCAACAGGGAGAATGGTAAGCGTACCCGGTCGTGAAGGGTCCGGGACGGGAGCGCTGCGGTCTGGCGACTACGATCGTTCCATGCTCGGTGAGGGTTCTTAGTGCGCCGCCACACAATTCCTGTGCACGTTATTTGCGCGGCAGACCACTAGTGGACGTGCCGGTGCACGATGTTCTCATCGTTGGAGGCGGCGGAGCCGGCCTCCGGGCTGCCATCGCCATCGCCGAGGATTACCCGGAGATCTCGGTCGGCGTTATCTCGAAGGTCTACCCGATGCGCAGCCACACCGTCGCGGCCGAAGGCGGAGCGGCGGCGGTGATCAAGGACAACGACTCACTGGATGACCACGCGTACGACACCATCTCCGGCTCGGATTGGCTGGCCGATCAGGACGCGGTGGAGGTGCTCGTGTCGGAGGCACCGGCCGAGATGATCCAACTGGAGCACTGGGGGTGTCCCTGGAGCCGGGAGCCGGACGGCGAAGTTGCTGTGCGGCCCTTTGGCGGCATGCAAACCGAGAGGACCTGGTATGCGGCCGACAAGACGGGTTTTCACATGCTCCACAGCCTTTTCCAGACCTCGCTGAAGTTCGACTCCATCGTCCGCTACGACGAATGGTTTGTGACGAGCCTGGTGCTGGAGGATGGCCGGCCCCACGGGGTGACTGCTATCGAGCTGAAAAGCGGCGAAGTGCACGCCATCGGCGCCAGAGCCGTCATCCTCTGCACCGGTGGGGCCGGGCGGGTGTACCCATTCACGACGAATTCGAACATCAAGACCGGCGACGGCATGGCCCTCGCCTACCGGGCCGGGGTTCCACTCAAGGACATGGAGTTCGTCCAATATCATCCGACCGGGTTGCCGGGGACCGGCATCCTGATTACCGAGGCCGCCAGGGGAGAAGGTGGCGTCCTCGTCAATCGGGACGGCTACCGATATCTGCAGGATTACGACCTCGGCGAGCCCCTCGAGCTTGACGATCCCAACCACCCGCAAAAGCGAACAATGGAGCTAGGCCCTCGTGACCGTCTGTCGCAGGCGTTTATCCACGAGCGGGAGAAGGAGCGCACGATCGAGGGACCGCACGGCGACTACGTCAACCTCGATCTGACACACCTTGGTGAGCGGACCATCACGAGAAAGATCCCGATGGTGCGGGAACTGGCCGTACGTTACGTTGGAATCGACCCCGTCACCGAGCCCATTCCGGTGCGTACCGTGGTCCACTACATGATGGGGGGAATCGATACCGACGTGGAGGCCCGGACATTGCAGCCGGGGCTCTTTGCCGCCGGCGAGTGTGCTTGTGTCAGCGTCAATGGTGCCAATCGGCTCGGCTCGAATTCCCTGACGGAGCTGCTGGTGTACGGCGCCAGAGCCGCCAGGTCGGCCGCCCGCTTTGCCGGCGAAACCCCGGACGTTTCGCTGGCTGCGTTACGGACCGGGCAGGAAGCCCAGAGGCAGCGTATTACGGAATGGCTGTCGCCCGGAGCCGGTGGAGGCGAAACAGTCGCCGGGCTGCGGTCGAGCCTTGGCGACGCACTGGAGGAAGGGGCCGGCATCTTCCGTGACGAGTCCTCTCTCCAACAGGCCTGTGACACGATCCGAAACTTGAAGCAGCGCTTCGAGAACGTGAAGCTGACCGATACGAGCCGGACCTTCAACTACGAATTGACCGCAGCGCTCGAATTGGAGTGCATGTTGGATGTGGGAGAGGCGATTGCGCACAGCGCCCTCGCCCGGACGGAGTCGCGGGGCTCCCATCAGCGCACCGATCACCCCGAGCGGGATGATGAGCGTTTCCTCAACCACTCGCTGGCCTACCAGACCGACGGCGACCCCAGGATCGACTACCGCGACGTCGTGATAACCCGCTGGCCCCCCGGGAAGCGAACCTATGGCACCGACTGATTCGGACCTGTCGGGTCGACCGGTGGTGATGGATGTTTTCCGTTTTCTCCCCGACGAGGAAACCGAGCCGCGCTTTCAGCGCTACGAGATTCCATATCGGGACGACGATGTGGTGCTTGACGCTCTCAACCACATCAAGGCAGAGGTCGACGCCACCCTCAGCTTCCGGTGGGCGTGCCGGATGGGAGTGTGCGGGAGCTGTGGCATGATGGTCAACGGTGAGCCACGGCTCACCTGCGAGACCTTTGTGAACGAGTTTCACCCCGAGCCGATTCGCATAGAACCGCTCGCCCACTTCCCGGTCGCTCGTGACCTCGTGATCAACATGGAAAACTTCATGGACACGCTGCCCACCGTGAAGCCGTGGCTCATGCCCGCCGATCCCAAGCCAATCGAAGAAGGCGAGTTCCTGCAATCGCCGGGCGAACTGGCCACCTATAAGCGGTTCAGCATGTGCATCAACTGCATGCTGTGCTACTCAGCGTGCCCCGTCTACGGGCTCGACGAGACCTTCATCGGCCCGGCGGCGCTGGCGCTGGCCCAGCGCTACAACCTCGATTCACGCGATGGAGGAAAGGCCGAACGAGCGAACGTCGTTACCAGTCATGAGGGTATCTGGGAGTGCACGTACGTTGGCGACTGCACCCGGGTGTGCCCCAAGGAGGTCGATCCGGCCGGCGCCATCCAGATGGCGAAGCTCTCGTACGCCACCGACTGGGTCAAATCGATGCTGCTGCCCGGTGGATAGGCACTACGTTCGCAAGCTGCCGGCCACGTGGTGGCTGCGCAAGCGAACCTACCTGGTCTTCATGCTCCGTGAGCTCACCAGCGTGTTCGTTGTGGCCTATGCCCTTTTCCTCATGGTGGTGATCTGGCGGGCTGATGATCCCGGCTCCTTCTCCGGGCTCTTCGATGCTCTCGATAGTCCGGTCGGCCTGGTGCTACACGCGATCGTGTTGGCCGCTCTCTTGTTTCATTCGATCACGTGGATCAATCTCACCCCGAAGGTGTTGGTGCTCTGGCGGGACGACGAACAAGTCGACCCGCGGCTCATCGCCGGCGCCAACTACCTGGGTTGGGTTGTGGCGTCGGCGGTGCTGGCATGGCTGGTGTTGAAGTGACCGCCGAATCCAGACCGGCAACGCCGCTGTGGTGGCTGCTGTTTTCGGCCGGGGGGGTCATGTCGGCGTTTTTCATGCCGGTGACCGTGTTCTTGACCAGCATCGCGGTGGCGGCCGACTGGCTCGATGAGGAGGAGCTCCTCGACGCTGTGCGGCATCCCCTGGGCCGTGCCTACCTGTTCCTGCTGGTGTCGCTGAGCCTATTTCACGGAGCTCACCGTTTCAGGTATGCCCTGGTGGATCTGGGCTTTCCATGGCTGGGGCGGCGGGCATGGCTCTTCTATGGATTGGCGACCATCGGTACCGCCGTGTGCGGGTGGTTCGTCCTCCGACTGTAGAGTGGCCTGGTAATGCAAGCGTCGGTAGAACCGGACGATTTCGAGCTCAAAGAGATCACGCAGGACGGTCTTCCCGCCGCGGTGGAAATGGCAGAGCATTACCGGCTTCTCCAGCAGCCGGCTCTGGCGAAGAGCATATGCCGGGATATTCTGGCGGTCGAGCCAGACAACCAGCGGGCGATTGTCACGCTCATCCTCGCCCTCACCGATGAGTTCGGGCAGAGCACTTCGGTCAGCTCGCCCCGGGCCGCCCGTGAGCACCTGGACGGACTTGAGGATGAGTATCAGCGTGCCTATTACGCGGGGATCATCTCCGAGCGCGAGGCGCGGGCGTTTCTCAATCGGGGCCCGGCCCGGGGGTTCGCTTACGAAGGCTTCCGGGATGCGATGGACTGGTATGAGCGGGCGGCCGCTATTCGGCCCGCGGGCAACGACCTCTCCATCTTGCGTTGGAATTCCTGTGTCCGCACCATCCAGGATCGAAAACTCGAGCCCCGGGTTGAAGAGGAGCGAGAGCTGGGCCTCGAGTAGCTGAGGAGGCGCTCGCTCAAAGGAAGGTGCGGGTGGAGGGACTCGAACCCCCAATGGGAAAAACCGTGGGCGCCGTTATGCAGAACCAACCCGCCGGGCCAACCCCAAGCATGACACTGAGTGTTGCCGTTATGTGCGAGGCCATCTGGTCGGCTCGCTGAGGTGAGCCCCAGCGAGCCGGCTGATCGCTTCGAGTGCCTTCGGGTGTGCGATCCCAACCGTCTCGATGATTCAACTCGCCACCAAGTACGGATCCGCGTCGGATGTAGGGCGCTGAGGGTTCTCGGAAGTAGAATCTCGCCCGTGACGACGAACAAGAACAAAGTTTTTCAGTCCATCGTCGAAACCACCACGGATTCCATCGTTGCTGCAGACGCTTCCGGCGATATCATTTCGTGGAACGGTGGGGCAACTGCGATGTTCGGCTACCAAGCAGATGAGGTCATCGGTCAACCGTTGACGATTCTGATCCCGGACCGCTTCCACGATGCGCACCATGAAGGAATTTCACGGGTCGTGTCCACGGGCGAAACCCGCATCATCGGAAAGCCCGTGGAAGTGGCAGGGGTCAAGCGGGACGGCACAGAGTTTCCGATCGAGCTGACACTTGGGACCTGGTTGGAAGATGGCGAT
>CAXMOO010000025.1:0-8358 GCA_964195005.1 uncultured Gammaproteobacteria bacterium
AACGCCTCCCCAGATGCCACTCCACCAGGTCGTCGCGGCGCTCGACCCCGGCGCCGGTCGCTTCGGAGATCACCGCGGCAGTCTCCCGGGCCCTCTGCAGCGGCGAAGTGCAAATGTGATCCACCCCTATCCCCGCCAGGTGCCCGGCGGCCGCCCGGGCTTCGGATCTACCCCGATCGCTCAGGCCGAAGCCGGGCAGATCGGCATAAACCACTCGACCGGGGTTATTAACCTCACCGTGGCGCACAAGATGAACGGGCATAGCGGGGTCGCGGAGTTCGGACTAGTCGTGGGCTCCGAATACCAGGGCGACGTTATGCCCCCCGAATCCGAAGCTGTTGGTCATGGCGCGGCTGATCTCAACGTTCCGGGCCTCGTTTGGCACGTAGTCCAAATCACACTCGGGATCCGGCGTCGTGTAATTGATGGTCGGCGGCAGCACGCCGTCCCGGATCGCCAGTAGACACACCAGCGACTCCAAAGCACCGGCCCCACCAAGCAGGTGCCCTGTCATGGACTTGGTAGACGAAATCGGTATCCGGGCGGCGTGGTCTCCGAAAACCAACTTGATAGCCGCCGTCTCGGTTGAGTCGTTGGCGGGGGTTGATGTGCCGTGGGCGTTGATGTAACCGATGTCGGTGGCGTCCAAACCGCCATCGTCAAGCGCGTTTTGCATGGCTCGGGCAGCTCCCATGCCGCCGGGCCGCGGCAACGTCATGTGATAGGCGTCTGCCGACATCCCGTAGCCAAGGAACTCTCCGTAAATCCTCACCCCCCTGGCGAGAGCTCGCTCGCGCTCTTCCAGGATCAATACGGCGGCGCCTTCACCTATTACGAAACCGTCGCGGTCCGCGTCGAACGGTCGCGAGGCACCCGCGGGGTCGTCGTTGCGGGTGCTCAAAGCTCGCGTTTGGGCGAATCCCGCCACGGCAAACTCGCACACCGGAGCTTCGGCTCCTCCGACGACCATGACGTCGGCATCACCACGGCGGATGATCTCGGCTCCGTCGCCGATGGCGTTGGCAGAAGCGGCGCAGGCGGTGACAGTGGCCGTGTTGGGGCCGAGGAGATTGAATGAAATCGAAGCCAGACCCGCCGCCATGTTCGAAATGATTTGGGGGATGGCAAAGGGACTTATTCGATCGGGACCCCGTTGTCGCATTACGTCGAGATTGTCCTGAAAGGAGATAACGCCCCCGATGCCGGAGCCCACGGCTACGCCGGCCCTGGTGGCCCCTTCATCATCTCCGGTGAAGTCGAGACCGCTGTCGGACATGGCCTGGGAGGTGGCGGCCCAGAAGAATTGGGCGTAGCGATCCATACGCCGGGCTTCCTTCTTGTCGAGATAACGCTCGGGATCGAAATCGGCGACTTCGGCGGCAATGCTCACCTTGAGGTGGGAGGCATCGAAGGCCGAGATCGTCCCGACGCCGGAGACGCCGCTTTGCGCCTGCTTCCAGAACCCGTCGACATCTCCGCCAATCGGATTGACGGTTCCCAGCCCGGTGACGACTACGCGCCGGCCTGCCATGTCAGCCGAGCTTGTTGATTACGAGATCGACGGCCTCACCAACGTTGCCGATCTTCTCAGCCTCTTCGTCGGGGATCTTCACGCTGAAGTTGTCCTCCAGAGCCATCAGGAGCTCGACAACCCCCAACGAGTCGATCTCGAGATCCTCCTCAAAGCGGGCATCCATCGTGATCTTGTCACGATCGATTCCCAGCTCGTCGACCAAAAGGCCGGTCAGTTTGCTCTCGACTTCTGCACGGTCCACTCTTTTCCTCCTCCTAAATCGCCAGTCCGCCGTCGACGACGACAACCTGGCCGTTCACATATCCCGCCTGCTCACCGGCAAGATAGCCAACAGCAGACGCAATCTCTTGCGGGGTGCCAAAGCGCCCAACACTTACTCGCCGCTGCACCTCCGCCCGGGTCGCGTCATCGAGCTCCGCGGTCATATCGGTTTCGATAAAACCGGGGGCGATGGCGTTTACCGTGATGCCTCGCGACCCAACTTCTTTGGCAACAGCCTTAGTGAAGCCGATAATCCCCGCCTTAGCGGCCGAGTAGTTGGCCTGGCCGGCGTTTCCGCTGATGCCGGCAACCGACGTAACTGAAATCACCCGGCCCCAGCGGGCCTTGACCATCGGGCGCAGCGCCGCCTTGGTGCACAAGAAGACCGAGCGCAAGTTAGTTGCGAGGACGTCATCCCAATCGGTGACCTTCATGCGCAACAACAGCCCGTCGCGGGTGATTCCTGCGCTGTTGATGAGGATCTCCACCGGTCCGAGCGATGACTCCACTTCCTGGAACAAACCAGCAACAGCATCGTCGGAGCCGACGTCGGCACCAACGGACTTCGCCTCTCCCCCCCTCGCGCGGATCTCTTTCGCGACTGCCTCGGCTTCGTCCCGGGAGCGAATGTAGTTAACGGCCACCCGGTGACCATCGGCTGCCAGTTGTTCGGCAATAGCACGGCCGATGCCCCGCGAGGCTCCAGTGACCAGGGCAACCCGTGAGGTCATCCCCGCGGACCGCCTCCGAAGTAGGCGAAGTTATCTGCCAGCAGGTCAAAAACCGTGGCGTCTGTGGCCGGAAGCTCCTCATCGATTTCGGAAATCGGTGTAACCCTCGAACCAAACTTGAGAGCGATGGCGGCCCAGCTCAGACCGGCGCCAAAGGCGGCGAAAACCAGCTTGGATCCTGGCTGCACTCGTCCATTCTCCAGGGCTTCGGTAAGAGCGATGGGAATTGTCGCAGCCGAGGTATTGCCGTACGAGGCGATGTTGACGAACACCTTCGATGAGTCCAGCTTGAGCCGCCGGGCGGTAGCGTCGATGATCCGCACATTGGCCTGGTGAGGAACAAGCAGGTCGACGTCATCGACGCTCCAGCCCGCTTCTTCGATCACCGCGGACGATGCGTCACCCATCGCCTTCACTGCCCGCTTGAACACCTCGGGACCGTTCATCGAGATGGCGCCAAGACGATGGTTACGCTCGACCTCAGTGTGGCCGGTGGCTGAACCGCTCCCCTCGACCCACAGTATCTCAGCGACGGATCCGTCGGAGCCCATCCTGGAAGCAACGATGCCGGCATCTTCTTCCGTGGCCTGGACCACCACTGCGCCGGCTCCGTCGCCGAAGAGAACTGCAGTGCTCCGATCCGTGAAATCAAGCAGATGGGTGAGGACATCTGCTCCGATCACCAGCGCGGTGTCTATGACACCGGACGCCACCATGCCCGAAGCCGAGATCAAGCTGTACAGGAAGCCGGAGCAGGCGGCATTTTGGTCAAAAGCCCCGGCAGTGGTTGCGCCCAGCTTGCTCTGGACCATGCCGGCAGTGGAAGGCATAACCGTGTCGGGGGTGCAGGTCGCGACCATGACCAGATCAACGTCCTCCGGTTCGACGCCGGCGGCAGCTAAGGCTCGTTTCCCGGCCAATGCAGCCAGATCCGAAAGAGGAACGTGGCTGATCCGGCGCTCTTTGATGCCGGTTCTGGTGGTTATCCACTCGTCGTCGGTGTCGACGATCGATTCGAGATCGTGATTGGTGAGAAGCGTGGGAGGCAAACACTTGCCCCATCCTGTAATTGACGCATTCCGCACTCGTACCTCCGGAGCGGTCATCTTATGGTGAATTCAATTGGCTAGCGGCCTCTTCCAGGTCCTCGACGCTGCGAACCGTGATTATCCGGGCGTCGGTAACCGTCCTCTTGGCCATGCTGGCAGTGACATCCCCCGGCCCAACATGAACGAACGTGTCGATCCCGGCGCCGGCCATCGCCTGAAGACTCTGACCAAACCTGACAGGTGAAACCACCTGTTGCAGAAGGGATGTGCGCACATCATCGACCGGAGCTGCCGTCAGGTTGGCCCATACCGGAAACCGGGGCGCACTAAAGCTGACACCGTCGACAGCCTCAGCCAGAAGCTCGACGGCCGGCTCCATGAAGGGGGAATGAAAGCCTCCCGCTACCTTGAGCGGCACCACCCGTCGCGCCCCATACTCACCTCCGTGCTCGGCAAACCACTCCAGATCATCCAGGCCACCGGCCATCACGATCTGGCCCGGCGCATTGAGATTGGCCACCCACAGTCTGCCCTCGTGATCGCGCCGTGTGGCAGCAGCCTCCTCAGCCCGGTCTTGATCAACGCCCAGGACGGCCACCATTCCGCTCGACTCCTGCTCGGCCGCCCGGGCCATTGCCAGGCCCCGCGCCGCCACCAGCCCGAGACCGGTTTGGTAGTCGAATACACCGGCTGCAGCCAGGGCAGTGTATTCGCCGAGGGAATGGCCGGCGGCCGCTCGCGGGTCTTCGGTAACAAGTGCAGAGAGCTCAGCCCAAAGAGCGTATGCCACTGCATAAAGGGCAGGCTGGGCCTTGTCCGTGCTCGTGAGAGCCTCCTCGGGTCCCACGAGGCAAATAGAGCGCAACGACCATCCCAGCACCTCGTCGGCGGCCTCTCCCAGAAACGCCGGGCTGAGATCGAACAGATCGGCGCCCATGCCGACGAACTGGCTTCCCTGACCTGGAAAAAGAATGGCGTAGCCCATGGCCTATGTGACTCGGAGGCGGAAGCAGCGGTTACCGGCCGCCGGCACCGAGTTCCCCGTTTGTCCTTCGCACAAAAAACACGACGCTATTTCCCCGCCAGACCACTAGTTGCGGACAAAGCCTGGGCGACAGCCGCGTCGCGGTGAGTTACGAACCTGACCACTCCCGGCCTTATCAAGCTGACCAGCACATCCTGTTCACGCATCCGGTCCACAAACTCTTCTCCAGTCATCGGCAAAGCGTCATCGTTCAGGGTCACCATGTTGGTAGGGCCTCCCCCGATTGCTTCGGGAAAAATCTCACTCAGGCCGGATCGTAGGTCTCCAGCCCTGGCGTGATCCTCAAACAGCCGGTCGCGGTCTCGCAACCCGATCAGAGCGGCTGCAGCCAGGACGCCGGCCTGGCGCATGTCGCCGCCAAATCGGCGCTGGGCGGACCGGGCCCCGGTAATGAGATCAGCCGACCCGCACAACGCCGAACCCACCGGGGCCCCAGACCCTTGGAGAAGCACACGCTGATGGTGTCGGCACCGGCTGCGAACGAGCGGGGCAGCTCCCCCGCCGCTACCGCCGCGTTCCACAAGCGAGCGCCGTCGAGGTGGACTGAGGCTCCGAGGCCATGAGCGGCGCCTGCGGACTCGAGTATCTCCTCGAGGGGGGCAACGTTGCCCCCCGAGGCGTTGAGTGTTCTCGATGCACACCATCTTCACTGCCGATGGCCTCGAGGCCGGCCCGCCCAATAGGCGCTCGACATCACCGGGCCGCACCGAGCCGTCGTCATTGTCAACCGTGCGGAAAGAAACCCCGGAGAAGTAGCTGGCAGCTCCCAGCTCGTAGTTGCGAATGTGGGCCCACTCGTCGCACAAGATCTCGTCGCCGGGTTCCGTCAGCAGGGATATCGCCAGCTGATTGGCCATGATCCCGGAGGGCACAAAGACGGCTGCCTCCGTCCCCACGATGGAGGCGGTTGTCTCCTCCAGGGCGCGAACGGTGGCATCCTCGCCGTATACAGCGTCCCCGACCTCGGCACCAGCCATGGCCTGGCGCATCTCGTCGGTTGGAAGAGTGACTGTATCTGACCGGAAGTCGACGATTGAGGTAGGAGTCGGCACGGCCACCAAGTTTAGGGTGCGCTGGCCCCTGACCCCCGGGCCGCCTAAAGTCGCCATCCCCCCTAACCGAGATTTCTTTGATGCAGGTCGACATTCAAACCATTCCCGGTGCCCAGATCGCACTGCCCGACGAGTTCGATCGGCTCTACGACCTCGCTCACAACCTCTGGTGGTCGTGGGACGACACTGCTACGGCCATGTGGGGGCATGTAGATCCGACACGCTGGGCCGAGGCCGAGAACCCCATATCACTCTTGCAGGGAACCGACATGGCAACCTGGGATCGCCTCCATAACGACAGCCGCTTCGTGCACGCTTACAAGGACGTCGTTCGTCGATTCGATGCCTACCTCACGGAGGACGACACGTGGTCATCGAAGCAGGTCCCACCGCTGAACGGCCCGGTGACATATATGTGCACCGAATATGGCCTCCATCACGAGCTTCCTTTCTATTCCGGTGGTCTCGGAGTGCTGGCTGGTGACCACCTGAAATCGGCCTCCGACCTGGGTATCCCGATGGTGGCGATCGGGGTGCTTTTCCACCTGGGCTATTTCCGGCAGGCGGTTGACCCGGACGGAGATCAGCAGCACTACTACCCGGCTATGGATATTTCGCGCTTGCCGGTGGATCCGGTCAGATCTCCCGGCGGCGGGCACCTGAAAGTCGACCTCGACTTTCCGGGAAGGACCGTGCGAGTGGCAGCCTGGAAACTTCAAGTAGGCCGGGTGCCGCTGATTCTTCTGGACACCGACCTCCCGGAAAACGATCCTTCCGACCGCACCATCACACACCTCCTCTATGTGCGGGGCCGGGACATGCGCCTCGCCCAGGAGTTGGTTCTCGGTGTTGGAGGCGTCAAGGTCCTCAGGAAGCTCGGCATCGCCCCGGCAGTGTGGCACGTCAATGAGGGGCACTCCGCCTTCAGTCTCCTGGCGCGGACTGTAAGGCGAATGGAGGAAGGCGCCAGTTTCGACAAGGCACGGATCGGTATCCGGGCCAAGACACTTTTCACTCTGCACACTCCAGTTCCCGCCGGGAACGAGCGCTTCGACCCTGGCGAAGTGCAGCGCTACGCCGACTATCTCTTCCCCGGGATTGAGCCGGGCACCATCGCCGACATGGGCAAAACAAGGGAGCACGACGAGGGTTTCGACCTGGGAGCGCTCGCCATCAGGTTTTCTTCGTTTGTTAACGGTGTCAGCCAGCGCCATGGCCAGGTGGCGAGCCAGCAATGGAACCACCTGATTGGAGGCCCCGCCTCGGCGATCACTAACGGTGTCCACGTCGCCACCTGGGTCGGGCATTCGATACATCGAGTATTCAGTGACGCCCTCGGGTCCGATTGGCCTGTCCGGCTGGCGGATTCAGCCGCCTGGGATGAAAAGATTCGGGCAATCCCCGACGATGAGCTGTGGCATGCCCACCAGGCTCAGAAGGATGTCATGACCCGCCAAATCCGCCGGCGGATTCGTTCCCAGGCGAGCCGCCACGGACTGGGACCCGATCGGCTCAAGGAAATTGGTGAGATGCTGCCGCTCGATCGGCTCATCATTGGCTTCGCCCGCCGCTTCGCGACCTATAAGCGAGCCACCCTCCTCCTTCACGACCTTCCCCGCCTCCAGGCCATCCTCACCAACCCGGAGAAGCCGGTGCAGGTTGTGTTCGCCGGTAAAGCTCATCCCGCGGACCAGGAGGGCCAGGAACTCATTCGCCGCGTGGTGGAGCTGTCCCAGCGTCCTGAATTTCGCGGCCACCTCTTCTTCGTCGAGAATTATGACATGGCCCTCGGCCAGCTTCTCACGGGTGGCAGCGATGTTTGGCTCAACAGCCCGACACCCCCGAAGGAGGCCAGCGGCACTTCCGGCATGAAGGCGGCGATGAATGGAGCCCTCAACCTCAGTGTGCCAGACGGGTGGTGGGATGAAGCAGCCCGCCATGGCGAGAATGGGTGGTCCTTTGGGCCTCCAGGCCTCGAGAGCAGGCCGGACGGCGAGGATGCCGACTCGCTCTACGCCCTCCTCGAACAAGAAATAGTCCCGCTCTACTACACGCGAGATGGAGACAACATCCCCAAGGCATGGGTAGCGATGATGAAAGAAGCCATCGTGTCCTCGGCGTTCCCCTTCTCCTCACATCGTATGCTCATGCAGTACGCGGGCCAGGCCTATTTCCCGTTGGCTGAGGCCGGCGCCCAAGCAGGTCGATAGGGCTTTGGCGGGAAAGCGACAGCCGGATCTCCCGTCTTATGCTGTGAGACACCGAATGGACGATTACCAACCTGCTCCGGGGGGAATCGAGTGACAGCATGGGTCGGGAACGACAACCTGGCATTGCTCACTGATTTCTACGAGTTCACTATGGCCCAGGCGTACCACGCCACCGGGGCGAGTGACCCCGCCACCTTTGATCTCTTCGTGCGCAATCTGCCACCCAATCGGCGTTTCCTGGTGGCAGCAGGCCTCGAGGATGCTCTGAGCGGCCTCGAGCATTTCCGATTTCAACCAGCTGCGGTCGATTACCTGGCCTCGCTTGATCGGTTCACACCTGAGTTTCTCCAATACCTGTCGAGCTTCCGCTTTTCCGGTGATGTGGCAGCCATCCCGGAAGGTGAAGTGTTCTTTCAGGGTGAGCCGGTGATACGGCTGACGGCGCCACTCCCGGAGGCTCAGGTAGTGGAAACGTT
>CAXMOO010000026.1:0-11710 GCA_964195005.1 uncultured Gammaproteobacteria bacterium
GGTTATGGCCAGGGTAGGGAAACTGTCTTCCGAGGCCCGGGAGATGTTGAAGATCCTTTCGGTGATTCCAGAGCCCGTCGCCAGACTGGAGGTCCTGCGACTCACTGGTGCAGCTGAGAGTGAGTTTGCTGAGTGCGAACGCCGCGGGTTGCTGACAGTCGAGGGTGAGTGGGTGGCTTTCCGCCACGAACTGATCCGACGGGCGGTTGAGGCCTCGTTGACAAGGAGCGAGCGGACGGCCACCAACCGCAGGGTCCTCGAATCTCTCCCCCCTGAGACCGACCCGGCTCGTCTCGTCCACCATGCCCGCCAGGCCAATGACATCAGCCGACTGCTCGAACTCGCACCTGGAGCGGCCCGGGCTGCGGCGGCTGTGGGGAGCCATCGGGAGGCCGTCGAGCACTTCCGACAGCTAACTTCACACCTCGACCTTCTCGACCCGGACGCAAGAGGCCCCATCCTCGACGAGTGGGCACGGGAAGAGTTCCTGGTAGACAACATCAGCCAGGCGATAGACCTGAACGAACAGGCAGTTCTCCACTACCGGGAGGTAGGCGACCAGAGAGCGGAGTCGGGCGCCCTCGCCCAGGCCGCGCACCTCTATGAGAACGCCGGGGAGGGTCGCCGAGCCGAACAACTCGTCCGTCAGGCCGTGGAAGTTCTCGGGCCGGACCCGGACGGCTCTGACCTTGCCAGGGCACTCGAGGCCAACGCCTACCTGACAATGATGGCCGGCGATAACGCCGCCACGTCCGAGCTCGTCGACCAAACGTTGGAGGCCGCCGGCCCCGATGTCGATGAACGGATCATCATCCGCTCCCTCAACCACAGGGGACTCGTGGCCAATATCGCCAACTATCCGGACGGTCGGGCCAGCCTCGATGAGGCTCGAGACCGTTCCGAAACCGCAGGCCAGTGGTATGAAGAGAGCCGGGCACTGCTCAACCACGCCTGGGCAGCCGCCGAGTTCCGGGATCTCCCGACAGCATCGGACTATGCACAGAGGGCAATCGCCTCAGCCGCCCGGCATGAGCTGCCAACCCTCGAGAGCTACTCGACGGCGATCTACGCGAGAGTTCTAGAACTCAAGGGTGAATGGGGCCAAGCAGAAGACCTGGCAAGAGACCAACTCGACAGCAGCGCAATCACTCAGATGGTCGCTCTTCCTGTCCTCGGCGCCATCGAAGCGAGAAGAGGCCGGAACTCGGCCCAGACCATCTTGACAGAAGCGTGGGAGATGGCTCACGTTGCTAACGAGTTCCAACGGTTGGGCCCCGCCGCAATCGCGGTTGCCGAGCACGCCTGGATCTCCGGACGTGACGACATCCCGATAGACGACATCGGAAACGTCATGGAGGCTGGGCTCGAGATCGGATTCGGATGGTCCCCAGGATCGATCGCCCTGTGGTTATGGAAACTTGGGGAGCTGTCTGAGGTGCCGGGGGGTATCGCCGAGCCTTATCGGCTGGTCATCGAGGGCGAGCCCATGGCGGCTGCCGAAATGTGGTCGACGATCGGATGCCCTTACGAGAGGGCGATCGCCTTAGCTCGCGGTGACCAAACCGCCCAACTGGAAGCCCTCGACGTATTCGACACGCTCGGGGCCACCGCAGTAGCCGCCAAACTCAGGATGGCTCTCAGGGATCAAGGAGTGTCGGTGTCGCGCGGCAAAGGCCGAACGACCAGAGAACATGGCGCCGGTCTCACCGCCCGCCAGGCTGAAGTGCTCCAACTTCTCGACGAGGGTCTCTCAAACATCGAGATCGCCGACCGGTTGTTTGTTTCACCCCGGACTGTCGAACACCACGTCTCGGCGGTTCTTGCCAAGCTGGACTCCTCCACACGGGAGGACGCAGTGGAAACCGCCTCTCAGCAGGGGCTGCTACCTACTAGGTAGTGCCTCCGGGTGGATTTGGGTGGTGTCCAGCCCTATTTCTAGGTAGCGGTACCGATGGCAGCAGGCGACGTTGCCGATACGTTGGCCTCAGCCAGGACAAGGAGATGCTCATGTTGAAAACCACACCCGAATATATGTCAGCCCACCTGCGGGATCTCGCCGGTGCTGCTCCCACAGCTAGAGCAACCGAGGCCATGGCCCATCGTCGCGACGAGCGACGTCAGCGGCTCAGCCGCTTTTTCGCCACCATCTACCGGGCAACTCCGTTCGCGAATAAGGCTCGCGAGACCGAGGTGGCGCCCAGCGAGCCCAAACCGGCGACCTGACTTCGGGCTAACCGTCACCCGACAAGCCGACAAGCTAACCCTCGAGGAGCTCCTGGATTGTTGGGCGGAGAATATCGGGCAAACTGGAGAGGGACTCCATTGCCCCCGCCTTGGCATCTGCCACCTGGCCCCTTAGCTGATCGAGCCGGGTCTGGAGCAACTCGATAGCTCCTTCAAGCTCGAGAATTCGCCTCACACCCTCGAGGTTGACCCCGGCCTGAGTCAGAGCCTGAATCGCCCGAAGCCGCTCGAGGTCGGACTCGGAATAGCGGCGGGTTCCACCCGGAGTCCGATACGGCGCAATGAGGCCCCGGCGCTCGTAGATTCGCAAAGTCTGCGGATGGATGCCGGCCAGCTCAGCGGCCACTGAGATTATGTAAACGGCAGTTTCTTCGCGGCTCATCGCAGGGCCTCGAGGTGGGCACGAACGTCTGCCGGTTCTTTGGCCTTGAGCTCCTCGAGCAGCCGGCGGGTCTCATCATCCAGCTCGGCGGGCACAGCCACCTCGACGGTGGCCAGGAGATCCCCGCGGGTGCCATTGCTGTGCAGAACACCCTCGCCCTTGATACGGAATGTCTTGCCGCTGTCCGTCCCGGCCGGAACTCGCAGCGTCACCCGGCCGTCAAGTGTTGGCACGGTTATGTCGGCCCCGAGGGCAGCTTCAGTAAAAGTCACCGGCACGGTCAAGCGGAGGTTGTTCTTGCGGCGGGTGAATACCGGATGCTTGCCAACGTGAACCCGCACGTGGAGGTCACCCGGCGGCCCACCATTGCGACCCGGGGCACCCTTGCCGGCAACCCGGATCACGGCGTTGTTCCTGACACCGGACGGGATCTTGATGTTGAGCGAACGGGTGCGGACTTCGGTTCCCCGCCCATTGCATGTGTGGCAGGGAGTGATGACCGTGCTTCCGGTTCCGTGGCAGACGTCGCAAGTCTGGCTAATGGAAAAGGGCCCCTGACCAACGGCGATCGAGCCGGACCCACCGCAGCGGGGACACGTCTGGAGGCTGGTTCCAGGCTCGGCGCCATTGCCGTGGCAGGTCCGGCACACCCGCGGGCCATTGATGGACACCTTGGTGGTGGTGCCGCGGATTGCCTCCGTAAATGCCAGGTTGAGATCCGTATAGAGATGCTCGCCGGGTACCGGGCCTGTGCCGCGGCGGCCGCCGCCTCCGAACAGATCGCCGGGGCCCCCGAGGCCCCCCAGCAGGTCGCCGAGATCCTCGACCCGGAAATTGCCTCTGCCCCCGCCGCCCTGAGGGCCGAACCCGCCGCCGGAGGCGAACATCTCCTTGGCCTGGTCATATTGCTTGCGCTTCTCCGCGTCTGACAACACTGCGTAGGCCTGTGAGATCTCCTTGAACTTCTCTTCAGCCGCGGAGTTCCCCGGGTTGGCGTCGGGGTGGTGCTTCTGTGCCAGGGCTCGATAAGCCTTCTTGATTTCCTTGGCAGATGCCGTCTTGGGCACGCCCAGGATGGCGTAGTAGTCGCTGTCGAACCACTCCCTATCGATTCTCGGCCTCGTTCTCTGCCGATCCGCCCCCCACAACAACCAGAGCCGCCCGGATGACACGTCCCCCCAGCCGATAGCCGCGGCGCATTTCCGCCACTACTACCAGAGGTTCGGCATCCTCCACGACGCGGGCAGCCTCGTGGACTTCGGGATCGAACAGCTCCCCCACGCTGGGGATGGGTTCGAGGCCCTCCTTGGCAAGCGTGTCCATCAGTTGCTGGCGAGTCCCGAGCACTCCCTTGAGAAGGGTCGCCTCGTTGTCGGTCGCCTCGTTGTCGGTCGCCGGTGCCTGGGCAACCGCGAGATCGAAACTGTCGAGGACGGGCAACAGGTTCTCAACCACTCGCTGACTTGCTCGAGCTGCATTGTCCAGCAGGTCGCGCTCGGAGCGCTTGCGGAAGTTCTCGAAGTCGGCCGCTACCCGTTTGAGGTCGTCGACGTACTCGTCGGCCTCCTCCCGGGGGACTGCCGTGGCGCTGAGCTCGAGGAAGTCGGCGCGGACCTTCTCGAGCTCAGCCATCAGAAGGTCGCGAGCTGCTCCTGGATCTTCTGGAAGCTCGTCCAGGTTGACGGCTTCCGTATCGGCCGGGCCTGGCTCCTGCATTACTCGCCCTCGTCGACTATCTCGGCGTCGACCACTTCCTCATCATCGGCTTCGTCGGCACCCTCGACGCTCTGCGCCTGGGCTGCCGCTTGCTCGTTGATCCGCTGACCAAATAGCTGCGAAGCGGCGATCAACGCGTCGGCCTTCTCGCTCAACTCCGACGTCTCGGCATCTTCGTTGCCAAGTGCGGCTCGCAGCTCGGTGAGCTTGGCCTTGATTTCGGAGGTCTCTTCCTCCGACAACAAGTCCTTGTGCTCCTCGAGCAGCTTGTCGGTTTGGTAAGCGACGTTGTCGGCGTTGTTGCGGGCCTCCACGGCCTGGCGCCGGGTGGCATCGTCCTCGGCATGAACCTCGGCGTCGGTCACCATCCGGTCGATTTCGTTGCTCGAAAGGGCGGTGCCTCCGGTGATAGTCATTTCCTGACTCTTGCCGGTGCCGAGATCCTTGGCCGACACCGAAACGATGCCGTTGGCGTCGATGTCGAACGTCACGTCGATCTGGGGCGTGCCCCGCGGCGCAGGTGGAATCCCCGTGAGCTTGAAGCGCCCGAGAGACTTGTTGTCCATCGCCATCTCTCGCTCGCCCTGGAGCACGTTGATCTCAACCTCGGGCTGATTGTCGCCGTCGGTGGTGAAGATCTGCGATTTGCGAGTCGGGATGGTTGTGTTGCGTTCGATCATCCTGGTGGATACCGCCCCCTTGGTCTCTATGCCGAGAGTCAACGGCGTGACATCGAGCAGGAGGATGTCTTTGATATCACCCTTGAGAACCCCGGCCTGCAAGGCTGCGCCGGCTGCGACCACCTCATCGGGATTCACGCCTTTATGTGGCTCCTTGCCGGTGAGCTCCTGGATTAGCTCCTGGACGGCGGGCATCCGCGTAGAGCCACCAACGAGAATGAAGTGGTCGAGTTTGCTCACCTCGAGCCCGGCATCTTTCAGTGCCTGCTTGAAAGGCTTCTTGGTTCGCTCGACCAGATCCTCGGTCATCTTCTGGAACTCGGACCGGGCCAGGCTCTTCTGCAAGTGCAGCGGCCCGGCGGCGGACGCCGTGATGAAGGGAAGGTTGATCTCGGTCTGCTGGGCGCTTGAAAGCTCGATCTTGGCCTTCTCGGCACTCTCCTTGAGACGCTGCAAAGCCATTGGGTCGGCCGAGAGGTCGACGCCGTTCTCGTTCTTGAACTCGGTGACAAGCCAGTCGATGATGGCCTGGTCCCAGTCGTCACCGCCGAGCTGCGTGTCTCCGGCGGTGGCCTTCACCTCAAAGACGCCTTCGCCGATTTCGAGAACCGAGACGTCGAAGGTGCCGCCCCCGAGGTCGAACACGAGGATGGTCTGGTCATGGGCCTCCTTGTCGAGGCCGTAAGCCAACGCCGCGGCGGTCGGCTCGTTGATGATGCGAAGCACCTTGAGCCCGGCGATGGTCCCGGCCTCCTTGGTTGCCTGGCGTTGGGCGTCCCCGAAGTAGGCCGGCACGGTGATGACCGCCTCGGTGACGGGAGCGCCCAGGAAGGCCTCGGCGTCGCGCTTGAGCTTCTGCAGAATTCGAGCTGAGATCTCCTGCGAGGCGTATGCCTTGTCGTCGAGTTTCACCGACCAGTCGGTGCCCATGTGACGTTTCACAGATTGGATAGTGCGGTCCGGGTTCGTGATTGCCTGTCGCTTGGCGACTTCTCCCACCAGCACTTCGCCATCCTTGGCGAACGCGACCACCGACGGGGTGGTGCGATGCCCTTCGGCATTGGCGATAACAGTCGCCTCGCCTCCCTCCATGGTTGCAACGACGCTGTTGGTTGTGCCCAGGTCTATTCCTACGGCTCTAGCCATTGGTTCTCCTCAAAAGTTAAGTGTGTATGAAGAGTATAACCTGAGTCCAGTGCTGTCATATTCCTGCTGGCAGAAATTTGAGCAGAGAGCGAGCGATTCGAGTAGGAGTGGGTGATGCTCACCAACGGCAGGAGAGGAACTTTCTTCTCCTGCGGAGCGGAGTCTTCGCAGCGCAGTGGGAGGGGTTAGGGGTGGGTGGTGCCCACCAACAGCGGGAATGTCGCCGGCTTGCCTTCACCACAACTGTTGCCTCCGGGTGGCCTTGCACAAGGCGGTGCCCAACAGTCAGCTGCCGGTCCGGTGCGTGCCCGACCGACTCGTGATGCAACCCTCGGGCCTCACCAGCGCTTCGCTGAGGGTGCCGTTGTTGGAAACCACCCCCTCCCATCCTCCCCCACTCCGTTTCACTCCATGGGAGAGGAGCAAATCCCCGCCGTTGTCGGCAACCACCCCCTCCCTATCGAAGACGCCTGTGATTAGAGCATGTTCAGGACCTTTCCCAGGCTCCCGGCTTGATTCCCGCTCCCTCAACAGGCTTCTAGGGAAAGATCCCCCGGTCGTTCAGCGTGTCGGCGACTCGTGCCACCGCCACCACGTAGGCCGCGGTTCGAAAGTCGGGATCCTCGAGGGGGGGAGCATCCGGCTCGAGCTCGGCCCACTCGGTCCGGTAACGGTCAAGACCGGCGCCTAACGCCGCTCGCTTGGTGACCACCGCGTCTGTGGCGCGAACCATTTTCTCCTCGAGCCGCTCGTCGACCTCGTGTTCGTTCCACTGACGGTTTTGTAGGTTCTGTACCCACTCGAAGTAACTGACCACCACGCCTCCGGCATTAGCCAGGATGTCGGGGACCACTGTGATGCCTCGCTCGGCGAGGATCCGATCTGCCGCCGGGGTGGTGGGACCATTGGCGAGCTCGAGGACCATGCGGCTGTTTATTCTCCCCGCGTTCTCGGCCGTTATCTCGTTCTCGACGGCGGCGGGCACGAGGATGTCGCACGTCGCTTCCAGAAGTTCTCCAGGTGCCAGCGGTTTGGCGGCGGAGAAGTCGGCGACGCTGCCGGTTTCCCGCTTGTGATTTGCAACCTCGGCGATATTCAATCCGTCCGGGGTCAGTATGCCTCCGCCCCGGTCGCTGACTGCGATCACCGTGGCGCCGGCGGCGGAAAAGAAGTGAGCGGCGTTGAGGCCTGCATTACCGAACCCCTGGATGGCGACTGTGGCGCCCTCGAGTGAAGGTAGCTCAGGGATCACCTCCAGCTCTAGGAGTCGCCGGGTCACGAAAAAACCTCCCCGGGCGGTAGCGGTGTCACGTCCCGGTGATCCGCCCAGATCTAACGGCTTGCCGGTGACGATCGGAAACGAGTTCTCTCCAGGATGGAGCATCGTGTAGGTGTCGTAGATCCACGCCATCGTTTGCGCGTCGGTGTACATGTCGGGTGCCGGTATGTCGGTGTGGGGCCCGATGTTGTCACCCAACTCGGTTGTGAAACGACGGGTGATGGCGGCCTTCTCGCGCCGGGAAAGCGTGCGGGTGTCGCATCTAACGCCACCTTTGGCTCCGCCGAACGGAACATCGACCAGCGCGCACTTCCAGGTCATCCAGGTGGCCAGCGCGATTACTTCGTCTTCGTCCACATCGGGGAAAAAGCGAATCCCTCCCTTGCCCGGCCCGCGGGCACTCGAGTGAAGGACTCGGTAGCCGTGGAAGACCTCAACGCGGCCGTCATCCATTCGGACGGGGAGAGTGACCTTGACCACCCGTTCCGGCTGGAAGAGCCATTCCGCCATCCCCGGGGTCTCCTCGAGGCCGCCTAAGTAAGGAAGGGCCATCTCGTACTGAAGACGGGCGATGTGCGCCGGGTTGAGATCTTCGGTGTGCGTTTGCATGGCTCTCCCTGGTTTCTTGTGTGTAGTTTCAGAATACTTAAAGGTGGGAAAAGTCAATAGGGTCTGAAGGCATTGCAAGCTAGGGCGCGTTGTGAGGGTCAGGTGGGTGATTCATGTCGCACGATGATGGGGGCGAAGAGCTGAGCTCGGAGCTAACCCTCGGAGCCCGCGGTGAGGTGCCACTCGAGGTCGGTGAGTCGGACACGGCCATCGCTCATGCTTCGGGGGACGTCCCGGTCCTGGCAACACCACGCCTTGTCGCCCTCTGTGAAGAGGCCACTGTCCTGGCGATCGCCGGATGCTTCGATCCGTCGCTCACCTCAGTGGGGACTCACGTCGAGATCGACCATCTGGCCGCCAGCCGGGTGGGGGAGTCGGTCACGGCCCGGGCCGAGTTGGTCGAGGTCGAAGGGCGAAGGTTGAATTTCGAGGTAGCAGTGGTGGATGCGGCCGGTGAGCTAGTCGCCCGGAGTCGAATACGGCGGGCGGTGGTGGACCGGACAAGGTTTCTCGGCTAGTGCCACCGAGCGGTAGGTTGAACCTGGTATGGCTGGCATTCACGGCGGGCAGATCATCGCCCGGGCACTCAAGACCGAGGGCGTAGACACGATCTTCACCCTTACCGGGGGACACATTGTCCCCATTCTTGATGGCTTTGTTCAGGAGGGGATTCGTGTCATGGATGTCCGTCACGAACAGACTGCAGCCCACGCCGCCGAGGCCTACGGCCGCCTTACCGGACGCCTCGGTGTGGCCGCAGTGACTGCCGGGCCCGGGGTCACAGACAGCATCACGGCTCTGGCAGCTGCCCACTTCTCGGGCACGCCCATGCTGCTGTTGGCCGGGCGCCATTTCATCCGCCAGGAACAGAAGGGCGGGCTCCAGGAGATGGATCACCCGCGGCTGGTGAGCCCGGTGACTCGCTGGGCCGGCACCGCCTGGGAAACCGCCAGACTGGCCGACTACGTCGCCATCGCCGCCCGGCATGCTTTTTCAGGCCGGGGCGGGCCCGTGTTTCTCGATGTCCCGCTCGATGTTCAGGCCGACATGGTTCCCGAAGACTCAATCGATTGGCCCCGCGACTATCGGGCCAACCAGCCCCAGTCGGCCGACGATGAGACTGTTGCCACCACGGCCGAGCTCCTGTTGAAGGCCCGTCGTCCGGTGATCTTTGCCGGGGGCGGGCTCAAGCCCCATCGAGCCGGCGCGCTGCGGCCGTTTGTCGAGACACTCGGAGCCCCGGTCTTCCTCAACGGTGCGGCTCGAGGCTCGATGCCATACGACCATCGGCTTCTCGGAAATCGGGCCCGAAGCCTGGCTTTCAATAAGGCCGATCTGGTGGTTGCCCTCGGGGTCGATTGGGACTTTCGCACAGGCTACGGTGCCAAGATCAACGAAGAGGCCAAGGTGGTCCAGGTTGACGCAGAGCCCAGCCGGATCGGGTGGAACCGGGCGGCTGATATCGGGGTGGTGGCGGATCCGGGCCGGTTCCTGGTGCAGCTCGGCGAGCGAGCCGCCAGCTACGGCCGTAACAACGTCGACACCTGGAGCGCCGAGATAAGGGAAGTCGAGGCGGCCCGACTGGCCGAGTCGCAGGAGGCAGCGACGTCCGATGATTCCCCGATGCATCCTGAGCGATTCGCCCGGGACGTGGCCGAGTTCTTTGGACCGGATTCCATCGTGGCGGTCGACGGTGGAGACATCGTTTCCACCACTGCTCGCCGCTTACAGGTGTCGACTCCCGGCCATTTGCTCGATCCCGGCCCGTTCGGAACCCTGGGGACCGGGCCCGGCTATGCGTTAGCAGCCAAGATCCTGTTTCCGGACAAGCTGGTGGGGATCGTGTTCGGCGACGGCGCGTTCGGTTTCAACGGGTTCGAGTTCGATACGTTCATCAGACACGAGCTGCCGATTCTCGGCGTCGTCGGGAACGACGGAGTCTGGAACAACATCAAGACTTTTCATAAGGCGTTCTATCCCGAGCGGCTGGTGGCGACGGATTTAGGCGAGCGCCCCTATCACCAGATGGTTGCCGGCCTCGGTGGACACGGGTCTTTTGTGAGAAAGCCCGCCAAATTGACGGCGCATTTGGAAGCCGCCCGGGAGTCCGGACTGCCTGCTCTGGTGAATGTGCGCATCGCCGAAACCTTCCGAGCCAGCTCCAACTATGCCCAGTAGTCACCGCCTGTGAGCTCGAACCTGGCCGACGAGGAGTTCGAGTTCGACTTCGACCCCAGGTATCGGGGCATGCTCCGGTTGCTGGGCGTCAAGCCGTCCAACAGCATGGTTACTTTGACCGCCGGAAATGAACTGCGAGTCCGCTTCGGTCGCTGGAGGATGAAAACGCCTGTGAGCAACGTGTCCGGCACCGAGGTCACCGGGGACTACTTCTGGGCCAAGGCGATTGGGATTCGCGGCTCGCTGGTCGACCGCGGGATCACATTCGGCACGAACACCCGCCGGGGCGCTTGCCTCAAATTCCACGAGCCGGTGGCCGTCGTTGGAGTACGCCTCCACCCCGGGGCCACCCTGACTCTGGTCGACGTGGAAGGCTTCCTCGAAGCCGTTCGCGAGAGATTGGACCAGGGGTCTTAAGCGGCCGCCGGCTAGCTTGCCCTCATGCGGCATTGCTACGTCGTGCGAGTATTTACCGACGGTCAATCCGGCGGCAATGCTCTCGGTGTCATTCCAGATTCGGTCGAGCTTTCATCCGAGGCCATGCAGGGGATCGCTACCAAGCTCGGCTTCTCGGAGACCGTCTTCATCGACTGGACGGCTGCCGGTCCACCGGTGTTGCGAATCTTCACGCCGACCGTCGAGTTGCCGTTTGCCGGCCACCCCCTGGTCGGCACCGCATGGGTCCTCAACTCGATGGGCCCTGGTGTTGACCGGTTGTCGATTCAAATCGGGGAGGTCGGGATCCGGATGGACAACGGGACTTGCTGGGTCGGCCCACCCGAAATTGATCAGTCGGTGTCAGAAGTTTCAGAACACGAAGTGAGAAGGCTCGGGGTTTCAATGATCCGAGCGTGGCGTGTCGTAATGCCGATGGACTTCCTTCTCGCAGAGCTAGCGGATGGCAAAGCTGTCGAGAACGCTCACCCCGATCTAGCGGTGGTCAACGATTCGTGCGACGGACTTTACGTTTTTGCGAGAGGCGAACCGGTCCGCGCCCGGTTTTACGCTCCGGCACTCGGCATCGACGAGGATCCCGCCACCGGATCCGCCGCCGTGGCCCTGGCCGCGGTTTTCCGCTCTGAGGGCCAGAACTCGGGTCGAGCCGAGATCTTGCAAGGGCTACGCGGATCTCTGTCCCGTGTGATGGTCAACTGGGCTGGGCTCGGCGTAGAGATTGGTGGCACCGTGGTCCATGACGAGGTGCGGCTTCTCGAGGAGTGAGCGGCCCCTGAAAATCAGTCGTCTTATGGATAGACGGATTCGGAAACCAACTCGCTTCCGAGCATCACGATCACGTCTTCACCCATAACATCGACTACTTCGAGCCCCTCGACGAACGCCTGCGAGTGGAAGTGAACTACGAGCCCGTGGCCTTCGGAGGATCGAAAGCCAACGCCTTCGGCTGCCACACCGTCCGCGAGGTTGTCGACCACTGAACAGTGGCTCATGTCGCCACAGTAGAAGGCTGCTCCGACG
>CAXMOO010000027.1:0-4015 GCA_964195005.1 uncultured Gammaproteobacteria bacterium
CTCTACATGGTGGCTCTCCACGAGATCAACAAGCAGGCTCTACATCAGCTTCCACAACAGGAGTTTGCTTACGGCGACCTGAGGTTGGTGGGCGAGGACGATCTCCCCGAGGCCGCCAACCGGTAAGCCGCCGATCCAGGCGTTCCTGCGCCCATGAACGAGCCAGCCCAGACAGCCGAGCCACTGCCACGCCAATCAAAGGGGGCCCTGCTGGGGAAGGCTCGTTCTGCGATTTCTAATTGGGGCCCTCCCGTGGCTCTTGCGTTGCTGGTGATGGGCCTGGTGGGCCTCGGGGCACGAAAGCTGCCGGGAAGCGGCTCGACTCGACAAGCGGTGGCGATCAACTTCGACCTGCAACAGGCCCTAACGAACTTCTTTCTGACCGTCGGAGGTATCACCGCATTCCTTGTGCTGATAGCGATATTCTGGCCCGGGCAGGAGCCGCTGGATTTCCCCAAGCGGTCGCTCCTGAAGTACCTGGTTGGCCCCCTGTTAATCGTCGGGATCGTGGCGTTGCTCGTGTTCTTGGGAATTCCTGAGCGGGAACCTGCCCTGCAGACCCCTACGGCCGACAACGTGGTGGACGTACCTCGATCTCCTTCCGAGGGGGGATCGACCTGGGGTTTGTTGGCGTTGATCGGGACCATGGGTCTGGCCCTGTTCGTCATTGCTCGTCGGCGTCCCGGCGAACCTGAGTCGCCGGGTGCGCCAGACACAGAGACGGAGCTCGAGTTCGATGTGGGGGCGTTCATCGACGTCCCCGACGATTTCCTGCGAGGAGACGACCCCAGGGCGCGGGTAATCCGCGCCTATTCGGAGATGATCGGCTGGTTCGCCCGCAGGCAGGTTCCGCGCCTGGCTGCTGAAACTCCTCGCGAGTTCCTGGATCGGGCCCTGCGCACCGTACCCACGGCCACCGATCCCGCTCTGCGCCTAACTCACTTGTTCGAGGTTGCCCGGTTTAGCCAGCACCCGTTGCGGTCGGAGGATGCCGAAGAGGCTCAGGCTGCGGCGGCCGAAGTGCAGCGCCGAATGGCGTCGCAATGAAGGAGCTACTCATCGGTTCCGGCGCTTCTTTCATCGTGCTTGCCGTAGTGCTCTTCGCGCTTCCACGCGCCGGTGCGGCCCTGGTGCTCGAGGTCTTTCTCTTCGCCGTCGCGGTTCTCGCGCTGCGCTCGCTGATGCCGGCCCTGGGAGAAGGGCCCGGGCGCAAACGACGCCGTTGGTGGCGCCGCCGTCAGGAGCAGGCGACTCTGCCGAGCTGGCTCCTACGCCACCAGGGCCTGGTTGTTGGAGCCACCCGGGACACCGTCTCAGCCGATGGGCGACTGCTCAAAGAGCTGAGGGGGCTGGCGGCGGAGCGTCTGGCGTCCAAGCACAAGATCAACATGTCTGAGGATCCCGGTGCCTCACGACACTTGCTCGGGGAGGCAGGGTGGGAGATTCTGCGGCCGGATTGGGCTACTGGTCGGGGTGCGTGGGATCCGGGCGCCACACTCGAACAAATCGACGCCGCGGTGTCGGCGATCGAACGGCTTTAGGCTCGCGGAATGGAATCGCTAGCAGTGGGCACAGTGGCTACCGAGGCCGCCGGCATCCTCGACGAACTGGAGAAAGTCATCGTCGGCAAGAGGGATGTGCTCGAGATGCTGTTGCTCGCCCTGCTGGCCGATGGCCATGTCTTGATTGAGGACGTGCCCGGGTTGGGCAAGACTCTCATGGCTCGGACGATCGCCCAGGTGACAGACCTGAATTTTGCCAGGGTCCAGTTCACGGCAGATCTAATGCCAATGGATATCACGGGCTCGCCGGTACTCGACCCCCGCGGGGAACTGGTGTTTCGGCCGGGGCCGATTTTCGCCAACCTCCTGCTGGCGGATGAGATCAACCGGGCCCCGGCCAAGACGCAGGCGGCGTTATTGGAAGCAATGGAGGAGCGTCAGGTCACGAACGATGGTCAGACCCGGGCCCTGCCCAAGCCTTTTCTCGTAATCGCCACCCAGAACCCGATCGAGTTCGAAGGGACCTATCCATTGCCGGAGGCGCAGCTCGACCGGTTTCTGGCCAGGATTCGAGTTGGATATCCCGAGGGGGATGACGAATGGGAGGTCCTGGCACGGCGCCTGGAACGCCGAACGGATGAGTTTTCCCTGGACGTCGTCGTGAGCATCGATCGACTGCGCCAGATGCAGGCCGCGGCCGAGGACATCCATGTCTCTCCGATAGTGGGTCATTACATTGTCGAGATCGCCAGGGCTTCGCGACAGCACGGCAGCGTCTATGTGGGGGCGAGCCCCCGTGGCTCATTGGCGATGATGAAGCTGGCCAGGGCTTACGCCATGTTGCAGGCTCGCGACTTCGTCATTCCCGATGATGTCAAGCATGTGGCGGTTCCGGCCCTTGGTCACCGGCTGGTGTTACGCCCTGAGCTCTGGGTTCAGGAGGTAAAGCCGGATGACATCGTTCGCGAATGCCTGGAGGCTGTCCCGGCTCCCGCAGCGCCCACCGCGGCGAGCCCCCGGTAGTGACTCGGCAAGTTACGGCTCGTTTCGGGATGTACGGGCTCTTGGCCGTGGTGGGCCTCCTGGGCGGACTTGCCCTCGGCCGGCCGGAAATGGTGGCAGTCGGAGCGCCGGCGGTGCTCATTCTCGGGATCGGGCTGCTGAGTGCCGATCTCCCCACTCCCCGGGTTTCGATCTCAGCCGATCGTGAGCGGGCCATCGAAGGCGAGCTCATCGATCTTGAAATACTGTTGAGCGCCGACCGGCCCGTCCCGCATCTCTTCGTGTCACTTCATTTCCCGCACGGCCTTGTTGCCCAACAAATTGATCCCGAGCAAAGGACAGAAGGCGGCCCGACCATCGATCTGGCGGCACCCCTCACCGGCACCGAAAGGCTGATCCGGCTTCCAGTCCGCTGCGACCGGTGGGGGACATATCGGACTGTCGTCTTGAAACTGTTCGCAACGGACTTTTTCGGGCTTTATCGCTACGAGCTGGTCACCTCCCAAGTCATAGGACTGAAGGTGTTTCCCGTTGAAAAGCTGCTCGCTCAGTTGCTGGAGCCGGTGGAGACCCAGCTTGGCCTGGGGGAGCTCCTTTCTCGCCGTCGAGGCGGTGGGCTCGAGTTTGCCGAACTGCGGTCGTTCACACCGGGGGATGACCGCCGTTTCATCAACTGGCGAGCGAGTGCCCGCCGCCGGGGATTGTGGGTCAACGAACACCATCCCGATCGCAACAGTGACGTTGTGCTCCTCATCGACAGCTCCCGGTCGAGCCGGGGGACCGATGAGGAGATTCTCGATCTGGTGGTGGGTGCGGCTGCGTCGCTGGCGTCGGGGCACCTGGGGCGACGTGATCGGGTGGGGCTGATCATGCTTGGCGGGCGCCTGGTCTGGATGCGTCCCAGAATGGCTTCTGCGCAGCGCTATCAGATCCTCGACGCATTAACGGAAAGTCGCATGTTTCGGAGTCCGGGAGCGACCTTTGTTGCCAGGGTGCCATACCGTGCTCTGCCGGCCCAGGCCCTGATTGTCGGGGTTAGCCCCCTGCTCGACCCTGCCGCCGTGGCTGCGTTCGGAGAGCTGCGTGGCCGCGGGTTTGATATGGCCCTTATCGAGATTGCCTCGGAGGAGTTGACACCGCCGCCGGGCAACGAAGCCGGCCGGCTTGCCAGGCGGATCTGGCTCCTGGAGCGAGACAGGATTCGTCGGCGGTTCACCAGCAGTGGAGTGGCAATGGCGCGATGGAATCCTCAGGACCCGTTGGACTACGCGTTGGGGGAGGTGGCATCGCTGCGTCGAAGCATGATGCGTTCCGGAAGGTAAGCCAGGCGTTGGTGAGCTTGTTTCTCGCCGTCGCCCTGATTGTCTATCCGGCTCTGGCACCCTCGTCGCTGCGAGGGCTGTTCGTGTTTGTCGGGATCGTTGGCGTCGGAGCCCTGATGGTGGCGGTTGTGGCAGCCGCTCCCGGTCTGGTCGGCCTCGGGCTGCTGATCCTGTTCTTGGAGTATGGGG
>CAXMOO010000028.1:0-12330 GCA_964195005.1 uncultured Gammaproteobacteria bacterium
CGTAACCGCCCTCGCGTTGCTTGATGAACCAGGCGTTCTCCAGCGCCCTGGTGGCGTCGAGCAACACCAGGATGCCGTGGCGCCGGCACAGCTCGTAGGTGGCCTTGAGGTTGGCCATCGACACCGGCTGGCCCCCGGCCATGTTGACGTTGGTTTCCAACGACAGGTAGGGGATGCGGTCGGCCCCCACCCGGTCGATCAGCGCCGCCAGCTTGTCGAGGTCAACGTTGCCTTTGAAGGGGTGGATGTCGGCCGGATCATGGGCCTCGTCGATGATGACGTCGGCAAAGGTGGCTCCGGCGTGCTCCTGGTGGAACCGGGTGGTGGTGAAGTACATGTTGCCGGGAACGGTGTCGCCCGGCTTGATCAGGATCTGGCTCAGGATGTGCTCGGCGCCCCGCCCCTGATGCGTGGGGATCAACTCCTCGTAGCCGTACACCTCCTTCACCGCCTCCACCAGGTGGTAGAAGCTCCGGCTTCCAGCGTAGGCCTCGTCGCCCACCATGAGCCCGGCCCACTGGTAGTCGGACATCGCCGAGGTCCCCGAGTCGGTGAGCAGGTCGACGTAGACGTCCTCCGCCCTCAGCAGGAAAGTGTTGTATCCCGCCTCTTGGATGGCTTGCTCCCGCTGCTCCAGGGTGGTCATCCGGATCGGCTCCACCATCTTGATCTTGAAGGGCTCGGCCCAGCTCTTGGTCATGTCCATCACTCCTCGACTGTCCGATGTCCTCCGTCCGATGTTCTCGCCGGAAACCGGCTTTCTCCCTCAGAACGTCGGTTCTGAGAGTGCTTCGCCGCTGTCCAAACGAGTAGAGGCAAAGGTCACCGCCCGCAGCTGCCCGGGCCAGATGAGTGACACCGCCAAAGCCCTCTTGCCCGGTCGGCGCCCAGATCACCCTGTTCCGTTGCAGCGCCCAGCACATCGCCTAACCGCACATCTAACAATCTGGGGGTTGGGCGGCTCCTGGGGGCGAGTTGACGGGAAAATGGCCCATAACCCCGCAATTGCCTTGGCGGGCCGATCAATCTCATAACCCGAAGGTCGCGGGTTTGAATCCCGCCCCGCCACCGCCGCCGATTTCTCGGGGCTTTCTACCTAGCCGGGACTTGGAACGTGCTGGGCAGTTGCCGGTCGGGACACCCGGATCAGCTCAACGATGCTCGCCGCCGCGACCCAGGCGATGAAGACGAAGATGCCGATCCACGGAGCCAGGGCTCCCAGGGCGACTAGTACCGCGAAGACACCAAGCCAGACCGGCAGAGTCCGGTTAGTGAAGCTCACGACGGCAGCAGCTATCCCCACCGCCAACAGGCCGGGGGAGAAGATCAGCGTGCCATTCCAAAAGAAGTCCACGGCACCTTGAGCAACCTCGGCGTGACCGTTGTCACCCGCTTCTGCTCCGGCCAGTTGGACGGCCGTAAAGAGGATCACCCCGCCGGCCAGTACGACACCGCCGGCCGAGAAGCCATCCGCCGCCCAGCCGGCTCCACCATCTCGGAACCTGGTCCGAAGATGTCCGATGAAAACAAGAAGAAAGCCGATGCCGAGCATCACCAGGAAAGCCCCGGACCGTATATCGTCGGAGCCCTCGCGAAATTCGGCAAGCACGCTGCTCGCCGAGTCGGAAGGTTCGGAATCGACCCCTGCAGAGATGGCGCCACCTACCACGACGGCGGCGACAAAGAGGACGCCACTGAGTGGCCCGAACCATTCGCTTACCTTGCCCATGACCTCTCCTTTCCTAGAAGCGTCATTGATACAGACGAGCGAGTGACACATTCGGGTGACAGAACCCGGCCTCAGTTGCTGAAGACGTGATTGTGGCCGGCCCTCGGATCGGCGAGAGCCTCGAGAAACATTCAGCTCTTCCTGCATGGGAACTACGCTCCCCATCCGCCTCCTCCCGGTGTTCTCACCAGCAGACGATCGCCGGGAGCCACCTCGACCGTCGTCTTGGCCGGGAGTCGCTCCGGAGTTGCCCCCTTGCGGATGAGCCAGTCTTCTCCTTGTTTGCCGGGGCGGCCGCCGGCGAGGCCCCATGGGGGGAGAACGCGGCGCTCCCCCATGAGCGACAGTGTGGCGGCCGCCTGGAACTCGAGCTCACGCTCGATGCCTTCACCGCCGGGATGCAAGCCGGCTCCGCCGCTTCCCTGGCGGAGGGTGTAGCGGAGAACCCGAAGCGGATAGTGAGACTGGAGGGACTCGATAGGGGTGTTCTTGGTATTCGTCATGCCCGTGTGGATTCCCGACTGTCCGGGCCCTCCCGGCCGCCCTCCCTGCCCACCGGCAACCGTTTCGTAATAGGCGAAGTCGTCGTTGCCGACGAGGATGTTGTTCATGGTCCCCTGCCCGGCCGCCGGAACCCGGTCGGGAGCGGCGCCGGCGAGGGCACCGAGCAGTGCGTCTGCGATCCGCTGGCTCGTCTCCACATTGCCGGCAGCCACTGCCGCCGGAGGGTTGGCGTTGACCAGGGACCCGGGTGGAGCCATAAGGGTCAGCGGCCGGTAGCAGCCCCCGTTGGCAGGGATGGTCGGATCGGTAGCAACCCTGACTGCGTAATACAGGCACGAGCGCGTGACGGCTTCTACGGCATTGATATTCCCCTGTACCTGGTCTGCCGAGCCCGTGAAGTCGGCACCGAGGCTGTCACCATCAATCGTGACCGCCACGCGAATGGGCAGCAACTGGTCACCGAATTCCATGAAGTCCGTGAACGTGTACTCGCCATCCGGCAGGGCGCCAAGGGCCGCTCGCATGCGGCGCTCGCCGTAATCGAGCAAGGCCGTGGACACCTTGATGTACCGCTCACGTCCTTCAGCTGTGGCCAGGCTCTGAATCCGCTTTGCTCCGGCTTCGTTGGCCCCCAGCTGAGCGGACAGATCGCCGAGACGCTCCGCCGGAGTGCGGGTCGCCTCGAGAAATGGCTCCACGAACTCGGGAAGCCATTCCCCATCCCTGACGGCCGGGGTGGGAACCACCCGGTGGCCCTCCTGGTCGACAGTGACCGCATGGGCTGGCATTGATCCCGGCGCTTCGCCACCCACATCGGCGTGATGAGCCCGGTTGGCGACCCAGGCAATGAGGTTGCCATCGGAAAACACCGGCCGTACCAGCGTGAGGTCGTTGAGGTGGGTGCCACCGGCGAACGGATCGTTCACGGCGTACTGAAAGTTGGGCTCCACGCCTGCGCCGAAGCGCTCGAGGACGGCCGCAACGGACGCCGGCATCGATCCGAGGTGTACCGGTATGTGCTCGGCCTGCGCCAGCATCTCCCCCGAGGAGACGAACACGGCGGCCGAGCAGTCGGCCCGTTCCTTGATGTTCGGCGAGTAGGCCGTTCGCCGCAGAACAACACCCATCTCGTCGGCGATCTGGGCAAACCGATTCCGGGCGACTTCGAGCGTGATCGGGTCGACGGTCACCACTCCACCTCCAGCACGCCGCTTTCGTGAACGGAAGCGCGCTCGCCCGCCGCTAGGAAGGTGGTCGCTTCGGGTTCCTCGATGACGGCCGGGCCCACCACTTCCGCCCCCGGAGCCAGCGCGGGTCGCCACCAAACCCTGGCGTCGACCAGTTTCCCGCCGGTCATGATGGGTCGAGTGCCCCGGGCCGGATCGCCCTCCGGGTGGATCCCGGGAAGCTCCGACCAGGTGAGTGCCGGGGTTCCCAGAGCGGTAGCGCGAACCGTTACCGCTTCGACGGCATCTTCCGGTCGTGAGAAGCCGTTTCGCTCGGCGTGCAGACGGTGGAATCGGTCGGATATGACAGCCCACCCGTCGCCGGGCTCGTATTCGATGGTGAGCTCATGCGATTGTCCGATGTAGCGAACATCAACCATGGACGCGACTTCGACAGACTCGACTCCCCACTCTTGCAGTTCCTCAGCCACCATCTGCCTGAGCGATTCGAGAGTGGAGTCTATTTTCCCGGGATCGGTTGTGATCACCGTCCGGGCCAACTCAACTCGTGGCGGGCTCAACAGCAGGCCGAATGCCGAGAAGACTCCGGCGTGGACGGGAACGAGCACGCCGGCCATGTCGAGCCGGCGAGCCAGAGCCGTCCCGTGCAGACCGCCTGCTCCCCCGAAGGCTACGAGTGCGGCCTCCCGGGGGTCTGCCCCCTGCTCAATCGAGACACGGCGAATCGCCCCTGCCATGATCTCCTCGACAATCTCCACCATGCCGGATGCCGTCTCGACAGGTCCCAGACCGAGACGGTCTCCGAGCAAGGTCAGCGCAGCGAGGGCGGCCTCCGGTTGAAGCACCAGGTCCGCTCCGAAGCGGGCCCTCGGGTTGATGCGTCCGAGGGCAACGTTGGCATCGGTAACGGCCGGCTCGGTTCCCCCGTTGGCATAGCACGCAGGACCGGGTCGGGCCCCGGCACTTGTCGGGCCCACGCGAAGCGCGCCACCCGGGTCGACCCAGCCGAGACTGCCACCACCTGCCCCGACGGTGTGAATGGCCACCGACGGCATTCGGCACGGGAAACCACCGATGTCACGCTCGTAGGCGATCTCCGGCCGTCCATTGTCGATCCGACACACATCGGTCGAGGTGCCACCCATGTCGAACGAGATGAGGTGATCCCGCCCTAACGCCCGCCCCAGTTCCGTCGTCGCCACCACTCCCCCGGCAGGTCCGGACAGCAGGACCGTGGCCGGGTTGGCCGCGGCGCCCCCGGCGTTGATCAGGCCACCCGATGAACGCATGACCAGGATCTGGTCTGGCAAGTTCTTGAGGATCGTGGCTTTTGCCAGCCTCGAGAGGTAACGGGCCATGGCCGGCAACACGTAGGCATTCAGCACGGTGGTCGAGGCTCGCTCGAACTCCCGGAACTCCGGAGCCACCTCACTGGAAATCGAGATCGGAAGGTGGGGGTGGATCCTTCGGATCGACTCCCGGGCATCCTGTTCGGGCTCCGGATCGAGATAAGAGTAAAGAAGGGAAATGGCCACCGACTCGACATCCTCCAGCACACCCGGGGTCATAGCCTCGATCGAGAATCGCCGGTGGCGGGGAACAAGCGGCTCGGGCCGCTCGAGCTCCGGGTCGTAGAGCGAAGGACGATCCTGGCGTCCGATTTCCAGAACATCCTCGAAACCCGGACTGGTGATGAGGGCCGTCCGGGCTCCGGCTCGCTCCAGGAGCGCGTTGGTCGCGACGGTGGTGCCATGGAGGAATCGGTCGGCCCCGTCGGTGACGCTGAGTGCCCCCGCCATCACGCCGCGGCTTTGATCTTCCGGCGTGCTCGGTACCTTCGCGGAGCGAAGCTCGGAGCCATCCCAGACCACCACGTCGGTGAAAGTGCCCCCGACATCGATGGCAAGGCTGCGGCTCATGATGCCTTTCGGTGGATGGGGCGGGGTTAAACGCCCTGTTGCCTCAGGCGAGGCAGGATACCTGCTCTATTCCCGCCCAAATTCCTCGAAGGCATCGCAGGCACCCTCACCGTCGAGAGTGGATCTAGCGAGCTCCCCGGCATTCGAGGCACAGGCTTTCGATAACAGATAGGACCCCGTGCTGCTCAGGGCCAAGGAGAGACTCGATCTTCTTCATCATCGGGGCCGGCGCGATCGGCAAGCCGCAACGCTCACATGACAGGGTTTCTTCCTGGTATTGGACCGTGCGGCCCGCCTGGATGAGTCCGAGATCGGTGCGCCTGACGAGCTCGATAGCGTTGTTGCGTATCTCGGGACAACGGGGCACACACTGACCACAGGCCGTGCAGGCCGCAGCATCGAAACTGATTTCGAGATAGCCATCGAACTGTGCGTGGGCCAGTGCACCGGTGGGGCAAACCTGGGCGCAGACGGTGCATCCGGTACACGCCTCGGGATCGATCACCACCTCGGCTGTGGGTGAGGCCGGGTGTTCGTCCACCGTCAGGTCGGTGGCTCCGGCGGCAGCCGCCACCGCTATCAAGATATCTGGTGCGCTACCGGGATTGAACGGCTCTGACAATCCGGCCGGCTGCCATGGGCCGGGCACCACTTCGGCGAGGGCGGTGCTCACGCGGTCGGCGTCGGTTCCAGCGGCAGCCAACAAACGCCGGCAATAGTCGACGTTACGAAAGACGACCTCGTCATGTCTCAGATCGCAGCCGGCTTCCGAACACGGACGAGCCACAACCGCGCCGGCACCCATCAGGAGCGGAGCCAGGAGCCACTGCGGAGTGGCCATGGCCGCGCAGGGCAACTCCACCTGGTACCACCCCTTCGAGGTGAGGGGCTCTGAGGCCCGCCGGCACCCGTACACGATGCCGGGGGTACTCCGTTCGGTCTCGACGATCGCTTCGATCTGAGCCGCCACTTGACTGCCTGTCGCGACAGGATGGGTGATGGCACCCGTTGGGCAGGTAGTGACGCACAGCCCGCACGGCTCGCAAATCGACTTGTCGTATTCGATGCGACCCGCCGTCCATTGGTAGGCGGTTTGAGGGCAAATCTCTGCACAGGCCCGACAGCCGCCGGCTGCTGCGCAGTTTTCCACCTCAATAAGGGGAGCAGCCACATACTCAGGTCGGGGAAATCGCAACAGATCCCGCCGGCTGACTTCGCTGGGGAACACCGACTTGGATTGTTCCGGGCGGCTCCCACTAAACGCTTCCGCCCGGGCAACGGCTGCTGCCAGGTAGACGCCAAGCCGCTCCGAGTCGCCGTCCGCCTCGCGCAGGTCGACCAGGGGCACCCCGAAAGGATCGAATCCGGCGGATCGAAGCTCCGATTGCACTAACCCCGGAGAGTATTTGCCGGGCCAGAGTCCAAGCACCAGGCGGTCGGCACTCTCCGCCTCAGCACCGATCAACTCGGGTTGGAAGCACAGCCCGGGGACCTCGACAATGTCGAGGTCTGAGCCTTCGGCGGCCACCGCGTCGTGGTCTCCACACAACAGGGCCCGCGTGCTCACACCTTGTCTCCGCTCGATACGCCATGGGTCAGGCCGGGGATGAAGTCGTACTCGTGTTTGAGGTAGGCGTCGGTTGCTTCGGTCAAGCGAGCGTAGAACCGCATGGGATCGGCCGCGGCCACGCGCTCTGCAAAGCGCGGAAACCAGGCCGCCGGATGCTGGCTTATGAACTCGTACTGGTCATGGAGGGCCTTGTGCACCGTCTCCGACTCCCAATTGGAGGCTCCTTCCGCCTCGCGTCGGCAGAGCTCGGCCATCGTCTCCAATTGCACTGAAATATGATCGACCGACTCGACACTGTCGGGCTGCACCTGCACCCCGAGTCGGCGGTAGTTGCGTTCGAGGTCGCTGAGCAACTCGGCCAAACCGCCTCCTTCGGCCGAGGCACGGTAATACGACTCGACCGGCGGGCAGAGGGTGCCGTCGGAGCTTGTCAAAAACAAACGCACATACTCGCTGTGCAGCAGCTCCGCTCCCGGCATGTCCTTGAATGCGTCGAGGAGCCCGAACCACCAGGGTGCGAACGCGAATCGGTTCACACCGTAGGTGTCGAGATACTCCGCTGACAACTCCAACTCTTGCAGCCTTCGCTCGTTGGGAGGTAGAAAAGCGGCGGCAAAGAACCGGTAGAGGCCCTGTCTAAGACTGGCCGCTTCAGCCCACTCGTTCTGTTCGTCCATCAGTCGACCCGGTGGGGCACGTCGTCGGGGCGGTCGGGCAACAGCTCATAGACGAGCGCCGCCGAGAACGTCAGGACGACGCCCACGATGAACACGAGACCGGCAAAGTCCATCCGGGGATCTGCGTTGTCCACGCTCGAGGCGCCCCAGGGAGCGGCCAGACCAAAGTAGCTAATCGCCATGAGGGCCAGCCCCGTCACGACCATCAAAGTCGTCAATGTTCTACGCATCTGCCATCACCTCCCTCTCAGATTCGTCTAGTGGTAACAAGGGGAATGACTTCATGAACAGGCCGATCAGTAGCGCTCCCAACGCCAGGATTCCTGCCACGACCGCCCATTCGATCCAGGACGGTGTGTACGAGCCAACGTCGTACGGCAACAGGGTCCCATGAGTCTGGGACGGCACCACGATGAGGTACCGCTTGCCGACTGCAGCCAGGTTGACGAGGACACCCGAGGCGACCAGCCACCCAATGTTCCATCGGCTGTTGAGAGCCTGGTAGGCGAGGATGGCGACAGGCATCACCAGTGCCGCCACCGACCCCCAGTAGATCCACGCGTACTCTCCTGTGAGCAGTGCGTCGGAAAGTGCTTTCTCAGCTTCTGGTGTGTTGTAGAGCAGCGTGAGCAGCTCCACCATCATGAAGTAGAGGTAGACGAGAAGGGTCACCAGCAGGAAACGGCCCAGCCAGGCGAAGATCTCGATGCGCAGCCGGTCCCGCACACCAAGCGTTCGGCGGGCGATCGCCGCCAGGATGAGGAGATGTCCTATGCCGGAAACCCCGGCCAGTGCTACGAAAGCCGGCGCCTGCAGGGTGCCATACCAACCCGGTCGCCCGACCTGCAACCCGAAAACGAAGCCGAGCGTCGAGTGAGCGATGATCAGCAGTGGGATTATGGCCAGGGCAAGCCAGAAGCTGGCAGTCCAGTGTCGCCGTCGTTCCCGCTCGGTGTCCTGGTATCCAGCGGCCCATCTGCGGTGGAACCCCTGCAATCTGCTCGGCACCTTGCTGAGCACCGCGGCATCGCGCCTTCCCCCGAGGTAGGTGTATACGAGGCTGGCGAACAGGTATCCCGCTATCACAAGTGTGAAGGTCCCGAAAAACGGGGATTGGGGCCGGGCATACCGGAAGAGATTGATGATCCCTCTGATCGGCTGGCCAAGATCGACGATGATCGCCAGGCCTCCGAGAATCAACGACACGACCGTCAGGACTTCGGCCATCCGCGCCACCGGCGCCAGCTTCTCCAATCTGAAGAGACGGATTAGCGCCGCCAGGGTGATGCCGGCGAAGCTCACACCAATCAGGTACACCACCATGGTGATGTACAAGCCCCAAGTGGCGCCGCCCATGGTTCCGACGTCGCGCATGCCGGTCGCGCCCATTCCTTCGGTGTACTCCCGGAAATAGGCGTAGCCCCCGAAGCCGGCGATGAGAATGCCGACAGCGAAGAAGACCTTCCAGCCGCTATTGAATCGGCCGATGCCCTGGGGAAGTGAGGGTTCACCTCGGGGAACTGGACGTTCGGTGAGTGTTTTCGTTGCCATGACTCACACCCTCGCTTTCGGCCGTTCAATTTCACGCACTTCACTGCTGGGAGGCTTGCCACCCACATACATCACGCTGGGCTCCGTTCCCGCTTCCTCCAACAGACGCCAGGGGGACTTCTCGCGGATGAACGCGCTGATGGGACTTTCGGGGTCCTCGACATCGCCGAATCGCAAGGCCTGCACCGGACATGTCTCGACGCACGCGGGTAGAAGGCCCTTTTCGACTCGATGCACGCAGAACGTGCACTTCTCCATGACCCCCTTGGCATGGCCCCCGCCGGCGGTATGGCGCTGTTCTTCGCCATATTTGCCCTCGAGGTCGGGGTTCTTGTATGCCGGGACCGCCCCACCGGTGACGCCTGTGAGGACCGGGTCTTTCCAGTCGATCGCATCGGAGTAGTAGGACTTCGCCGGCTTGCTCCAGTTGAAGTAGTTGACGCCATACGGGCACGCCAGCTCGCAGTAGCGACAGCCGATGCAGCGGTCGAAGTCGGTGAGGACCAACCCATCGTCGCGTTTGAAGCGCGCCCCAACCGGGCACACCTTCACGCACGGAGCGTTGTCGCAGTGCTGGCATGGTCGGGGGAGGAAGCTGATCTCGGTGTCTGGAAACTCGCCCTGTTCGAACCGGAAGACGTACATCCAGAACACACTTTCGACAGTGTTGTTCTCGATTTTGCATGCTTCCATGCAGGCACGACAGCCCTGGCACCGGTCGAGGTCGACAACCATCGCATACTTGGTCATCAGACCTCACCTCCCTTCCGAACCTTGACCTTCACATGGAAGGACTGATCGGCAGTGTTCGTCATGTAGCCCTCGCCCGTGTAATAGATCTCGTTGGGAGAGGGTCCCTGGCCTTTGTTCACCGGGTGAGTCCACAAACCGAAATGGTGAGGGAGCCCCACGACGTCGGGACGAATCCCCTCGCAGTAGGCGGCGACCGTCGTGAGGCTCCTGGTCTCACCGGTTACCGCGTTCTGCGACTCAACCGTGACGGTGTCTCCATCATCGATGCCAAGCGGCTTCGCCGTCCGCGGATTGATGTCCAGCCGACTGCCGGGCGCCAACTCAGCGAGGAGAGGGACGAAGCTGGTCCGCGACTGCTTGTGCTCGATCATGTGGTAACTGATCATGTAAAGGTCGTAGTCGGGTGGGGAGTTCTCCATCGTCGGCGCCCGCCAGGTGGGTAACGCCGTGTAGTCGCGCCAATAGATCTCGTCGGCGCCTTTGTCCTTCATCTTGTTCTGAGCGATGAACAGGCTTTCGCCGTAGAGACGATGGACCTTGCCGCCAAATGGTGGGTCTGTGGCGTAGCCGTAGAGCTTGGTGGGACTCACGAGGCCCTTGACCAGCACGCCGTTGGTTTCGAAATACGAGACGCCCTCGACTCCCTGGGTTTTCGCCCAACGGTCGAAAATGTCCCTCACCTCGGGCTTCCGGTCGAGGGGAAGCGCCAGATTGTCTTCGAGCTTCAGTTCCTTATTCACTATCTCGATGTAGCCGCCTTCGCCGAACAGGGTTCCGAGCTTTTCTGTTAGGTCGAGGTAGATATCGATTTCACCCCGGGATTCGAACATGGGCGCCATCGGTGGTACCCGTAGCGTGACTGCGTCGAAGTAAACGTCGGTAGCGTTGATCGGGCCTTCCCATTTCTCGATGGTGGCCGCAGGCAGCACCACGTCGGCGAAATAGTCGGCAGTTTCTGACAACCATGGGCTGATAACCGCGACGAATTTGAACTTCTTGTAGGACTCGAAAATTTCGCCCTGGGAGGGGAAGGAGACGAGTGGGTTGACCATGTGAAGGATCGCTACTTCGGGAATCTGCTCCACGTCGTATTTGGCGGGATCCAGCATCACCTTGGCGACGATCCCGGGGAACCCGGTGTTGATGGGGAAATACCGGCTGTTCTTGAGTGTGTAGTTGTAGGGCGGATCTTCTACCGTCAGCTCCTCGAACGCGTCGTGGTTCTTATGGATTTTCCAGGTGAAGTCGGCCATCTGGCCGCCGACTGCCCCCACGGCTCCGACCAGCATGGAAACCGTCGCCATGGCGCGCACGGTTTGGAAACCGAGCTCTTGCTGGGCCATGTGATACGCCATGATCCCGACCGGCCGATATGGGATCTTGACGCCGTCGACCACAGTGGTGGAGCCGATCTTGGCGTTCTCGCCAAACTCGATGGCCACTCGCCGGATGTCGGCGGCCGGTATCCCGGTGACGCCGGCAGCCCAATCGGCCGGGTACCGGCCGACGTGTCCTTTGAAAGCCTCGAAAGCAGTTCGAAACGTCTCGCCACCCACCTCGAAAGAGCCCTCGAGCGCCGGGACGGCGGCCTCCTCGAAGGATCTGGTGCTTCCGGTGGCCTCGTCCCACACCTGCGGGAGCTCATTGGCGCGCAAGAAGGTCCCATCCTCCTTGAGGAGATAGGGGGCGTTGGTATAGGTGGTGAGGTATTCGCGGTCGATGAACCCTTGCGAGATCAATTCGTTGCATAAAGCCAATGCCAACGCCAGGTCGGTTCCAGGGCGGATCGGGAGCCAGGAGTCGGCGAATGGTCCGGCGCTGCGGAGTCGCGGATCGATGTGAGTGATCTTCATGCCCCGCTCCCGCGCGGCCACCATGTGACGGGGCCAGGTGATCCAGCAGAACTTGTTCCCGCCGGCATTCGTGATATTCCAACCCCACGAAAGCATGTAGTTGCATTCTCGAAAGTCGGGGTGCATCACGGCGTGGGGCCCGAGCGTGTACTCGATCGCCCGGTAGCCGGCATCGGAGCAGTAGGCACCGTGGCCCAGCTTCTCGCATCCGAGAGACTTGACAAAAGCGTCGTCGTAGAAGTCCCCCGCCTTGCTCCGCCCCTTCTGCCACAGGACGAGCTTGGGATCGCGTTCCCGCACCTCGTTGACTCGTTGGGCCACGATGTCGAGCGCTTCGTCCCAGGAGGCTTGCCGCCACTGGCCGGTCTCGCCCTTGCCGTTTGTCCGCACCAGGGGTGTCTTGACCCGGTTCGGGTCGTATATCGAGATGATCTGCGCCTGTCCTTTCGGGCACAATTTCCCCCGGTTACGGGGGTTGGCCGGGTGGCCGTCGAACTTGATGACGCGACCGTCGATGCGCCGAGCCAGCATCCCGCAGTCCTGTTTCCCAATCCAGCATGTGGTGGGAACCACATCTTCGACGGCCG
>CAXMOO010000029.1:0-1767 GCA_964195005.1 uncultured Gammaproteobacteria bacterium
CGTCGTGGTAAGCCAGGTCGAGGAGGGCCAGTCTTCCTGAACCCAGAGGCAACTGGTGCTTGGCGCGGTAGCGCTCCACCAGAAGGTATTTGGCAACCCAATCGACCTCCCGGTGGAGGCTCAGGGGGTCCTTCTCGATGCCGGTGAGCACGTGCTCCCACATGTCGACGGCCTTCTGGATTTGGGCAGGAAAGCCCGTTGTCTGGGCGTAACGAACCGACCGATCCAGGTATTCCAACTGCAGTTCGAGCGCAGAAAGCTCTCTGCCGTTGAGAAGCCGAACCTTGCGCTTGCAGGTGATGTCGTGACTGATTTCCCTGATGGCCCTGATCGGATTCTCCAGCGTGAGGTCGCGGAAGACCACTTCGTCTTCGAGCATTTGTAGCAGTGCGGCGGTCGTGCCCACCTTGATGTAGTTGGCGTATTCCGACATGTTGGAGTCGCCGGCGATTACGTGGAGCCTGCGAAATCGTTCGGCATCCGCATGTGGCTCGTCGCGGGTGTTGATGATCGGGCGGCTGCGGGTTGTCGCCGAGGACACGCCTTCCCAAATGTGCTCTGCCCTTTGGGCAATGCAATAGACGGTGCCCCGAGCGGTCTGCAGCAGCTTGCCTGCTCCGGTGAAGATCTGTCTGGATACGAAAAATGGAATCAGCGTGTCGATGGTGCGCTGAAAATCGTTATTGCGCCCGACGAGGTAGTTCTCATGGCAACCGTATGAATTCCCTGCCGAATCCGTGTTGTTCTTGAACAGGAATATCTCTCCGCGAATGCCTTCTTCCTCGAGGCGGCGTTCGGCGGATTGGACGAGCCCCTCCAGGACCCGCTCGCCGGCCTTGTCGTGGGCCACGACGTCGTAGAGGCTGTCACACTCCGGCGTCGCGTACTCGGGGTGGCTGCCAACGTCGAGGTAGAGCCGGGCCCCGTTCTCGAGAAAAACGTTTGACGATCTGCCCCAGCTGACAACCCGGCGGAAGAGATAACGCGCCACCTCGTCCGGGGAGAGGCGCCGTTGGCCCCGAAGCGTGCAGGTGACCCCGTACTCGTTTTCGAGGCCGAAGATGCGGCGATCCATGCCGATAGGGTAGTTGCTCACTCCGTCCTTCGGTGGTTCGGGCAGTTGCACGACGCCACAGCGGGGAGGTAAGCAAAGCGTGCCCGGTGAGCGATACCCGGGTCGGCCCGTCACCGGCGCAGAGTTGTCGATATCGCCCGCCGGCGACGTTATGGACCCATTCAAATCCGGCTTCGAGCGTGGTATGCCGTGCGGATGGCAACGGTCCATCTCTCAGAGGCCCGCCTGGCCCATAATCCCCGTATGAGTCGGGTGATAGAACGAATCCTCAACTTGCTGGCATTTCTCTTGACCGTCGGACGTCCGGTGTCCGCCGAAGAGATCCGCTTCACCGTCGCCGGTTACGACCAGCCCGAAGACGAGGCTTTCCGCCGGATGTTCGAGAGAGACAAGGAACTGCTTCGACAACTCGGCATCGCCCTCGAATTACAACCAACCGACGTCTGGGCAGTGGATTTCGGGTACGTGGTGCCCGAAGACGGCTACCAGCTTCCGGACCCCGGGCTCAACGACGAAGAGCGGGCCGCCCTGTGGCTGGCAGCGCAGGTGGTGCAGCTCGGTGGTCAGCCTTCCGGGCCGGAGGCATTGTTCAAGCTGGGTGGAGCCCCGGGCACACTGGCCGGGGACCCGCTCGCCGCCAACCTCGGTGACGAGAGCGGTGTTCTTGGAGAGCTGTTCGGGGCTGTTGTTGA
>CAXMOO010000030.1:0-19557 GCA_964195005.1 uncultured Gammaproteobacteria bacterium
CGGTGTGCTCGCGGCACTAGAAGAAGCTGAGGCAGTTTTGATTGCACCCTCCAACCCACCCTTGTCCATATGGCCGATCCTGGCCATCCCGGGCATTCGCCAAGCCGTGGCTAAGAAGGAACGGGTGTTTTGCGTTAGCCCGCTGATTGGCGGCAAAGCCCTCAAGGGTCCGGCCGATCGGGTGATGCAGGCTCTTGGCCTCGGCTCGGGAAACCAATCGGTGATCAACGCCTATGAGGGGCTGATCTCAGACCTGATCGTCCACACGGATGATGTGGAAGAACAGCTGACGGGTGTTACATCGGTCCACGCAACAGACACTCTGATCGCCCAACCCGCTGCTGCCGGCCGCTTTAGCGAATGGCTACTGGGTCTCTTTTGATCTCGATATTCCCTCTGCCAGGAATCCCCGAAGTGGCCGCCGGCGACGATCTTGCCGCTCTCATCGAAACAGCGCTGAAGGGCCAGGACCTCACAGCCGCAGACGGCGACGTACTGGTGGTGACCCACAAGGTGGTGTCCAAGGCCGAGGGACGCACAGCACAGGTGCTCACGGACGAGGAGTATCGAGCTCTGGTGGAGAGCGAAGCCGCCACAATCATTCGACGCCGGGGAACCGTGATCATCACCCGCACCCGGCATGGATTCGTCTGCGCCAACGCCGCAGTGGATCGGTCGAATTCACCCGAGAACACCGCGGTGATGCTCCCCGAAGACCCGGACAGGTCGGCCCACCGGCTGCGCATGGCCCTCGAACAGGTCTACAGCTGCCGGCTGGGCGTCGTGATAACGGACACATTCGGGAGAGCCTGGCGGGGCGGTCAGGTCGATGTCGCCATTGGGATTTCGGGGGTGGTATCCATTCTGGACATGCGCGGGAACGTGGACCACGATGGCCGGACCCTCACGGCAACCCAGATCGCTGTGGCAGACGAACTGGCAGCCGCAGCCGACCTGGCGATGGGCAAATCCACCGGGATCCCGGTGGCCCTGATAAGAGGTGGTGACTTTCTCGGAGAAGGACGGGCGACGGACCTCATCCGTGACCCGGCCGACGACTTCTTCCTGTAAACAGTAAGCAGTCGGCAGACCCCTCCTGCGGAGCGGAGTCTTCGGAGTGTGTAGACCGGGGACATGGTTTACACGCGGGAGGAGACTGCGTGGGTGGTGCCCACCAACAGCAGGAATGCCAGAGGCTTGCCTTCACCACAACTGTTGCCTCCATATGACCCTGCGCATGGCGGTGCCCAACAATCAGTTCTTGGTTCGGTGCGTGTCTAACCGGCTCGTGATGCAACCATCGAGTCCTACCAACGCTCCGCTCAGGGTGCCGTTGTTGGGAACCACCCCCTCCCAGCCTCCCCACTCCGTTTCACTCCGTGGGAGAGGAGCAAAAGTCGGCAGTCGCCAAGAGTCTTTGCTGACTGCTGACTGCTGATTGCCTATTGCTCCCTGAAACCGGCCACGGTGCGGTTGATGCCGGTGACGAGATCGGTCCACGGCTCCCACCCGAGATGAGCTTTGGCGGCGCCGGGGTCGATAACCGAACGGCTCAGATCCCCCGATTGGGCCGGCCCATGCTCGGGGCTGCCGTCATATCCGGCGGCGTCGGCGATGAGCGCGTAGAGCTCATTGACCGTGGTGGTTAACGCGGTTCCGATGTTGAGTCGAACCGCTCCGCCGATCTCCCCAGCCCGGGCAAAGGCGTCGACCACGTCTTCGACGTATACGTAATCCCGCGCTTGCTCGCCGTCGCCGTGGATGGTGGGGCGCATCCCGTCGAGCATTAGACGCGAGAAGATGGCGACGACACCGGCTTCACCGTGGGGATCTTGTCTCGGCCCATACACATTTCCCAAAGCGAGGATGACGTAGTCAACCCCGGTCGAGGAATGGAAGTAGCGGTAATAGTCCTCAACGACCTTCTTCGATATTCCGTACGGTGAATCAGGCAGAGCAGGGAAATCCTCCGTCGCCGGCTTTCCCGGCACCTCCCCGAACATCGCTCCCCCGGAAGACGCAAATACCACCCGCTGGGTGCCTGCCTCCTGGGCAGCCAACGACACGTTGATGGTGCCGAGGATGTTGACGCGGGCGTCGAAGATTGGATCCTCCACTGAAGGCCTCACCCCCGATTGGGCGGCGAGGTGGTGGATGACGTCGGGTTCGAAGCGCCGGACCGCTTCCCCGAACTCATCGCTGTTGATGTCCAACTGGTGAAAATGGAGTGATCCAGTCTTGCGGGCTTCGGCCAGACGGTCGAGCTGGCCCTTGGAGAGGTCGTCGACCGCCAGCACCTCCCAGTCGTCCGCAATCAGCCGGTCGGCGAGATGGGACCCGATAAACCCGGCCCCACCGGTGATCAATGCTTTCCCGCTCATGAGTCCTCCCGGTCTCCCGGTGGCGAGAATGTGACAGAGCCCGGCTCGAGCCTGGTGTGGGGGGCAACCCGGGCACCGCGGTCGATCTCACATCCTGCGCCGACGACGGCGCCGGCACCAATCAATGACGCCCCGGTAACGGTAGCTCCGTTCTCCACCTCGGCCCCCCACCCGATGACCGCCCGGCGCACCGTGGCCCCGCTGCGCACCCGGGCACCGTCAAGAACAATGGCCTCTTCCACGATGGCGTCCGATTCCACCTCGGCCGACGGGGAGATGTAGCTCCAGGCGCCATCGATTCGACCGGGAAACTGGACCAGTCGCGACCTCCCGGCCGCCACCGCATCATGGGTCGCCAGGTAAAGGTCGGGCGTACCTATGTCGAGCCACTCCCCGCTGATCGTAACGCCACCGAGCTCTCCCGATTCGACCAGCGCCGGGAAGACTTCCCGCTCGAAAGACAGCCGCCCCGGTGGATAGCGCTCGAGGACCTGCCGGGTCATGAGGTACATACCGGCATTGATCGTCCTGGCTGAAGCCGTCCCGGGGGGAGGTTTCTCTATGAAGCGCTCGACTGTGCCGTCTGGATCGGTCACCACTACGCCGTATGCGCTGGGGTCTGCGACCTCCACCAGCGCGAGCACAGCCGGCAGCTCGGGTGCCTCTGCCACGAATCGTTCCAGCTCACCTTCGAGTACCACGTCCCCGTTGAGAACCAGAAAACGATCATCCAGTTGCGGGCACACCGCGCACACCGGGCCGGCGGTATCGAGTGGGCTCTCCTCCACCGACACCACCACTCGAGGCTGGTCGACTCCGGCGGCGTAGTCCTTCCAAACCACCTCGTGCTCGCGACCCACGGCCAGGATCACCTCCTCCACCCCCACCTCGGCCAGCAGCCTGAACTGGAGCTCAATAAAGGAGACGCCGGCCACGGGCAACAAGCCCTTGGGCCTGTCGGCCGTGAGCGGCCACATCCTCGTTCCCATGCCACCAACTAGAAGCACGGCTTGGCGAATCATCGAGTTATCGAGCTCAGCGGTTGCAGGCGAGTCGCGACCAAGATCTTCAACGCCGGGAATCCGTCCCGCCAGGTGATCTTCTTGCCTTCGCGCACCTCGCGGCCGGCGTAGGTGATGGGCACCTCCCAGATTCGTTCCCCAAGCCGAAGCACCTTGGCGGTCACCTCCGGTTCGAACTCGAAGCGATTGGCCGTGAGCCTCAGCGATCGGAGGAGCTCGGCGTCGAACATCTTATAGCAGGTCTCCATATCCGACAGCGTCGTGTTGTAGAGCACGTTTGTGACCAGGCTCAAAAACCGATTCCCCACCCAATGCCAAAAGAACATGTTCCGCCGCTCCCCGGTGAAGCGTGATCCGTACACGACCCGTGCCTGGCCTTCCAGAAGCGGGCGCAGCAGCTTGCCGAAGTCGCGCGGGTCATACTCGAGATCCGCATCGTGCACGACGATGACATCGCCTTTAGCTTCTTCGATGCCGCGGCGGACGGCGGCTCCTTTGCCGCGGTTATTGGGGTAGCTGATCACACGCACGGTCGAGTCACGAAGCCGGTTGAGAATATCGCGAGTTCCGTCATCCGATCCGTCATCGATCACGATAATCTCGCGGTCGATTGGCAACGGAGCGTCCCGCACCCGCCTAATCGCCTCGCCGACCGTGTTACGTTCGTTGAATACCGGAATCACGACCGAAAGCCGCCGGTAATCAGGCATCCAGCACCGACTTGAAGTACTCGATTGTCGGTGGAAGGCCCATTTCCAGACTGATGCCGGGCTCCCAGCCGAGCAACTCCCTGGCCCTGGTGAGGTCGGGACGGCGCCGGACAGGGTCGGACTCCGGTAACGGATGGTGCTCTATCCCGGTATCCCCGACGGCCTCCACCACCCGGTCAGCCAGATCCTTCATCGACATCTCCTCCGCACTGCCGATATTCACCGGCACCGTGACATCGTTATTCGACAGCAACCAGATGCCGTCGATGAGATCGTCGACGTAACAGAACGATCGGGTCTGAGATCCATCGCCATGAAGAGAAAGCGGCCGACCCTGCAACGCCTGGCTTATGAAGTTCGATACCACCCGGCCGTCATCCGGAGCCATGCCGGGGCCGTAGGTGTTGAAAATACGGACCACGCGAATCTCCGGCACCCGCTCCTGGCGGTGGTAGGCATAGGTGACGGCTTCTGCATAGCGCTTGGCCTCGTCGTAACAGGCCCTGGTGGAGGTCACCTCAACCGAGCCAGGGTAATCCTCGCTCTGGGGGTGCTGTGTGGGGTCGCCGTATACCTCAGACGTTGACGCCAGCAAGAACCTGGAACCTTCCCGCTCTGCGAGATCGAGCATCTGGCGGGTGCCTTCGGCTCCGGTGCGCAGGGTCCCTATCGGATCGAGGAGGTAGCGGGGCGGAGATGCTGGAGAAGCCAGATGGTAGATACGGTCGAAGGGGCCGGGAAGGGACGGAGGCTCCACCACGGAGCCCTCGACAACTGTGGCGTCCTCATGAGCTCCGAGGGGGCTGGGGCTCGACATATCGTCGAGTACCACCACTTCGTACCCCTCGGCTATAAGGCGTGCGCTCAGATTTCGGCCGAGGAATCCCGCCCCACCAGTCACCAGAGCTCGGCTCATCTACCGATACCTTCGTACTCAATTCCAAGGTTGCGAACCGCATCGGGGTCAAGCATGTTGCGAGCATCGACGATACAGGGCGTGGCCATGTCCTCGCGCACCGCCATCAAATCCACCGACTGAAACTCGGGCCACTCGGTGGCGATCAACAGCAGGTCGGCGCCCTTGACTGCCGCCATCGCGTCGTCCACCCGACGGACGCCTGCAACCGGTGCCGCCTGCGGATCGTAAGCTTGAACATCGGCCCCGCCGGCGATGAGCTCCTTAGCGAGAAAGACGGCAGGCGATTCTCTCACGTCATCGGTGCCGGCTTTGAAGGCAAGGCCCCAGAGACCGATGGTCTTGCCGGCAAGGTCGCCTCCCACGGCCGCCCGGACTTTGTCCACAACCCGGTGCCGCTGCAGCTCGTTGACTTCGATTACGCCCTTCAGGAGAGAGAAGTCATACCCGGCACCCTCGGCGATGGCCACAAGCGCATGGGTGTCTTTGGGAAAACACGAGCCACCGTACCCGGGGCCGGGATTGAGGAAGTGATGACCAATACGCCGGTCGTAGCCCATGCCGAGCAGAACGTCCTCGACGTCGGCCCCAACCGCCTCCGACACGTTGGCGATGGCGTTGGCAAAGGTGATGCGCGTCGCCAGGTAGGCGTTGGAGGCGTATTTGATCATCTCCGATGACTTCGGATCCGTGACAACGAGCGGCGCCTGCAGAGCCTGGTAGAGCTCCATCATCACCTCGGCCGCCTCCTGGCTCGTGGTGCCGATGACGATCCGGTCGGGGTGTTGAAAATCGGCAACCGCGCTGCCCTCACGAAGGAACTCAGGGTTGGATACAACGAAGACCCGGGCTCCCATATCGTCCAACTGTTTCTGGAACCGGGCAACGGAGCCAACCGGTACCGTCGACTTGACAACCACAACCGACCCCGGATCCAAGATAGGACCAAAATCGTTCAGTGCCGCTTCGATATAGGAGGTGTCGGCCGAGCCATCCTCGCCCTGCGGAGTTGGCAGGGCTATGAAAACCACCCTGGCACCTGCGACGGCTTCCTTGTTGTCAGAATGAAACGACAGCAGCTTGTTGGCCATTCCATCCGCCAGGAGCCCGTCTAGTCCCGCTTCGTAGAGCGGGACCTTCCCGGCTCGCAACATCTCCAACTTGGCCGGATCGGCCTCGCCTGCCCGAACCGAGTGACCGAGGTAGGCCATTCCCGACGCCGTCACCAGGCCGACATATCCCGCGCCGATTACCGCTACTTGCATTTCAAGACCTCATATAGCCTTTCGAGAAGAATCGGCGCCTGCTCTGGCTGACTTAAACCCGTTGATCTCATTACGAAACAGCATCTCCGAAATCGACTGCATCGGCCCCAAGATAGACGACTAGATCGACACCACTGGTGGTGAGATTGCCGTCCTGCACGGTTCCGAAGCCTATTTGGGCGACGAAGGAATCGGCTGTCGAAATCTGGCCGGGGCGAGCTATCACGATGGTTTCCTGATAGTCGCTGCTCTCGGCATTGCCGACGGCCGCCACGACGTGGCCCAGCGATTCGAGGAACTGGGCAAAGTCGGTGCCGGCGCCATTGCGCCCATTGGCGTTGCGCACTTCGATCCTCAAGCTCAGCTGGCTGTTGGTCAGCGGTTGCCCCGACCGCAAGGCCGCCAAGACCTGTTCGGCATCTGGCTGTCTCTCAACGACGTAGGAGATACCACCTCGCAACGCGAAGTCGACGGGAAGCGTTACTGCCTCAAGCTCCTCGGACTTGAACGAGCGCATGTTCCAGGCCAACTCACGAAGCGTTTCGAAGTCGAGTCCGCTGTCGGTGCGAATCTCCGCGCCGATGCTTGAAACCAGCTCCCCCATATCCAGCCAACGGGAGGGGCGCTTAGCCTCATTGAGAATGGCAAAGATCAATGACTGCTGGCGCTTGGTGCGCTCGAGGTCGCTGCCCGGCACCCCCCGCCATTCACCGTTGACAAACTCCTCGAGCGTTCGTGAGCGGGCAAAAGCCAGTGCCGTAGCGCCATTCATATGGATGGTTCCCGCGTCCACCAGAAGCCCCGACTTCAGATCCCGCGATGGCAGCGGGAAGTAGTAGTCGAGCCCTCCAAGCTCATCAACGATGTTGGCAAACCCCACAAAGTCCACCTCCACGTAATGATTAATCGGGACACCCGTCACATCGGAGACGGCGTCGATGACTGAGTTGGTGTCGCGGGAATAGGCGGCATTGAGCTTCTCGACGCCACCCCCGGGCCTCTCAACCAACAAGTCGCGGGGCAAGCTGACCAGTTGAGCCGTGCCTTCCCCCGGATCCACCCTGAACAACATGATGACGTCGGCCCGCTGCCCCTCGAAATACCCGAACTCGCCCTCCAGATCGTCCGTCAGCGTGTCGCGGGTGTCGCTGCCAACCAGGAGGATGAAAATGGGGTCGCTCGAGCTGCCGCTGGGGGCAACCAGGGCGGTGAGCTGTTCTGGGGGGATAGTTTCAATCGACTCCACCACCGCCTCCTTGATGCCGTTCAGATAGAACAACATGGCAAAGACAGCCACGTTGGCTATGACCAGCAATGCCACCAGGAGGCGGCGCAGCCGGGATCCAAGTGGAAGCGGCGCGGAAGTCGTGACAGACCTCTGCATTGGTGCGAGATTACTACCGGGTCCTGGGCAAGCCGGGCGCTTCACCGACCAGATGGCCCTCGAGGAAGTCAAGGATCCTCGAAACGGCGTCTTCGGCGATCGCGGCGTCGAACGACTCCGAGCTCTCGTCAAGGAAATCGTGACCCGCGCTTCCGTAGAGAACCCATTCCACCTGCGGCGCATCCTCTTGAGCCTGCTCCCGGTTCTCCGCTACCTCGTCTGCCTTCCCGTAGATACCCATGGTCGGGATGGCAACCTCCCCGAGACCGAGGGTCGTCTGGGGCGATGCCAGCACCAGAGCTCGAACATTTGAAGGTCCGAGTACGAACTCCACTGCGGCCGAAGCACCGCTGCCGAAGCCGAGTAGTGCCAGGTCCCCCACCCAGGGCGTGTCAGAACTGGCGAGAAACCGATGCGCACCTTCCAGGCCGGAGATGAGGCGATCCTCCGACCATGGGGCACTGCTCCCCCGGCCCCGGTAAAAGTCCGGGATGACAACCGCGTAACCATGGCGAGCGAACCGTCGCGCCAGCGCCTTGAGCGACGAGGTTATGCCGGCCCGGCCATGGCTAACCAACAAAGTCGGAAACGAGCCGGCGTGGTCGGGTCGTGCCAGATATCCCCGGTCGGACCGCAACCCATCGTGAATATCGGCCCTGCCGTAGAGGATGGTATGTGTGCCTTCCCCCTTGAGAATGCTCACTGAGCTCCTTTCCCATCGACTGTAGCCGGGCGCACTTCGCTCACCCGACCAGACCGCAGCGTCGTGAGACCTCCCGGGGTTTCAACCACCAGGCCGCCGGCCTCGTCTATGTCCACCGCCCGACCCTTGCCACCTCCGTCCCAGGTCACATCCGTGCCGAGCGTGACACAGTTCACCCGGTAGCCGTCCCGGTCCCAGATCTCCGGCCCGGAAGCCACCCCCGCCAGCAAGAACTCGGCCCACCGCTCGGCGATGCGGGCAGCAGTTGCGGGCCCCGGGTCGGCCGAAGCCAGAGCCGCCATTCCCAAGGGCGGTTCTGGCCAGTAGAGATTGGCGCCAAGCCCGATCACGACCAACTCACCACTCGTCTCAGCCAGCAGCCCGGCCACCTTGCCGCCCGACTCTTGCACCAGATCATTGGGCCACTTGAACTTCAGCTCCTCGTTGAGCACGACGCGGGCCGCCATCCCCGCTATCAGTGTCAGGAGGGGAATCGTCTCCGCCGGCCAGGCGACGGGGAATGCCAGCGACGCCGCCAGAGATCGCGGAGCGTTGAGCCAGGTCGATCCGCTCCTCCCCCTACCCTGCTCTTGGAACGCAGCAGTCACCAGCCGCGGCAGGCCTGTATAGCGGCTGCGAGCCTCGTCCTGGGTCGATGCGACCCGGTCCAGGTGGTTCGCGACGTATTCTGTAGCCAAGCGAGCTCTCCGAGGGTCTAAGGACCAGCGCATTATGAACACTGACGACCGAATCCGCCGCTTACAGGAGCTCCGTGCCGAAACGTCGGCGGCCCATGAGCGGGCCATCGACCGCCAGCATGAGCGGGGCAAGCACACTGCCCGCGAGCGCATCGAGATGCTCCTCGACAAAGGTTCCTTCCAGGAGATGGACGCTCTGGTCCGCCACCAGGCCACCGGGTTCGGCATCCAGGGCAATCGTCCGCTGGGAGACGCGGTCGTCACCGGATGGGGGACCGTCGACGGCCGTAAGATCTTCATCTTTGCCGAAGACTTCACAGTTTATGGCGGCAGCCTCGGCAAGGTGGTGGCCGACAAGATCACCAAAGTGATGGACCTGGCGCTCGAAGTCGGAGCCCCCCTCGTCGCTCTCAAGGACTCCGGAGGCGCCCGCATCCAGGAAGGCGTCGTGTCGCTCGATGGCTATGGGCGAATTTTCGAACGCAACGTCCGAGCTTCCGGCGTTATCCCGCAGATCTCAGTCATCATGGGGCCATGCGCCGGGGGTGCGGTTTACTCGCCAGCCCTCACGGACTTCGTCTACCAGGTAAATGAAACGAGCCATCTTTTCATTACCGGGCCAGACGTCATCAAAGCCGTGACGGGCGAAGAAGTCACCTTCGAGGAACTTGGCGGTGCCCACAGTCACGCAGCAATCTCGGGTGTAACTCACTTCGTGGCATCCGAGGATCGCACCGCGGTGGAAGAGGTCCGCTATCTGCTCAGCTTCCTCCCGGCCAACAACATGGAGTCGACACCCTTCTTCAGTCCCACCGATAGCCCGGACCGCATGGAAGAAGAGCTCACGAGCATCATTCCGGATTCATCGAACCAGCCATACGACATGGTTCGACTGGTCCAGCTCGTGGTGGACGACGGAGAGTTCTACCAGGTGCACGAACACTTCGCCCAAAACATTCTTGTGGGCTTGACTCGCCTCGATGGTCACACCGTGGGCATCGTCGGCAACCAGCCATCGGCACTGGCGGGCACGCTCGACATCAACGCCTCCGTCAAGGCCGCCAGGTTCGTCCGCTTCTGCGATGCCTTCAACATCCCCATTGTCACGTTCGTGGACGTGCCCGGCTTTCTCCCGGGAGTTGATCAGGAACATGGCGGCATCATCCGCCATGGAGCCAAGCTGTTGTATGCCTACGCCGAGGCAACCGTGCCGAAAATCACAGTCATCACCCGCAAGGCGTACGGCGGTGCCTATGTAGTGATGAACTCGCGCAGCTTGCGAGCCGACCTTGTCTATGCATGGCCGTCGGCTGAGATCGCGGTAATGGGGGCCCAGGGGGCGGTGGAGATCATCCATCGCAGCGAACTGGCTGCGGCCGAGGACGGTGATGAACAGCGCTCACAGCTCATCGAAGAATATGAAACCACGTTCAACAACCCATATCTGGCTGCCGAAATCGGCCTCGTTGATGAAGTCGTCGAACCTCGAGAGATCAGGCCGCGGTTGATTCGCGCCCTGGACATGCTGCGCACAAAGCGCGAGACGCCACCACCGAAGAAACACGGAAACATCCCCCTTTGATGGAGTCCGTCCTCGTCGCCAACCGCGGTGAGATTGCGGTGCGCATCACCCGCACTGCCAAGGAGATGGGGCTGCGGACCATCGCGGTTTACTCAGAGATCGACCGGGACGCGTTGCATGTTGCCGTGGCAGATGAGGCGTGGAACATCGGGGCCGCTCCGGCGGCCGAGTCTTACTTGAACGCCGACCGGATCATCGGCGCAGCGCTCGAGACCGGCGCCGAAGCCATCCACCCCTGCTACGGTTTTCTGGCAGAGAACAGTGAATTCGCGACCCGCGTCATCGATGCCGGCCTGATCTGGATCGGCCCGCCCCCGGAAGCCATCGACATGATGGGCGACAAGATTGCCTCCCGACGCACCGCCACCGCGGCTGGCGTCGTTGGAGTCCCGGGAACAGTTGAGCCGGTGTTGGGTCCTGGCCAGGTCACCGACTTCGCCGACGAGTACGGCTACCCGATCGCACTCAAGGCCGCTCATGGCGGGGGCGGAAAGGGCATGCGCATCGTTCGTCGGGCGAGTGAGATTGCCGACGCTCTCGAAGCTGCGGCTCGTGAAGCCGACGCCTACTTCGGGCGTCCCGAGGTCTACCTGGAGAAGTACCTCGAGCGCCCGCGCCATATTGAGGCCCAGATCATCTTCGATTCGGCCGGCAGCGGATTCTTCCTCGGGGAACGGGACTGCACCAGCCAACGTCGCCACCAGAAACTCCTCGAAGAGGCCCCGGCAGCCTCATTGAGCGACGAAATCCGCGACGCCATCGGCGAGGCGGCCCTGGCGGTGGGTCACGCCTGCGGGTATCAGAACGCCGGCACGGTCGAATTCCTCCTCGAGAGCGAAGAGTCCTTCTACTTCCTGGAGATGAACACCCGCCTCCAGGTGGAACACCCGGTGACTGAGCTCGTCACCGGCCTCGACCTGGTCCGCCTCCAGTTTGAGGTGGCTATGGGAGTCGAGCTTGACTTATGGGACGTGCCGGTCAGAGGCCACGCCATTCAGCTGCGCATCAACGCCGAGGACCCTGCCCGGGATTTCCAGCCGGCGCCGGGGCGGATCACGAAGTATCGAGAGCCGGGAGGTTTTGGAGTCCGGGTAGACAGTGGAGTCGAAGCCGGCGCGGTCGTGAGTCCCTACTACGACAACCTGGTAGCCAAGCTGATCGTGTGGGCTCCCACCCGCGACCTGGCCATCGCCAAAGCAAAAAGAGCCGCCGCCGACTTTCAAATCGGAGGAATCCCCACCACCCTCGCGGCTCACCTCCGGATACTCGACAACGAGCTCTTCAGGGCCGGGCGTCATTACACGACTTTCGTCGAGCAGGAGCTAGACCTCACCGGTCTGCACCAGGAAGAGGGCCCAGCGCTTCCTGAAGAAGAATCAACCACGGAGCGGCAGGCGACGGTTGAGGTCGGCGGACGCCGCTTCGACGTAAGGATGTGGTTCCCGGAAGGCCAGCTCGGCGGCGGCGCTCCGATGCGGAGGCCACCCCGGCTGCAAAGCAGCGGTGCTGGAGGCGACGACGGGGGAATCGTCACCGCGCCCATGCAGGGCGCCATCGTCAAGGTGGCCGTCAAAGCAGGTGAAACAGTCCACGAAGGAGACACGATCTGCATCCTGGAAGCCATGAAAATGGAGAACGAGGTCAAGGCCCCGGTGGGCGGCGAATTGGTCGACCTGCGGATCCAACCCGGCGACACCGTCTCGGCCGGCGCCGTTCTGGCGATCATCCGCTGAATCGGCAGTCATAGCTCTTCTATGGGCGATATCTGCCGAATACCTGGCGCAACTCGTCCGACACCTCGCCGACGGTCGCCCCGGCTTTCAAAGCGGCGCGCATTGGAATGAGCAGATTGGTGTCGCCTGCGGCGGCGGTCTTCAGAGAAGCTAAATGTTGTGACACATCGCCACGCTCTCCCTTGAATGCCGCCAAGCGGCTGCGCTGGTCACTCTCCACAGTTGGGTCGACGACCAGTCCCGGGACCGACCGGCCGTCTTCGGATTGGAACCGGCTGACACCAACGACAATCCTCTCGCCCGACTCGGTGGCCTGAGCAACCCGATAGGCCGAGTCTTCGATCTGCCCCTGGATGAGGCCGGCTTCGATAGCAGCGACTGCTCCCCCGCTGCGATCAACAAGGTCGATTATCTTCTCGGCGGCCTTCTCGAGCTCGTCGGTGAGGTGTTCAACGACGTAGGAGCCGGCGAGGGGGTCCACCGTGTCGGTCACCCCCGACTCGTGGGCAATTATCTGCTGGGTGCGCAAAGCAAGGGTGGCCGCGCCCTCGGTGGGCAAGCCGAGCGCCTCATCAAAGGCGTTGGTGTGCAGCGACTGCGTGCCGCCCAGAACCGCAGACAGGGCTTCGAGGGAGGTGCGGACAACGTTGGTCAACGGCTGCTGCGCTGTCAGGGAGCTGCCGGCGGTTTGGGTGTGAAAACGCATCCGCCAGGAAGCGGGATCAGTGGCCCCGACCCGCTCGCGCATCAACTTGGCCCAGAGCCGGCGAGCAGCCCGGTATTTGGCGATCTCCTCAAAGAAGTTGCTCTGAGCATTCCAAAAGAAAGACAACCGGGGAGCGAACGAATCCACCGGCAGGCCGGCCTTTTCGGCGGCGGCCACGTAAGCCAGTGCATTGGCGAGCGTGAACCCGATCTCCTGGGCCGCCGTCGCGCCGGCTTCTCTGATGTGATAGCCCGAGATCGAGATCGTGTTCCAGGCCGGGAGGTGATCCTCGCAATATTGGAACAGGTCGGTCACCAGTCGCATAGAGGGCGCCGGGGGATAAATGTAGGTACCGCGGGCGATGTATTCCTTGAGAATGTCGTTTTGCACTGTGCCGCCGATGTCTTCCTTCGCCACCCCCTGCTCCTCGGCGACCAACTCGTACAGCAGAAGCAGCGCAGCGGCGGTGGCGTTGATCGTCATCGAAGTCGTGACCTCACCCAGCGGAATGTCGGCAAAGAGGGATCGCATGTCCTCGATCGAGTCGATTGCCACGCCCACCTTGCCTACCTCGCCGTCGGCGAGCGGACCGTCGCTATCGAGGCCCATTTGGGTTGGAAGGTCAAAAGCCACCGAGAGCCCGGTTTGCCCGGCACTGAGGAGCGCTTTGAAGCGACGGTTGGTCTCCACTGCGCTGCCGAACCCGGCGTACTGGCGCATGGTCCACAATTTGCCGCGGTACATAGACGGATAGGGCCCACGGGTAAAGGGGTACTCTCCCGGCTCCTCGGCCGGGCGAGAAACCTCCGGAGGGCCGTAAACGGCTTGCAAGGGGATGCTGCCGCCAGAAGCGGAATTCGCGGAGTTATCCATGTGTCGGTATATGCTGATCGGCGACAATGGTACCCGGGAACCTACCGGGCACCCCGTCCCCTCTAATCAGGCAGATGCGTTCCCGCAACCCGCAACCAACTATTCACCAGGCAGAGTGGCGCGAGCGCCGTAACCGGCTCGTTCCTGCCCTCGCGCTCCTGATCGTCGGTACGGTGCTCATGGGAGCCTGGATCGGTCTCTTCGGCTTTCTCACCACCAACCCGACGGCCCAGGCATACGAGTGGCTCGACGAGGAGTTAATCCCCACAACCAACCCCGGCGGCATACCCGAGCTCCCCAACCTGAGCCGAACTTCCAATTTGTACTCGGCCGATGGAGTCCAGCTCGCGCAGCTTTCCCTCCGGGGCAGCCAGCCAGTTTCGATTTCCGAGGTCCCCGAGCACGTCTATGGAGCCATCCTGGCGGCCGAGGACGGTGATTTTTACGAGCACCGGGGAGCCGACTTCTCATCGACAATGCGGGCTGCCGTGGCAACCCTGCGACAAACCTCCATCCAGGGTGGGTCGACGATTACCCAACAAGTGGTGCGCAACCTCGGCATCGTCGGGAAGGAAAAGACGGTTCAGCGCAAGATTGCTGAAATCGCCTGGGCCGCCGAGATGGAGCGCAAGTACAGCAAAGACGCCATTCTGGAGTTCTACCTCAACTCCGTTTACTTCGGCTGGAACGCCTACGGGATCCGCGCCGCCGGACTGGAGTATTTCGGCCGGGAACTCGATGATCTGAGTGTGGGTGAGGCCGCGGCGCTGGCGACGGTCATCCGTAACCCCTCGCTGTACGACCCCCGCGACACCACCCCCAACAGGACAGGCCTCATCGGCCAGGAGCTGGTGGAAGCCCGCCGGGTCGATGTACTCAGAGAGATGGTGGAGTTGGGATACATCACCGCTTCCGAGGCCGAGGCCGCACAGCAGATTCCCCTCTCCTCGTCGGTCATCCCGCACCAGGTTTTTCAAGAGCCCGCCGAGCTCATTCGCATCTCGGCGGTACGAGCCTTGCTGAACGATCCCAAGTTCGACTCGGTCCTGGGCGTCACCGACGAGCAGCGGCTCACCGCCATTTTTGGCTGCCCGGCGGACGACATCGAATGCGAGCTGAGCCCAGGTGCCAAGGGTGGCCTCCGGATCACAACCACGGTGGATTTTCGTTTCCAGGAGCGAGCCAATCAGCTCCTCCGAAGCTGGCTACCGCTCCCAGAGGGAGGCGGCACCGCCCCTACCGGTGCCATCACGACCGTCGAAAACGCCACCGGGGCGATTCGGGTGATGGCGGGCGGCCTCGACTTTGGCGAAGATTTCGAGGCCGGCCAGCGTGACTACAACCTGGCCACCGAGGGCCAACGCCAGCCCGGCTCGGCTTTCAAGCCTTTCGCTCTCATCGCTTATCTCGAACAGGGCGGCTCTCTCAACTCCTACTGGAACGTATCCAGACCCATTGTCATCGAGTGCTCCATTCCCTGCGGCCCCGGCGGGAGTCTGCGGTGGACCGTCGGCGGCGGACCCGGGCCCCAGCTGCGGACCCTCGAGGCGTCGACCTACCTGTCCACCAACCCGACCTATGCCCAGATAGGAGTAGAGGTCGGGGGGGAAGCGATCGCCGAAGTGGCCAACCGCCTCGGGGTTGCGTCCGAGCTGAACCCGGTGTTTTCCCTTGCCCTCGGCACCGGTGAGGTCAGCCCGCTCGACATGGCCGCCGCCTACTCGACGCTCGCCAATTACGGGCTCCAGAACGACCCGTACCTCATCGAACGAATCGAGGATGAGGACGGCACGGTTTTGTATCAAGCGACACCCGAGCCAGAGCAGGTGCTGGACGAGACGCTGGCGGCCGTCGTTGTTGATGTCATGAAGAAGGTGGTGGCGCGGGGCACAGGAACCAGGGCAGATATCGGCCGTCCGCAGGCAGGCAAGACCGGGACCAATCAGCGGTTCCGCGACGCCTGGTTTATCGGATACGTACCGCAGTACTCGACCGCGGTCTGGGTGGGACACGCCGACGCCCAGGTCGCTATGGAGAACATAACCATCAATGGCACGTTCTATACCCGGGTCTTTGGCGGGAGCGTGGCTGCTCCCATCTGGGCAGAGTTCATGGAGGAGTTCCTGGCCGACGTTCCGGTCGAGGACTTCCCGCCGATACCGGACGGAGCCAGCAAGTTCCGGGTGACACCTAAGACGACGGTGCCCGACATCATGACTATGGAGAAAAAAGAGGCCACCCAGGAGATTCTCTTCGCCCATCTCACCCCCGAGTTTGTAGACGTCGATTCACTCGAGCCCGAGGGGACCATCCTCAGTCAGCTACCCGAAGCGGGCGGGATCATGAACCACGCCGGGGTGGTCGTCATCGAGATCTCTACCGGCCTGGCGCCGACCGTCCCCCTCCCCAACCTTCTCACATTGACCAGGACCGAGGCCAACCTGGTCATGGCCGAGCTGGCTGCTGAAACCGGCGTACTCGTCGCTCTGGTCCCCGAATTCCAGGTGTCAGACCCCGAGGCCTGGAACAAGATCTTCCTGACCCGGCCCGCACCGGGGACGCTGGTGGGGTCCGACGACATTGTCACGATTGTGATCGGAAAGCCGCCGGACACCTAGCCCCCGCAGGAGAGCTCCTGGCGAAGCCGGGGGGGCAACCGCCGGTGCAGGACGTCGGGGAGCTCCGGGACCGTCGAGCGCACCCACAGCCGGGACCCGGCTCCTCCCACCAGGCCGAAAGCGGCCAGATCACGGATGTGAAGCGGTCGGCGGATCGGCCGCCCCAGCTTGGCGGCCTGGATCAAACGCAGAAGGTCCCCAACCGCCGGAGCCCCCAAAGCCGCCGTCCAGTAGCGCCGTATGTACTGATGCTGCGCCGGGTAGCCGCCGGCCACTCGCAACAGCTCGGGAACTACCAGTGGTCGCTGGTTGACCGTCGGTCGGGGAACACAGCCCGCAGGGCCCACCGGAATGGGAGGACGAGCATTGCGACCAGGCCCTGCGAGCGGTTCCATTCGCAACTAATAACAGATAACACTATCTAAGATCAATAGAGATCATTAAGGACGCGAAAGAAAGCCTTGCGGACCACTAGTCTCGCGCCATGGCTACCTACGCGGACGTTGTCGAGAGAGCCAAGCGCCGGATCCGTGAGGTGTCGGGCACCGACGCCCAGGCCCGCCTGGGCCAAGCCCTATTTATCGACTGCCGGGAGCTGGACGAGTACCAGGCCGGCGCCATACCCGGCTCCGCCCACATCCCCCGGGGAGTCCTCGAAGGCAATGTAGGCGTCAAGGTGCCGGACCCGGCAACAGAGGTGATCCTCTACTGCGCCGGCGGGAGCCGCTCGGCCCTGGCAGCCCTCACGCTTCAGGAGATGGGTTACAGCAACGTGGCCTCACTGGCCGGTGGTTTCGACGCTTGGAAGCGGGAGGGCTACGAGTGGCAGCATCCCCCTGCCATGGGGGGAGAGCAACGCAGCCGATACGCCCGGCATCTGGCGCTACCCGAAGTGGGCGAGGAAGGCCAGCGCCGGCTCCTCGAATCCCGAGTTCTCGTGGTGGGGGCCGGTGGGCTTGGCTCCCCCGTCGCTCTTTACCTGACCGCGGCGGGGGTCGGCACTCTCGGTATTGTCGACTACGACGTCGTTGAGCTCTCCAATCTGCAACGTCAAGTGCTGCACGGCGTTGATCGCATCGGAGTGCCCAAGGTCGACTCGGCCCGCCAGACCCTGGGTGCCATTAATCCCGACGTCGACATCGTGACCTACAAGGAGCGCCTCTCAGCCGACAACGCAGTCGAGTTGATCGGCAACCATGATGTGGTCGTCGACGGGACGGACAACTTTCCGACTCGCTATCTGATCAACGATGCTTCGCTTCACACCGGCACTCCGGTGGTCCACGGCTCGGTATTTCAGTTTGAGGGCCAGGTGACGGTCTTCGATCCCTACCGGGGCCCTTGCTATCGATGCCTATCGGCCCAACCTCCACCACCCGAGCTAGCACCCAACTGCGCCGAGGCGGGGGTTCTTGGGGTCTTACCGGGGATCGTCGGCTCGCTGCAGGCTCTCGAGACCATCAAGCTGCTGCTCAACATGGGTGAGCCGCTGGTGGGCTCGCTCCTGGTGTTTGACGGGCTGGAAGCCGAATTTCGCCGTCTCCGGTTCGATCGCGACCCCGGTTGCCGGGCGTGTGCCGACCCGGCAAACAAGCCTGAAATCGTCGAGTACGACCAGTACTGCTGATTAATCGCCCGGCTAACTGCCGTTTCGGCCCGTAGAATCGCTCCGGGCCGTAAAGAAAGCGGAGTAATTGCCGAAAACTGCTGTAGATGACTAGCTATCCCGCGCCCCGCAGGCAGCGTTGGCGCGCCGCCGCAACCCTGGCGGCGGCCCTGGCGCTGCTCCTGTTACCGGCAACGGCGACTGCCCAGGAAGAGCCCGCTGGTGTCAACTTCACGTTCAACGGCGGAGGCTGGGGGCACGGCACCGGCATGAGCCAATACGGCGCCCGGGGCCAGGCTCAGGAGGGGCGAACGTACGATCAGATCCTGACCCACTACTTCACCGGAGCTCGCCTCGCCCGTCTCAGGGACACTCCCACCCCGGGCCAGATCGGCAGTGAGGGGCCCATCTGGGTGGGGCTCGAGCAGCGCTTGACTCACAAGGACATCAAGGTGTGGCCGCTGGGCGCCAGCCCCCACCATGTGACGGTGAGCCGTGACGCCCAGTCCATCGACATCCTTCCCAACAACACATTCTCATTCGACTACACGCCCGATGGCTGCACGTTTTTCGTCGGCGCTACCTTCTGGGAGGCCGGGAGTTGTTCTTTCGACATCGAGTGGAATGGGTGGGATGAGCTCCCGGGGGCCATCATCGACACCACCCTCCTCGATGACTCCAGCGACTGCTTCGTCAACGGGGAGCGGTGCTACACGAGGGGAACGATGCATATCCGCCCCTGGTCCGAAAGCGGAGACGTCAAAGGCTTCCATTTGGTGGTCGAAGTGGACATGGAGCAGTATCTATACGGCCTGGCCGAGGTTCCCTACTCCTGGGAAGAGGAGGCTCTCAAGGCTCAGGCGGTGGCGGGCCGATCCTATGCCGTCAACAAGCAGGCCCTGCGCGGCCACCCGGCCGACTCGCCGACCCGCCAGCAAGTGTGCTGGTGCCAGGTCTATGACACCGTCAAGGATCAGAACTACGTCGGCTGGGGCCGGGGGGAAGAGGCGTGGCTCGACGCGGTAGACGCCACTGCCGACAAGGTGCTCTTTCACAAGGTTGTAATCGCCCCCGACTCTCACCAACGGGCCGGTGAGCCCATCGCCGTTCCCACGTTCTACTCGTCGTCGACCTTCGGCCACACCGAACATTCCGAGGTGGCGTTCCGCCGGCCGATCGGGTCCACTCCCCCCTACCTGGTGGGGGTTCCCGACCTGTGGAGCATCAAGCCAAGCGTCAATAATCCCTACGCCCACTGGTCCAAGAATCTGACGAGCGTAGAGCTGGCGGATGCTCTGGGGATGACAGATGTAACCGATGTGGAGATCATCTCCTGGTAGCGCCCGGATACGCCCGATCA
>CAXMOO010000031.1:0-2460 GCA_964195005.1 uncultured Gammaproteobacteria bacterium
CAGGCTTGGGTGGGGTTGGGATTATCCGTCCGGATTCAACTTCCTCGCGCCGCTTTACGGGTGCGAGTCAACTGACAACCTCACCGGGTTCTGCAGCCCTGAGCTGGATGCCGCACTCGTCGAGGTTGTGACGGCTCCCACCGAGGAGGCCGGTATCCCAGCGTTTCAGGATGCGCAGCGGATTGTGGGGGACCTGATCCCGGTGATCCCAATTACGTACAAACGTTCGAAGGTTGCGTTCAGCGATCGTTTGTCCAACGTGGCGTACACCGACTTTGGATTCATGATCCACGAAAACGTGGTTGTAACCGGTTAACCGACACCTGACTAGTTGAAGAAGCCCCCGGGCCTGCGGGCCTGGGGGCTTCTTCGCGACTAGAGTCCCAACTCACATGTTCCGCTTCACCGCGCGCCGGGTGCTGTTGATGATCCCGACTTTCATCGGCGCAAGCGCCATAATCTTCTTTGCCGGCTTTGCCCTACCCGGCGACCCGGTTTCGGCATTTGGCGGAGAACGCGAGCTATCGGACTCGACGCGGGCCGTGCTGGAGGAGCGCTACCGGCTCGATCAACCGCTGCTCAACCAATACGTTGGCTATATGAGCGACCTGGTGCTCGACTTCGACCTGGGTGAGTCAGTATTGCGCCGCCGCCCGGTCAACGACATATTCTGGGAGGCATTCCCGAATACCGCCCGACTCGCCCTGCTGGCAGTGGCCATCGAGATTGTGATTGGATTGGCAGCTGGGGTTTTAGCCGCCCTGAGAAAAGGGAGGTTTATCGATCAGCTTGTGCTCGTGTCGACCACGCTCGTCGTGGCAATACCGGTGTTTGTGCTGGGCTTCGCCTCCCAGGTCTTATTGGGGGTGAAGCTCGGTTGGTTCCCGATCGCAGGGCTCAACGAAGGCTTCAAGTCATACCTGCTGCCGGCATTCGTGCTGGCAGCCCTTTCCCTGGCTTATGTGGCCCGGCTCACACGGACGAGCCTGGTGGAAACCATGCGCCAGGACTACGTCCGGACCGCCCAGGCCAAGGGCCTCCGACCCTCACGTGTGATCGGCCGGCACGGTCTGCGCAACGCCCTCATCCCCGTGGTCACCTATATCGGAATCGACCTGGCATTTCTCATGGGTGGGGCCATCGTGACCGAGACTGTGTTCAACATCCCCGGAGTGGGCTTCGCCTTGGTGCGGGCGATCGGGACCCGGGACAATGCCATCGTGGTCGGCTTCACTCTGGCCGCGGTGATCATGTTCTTGCTTATCAGCCTGATCATCGATCTGCTCTATGCGGTTTTGGATCCGAGGATCCGCTATGAGTGATGCGGGTCACGAGAGACCACTGGTCGAGCCCGAGGTGGAGCGGGCTGAAGCAATCGCCGGAGCCCGGGCAGGTGGCAATGTCGAGACTCTCGAGAGAGCTGCCTCACTGTGGGGTGATGCTTGGAGGGAGCTTCGCAAACGTTGGATCTTTTGGATAGCGGCCGGACTCATCAGTCTCTTCACCCTGATGGCTATCGTTCCGCAGGTCTTTGTCGCCCCTTCCCCGGCTACCCATGATCCCCGCGATTGTGGGCTGCGAGCCGAGGATGGGACCTTTCAAGACCGACTTCGTCCGTCCAGTGAACATTGGTTCGGTACCGACCTTCAGGGCTGTGACTACTACGCCCGCGTGATCTACGGCGCCCGGGTCTCAATCGTCATTGGAATCGGAGTGACCGCGCTTGCTGGGCTCATAGGACTCACGCTGGGCGGCATTGCCGGCTTTTACGGTGGGTGGTTCGACCAACTCATTTCGCGCTTTGTTGACGTCCTTTTCGCCATTCCGTTCCTTGTGGCGGCCATTCTGTTTCTCAACGTTATCGCTACCGCGGGTAATCGAAACATCGGCCATGTCCTTTTGGTTCTAGGTGTGTTTGGTTGGCCGACGTTATCGCGGCTGTTTCGCGCCTCGGTGATTCAGGCCAAAGCCGAGGATTACGTCGAGGCGGCGCGGGCCGTAGGAGCGAGCAACCGCCGAATCCTCGTTCGACACATTTTTCCCAATGCCATTGCTCCCGCCATCGTCTACGCCACCATTGCGATTGGCGGGGTGATTGCTGTCGAGGCGACGCTCTCGTTCCTCGGCGTGGGCCTGACGCTACCGGCGATTTCGTGGGGCTTGATGATCAACACCGCCCAAACCAGGATCACCACCGATCCCCATCTGCTGTTATTCCCCGGAATCTTCCTCAGCCTCACCGTGCTCGGCTTCCTGCTGCTGGGTGATGCCGTCCGCGACGCCCTCGATCCGAGGCTGCGGTAGAAGTGAGTACCCGCGGCAGTGTTACCGAACTAGCGCCACGCCCCGAGATCGGGGAGATGCTGCTCGAGGTTGAGAACCTGGCGGTGGAGTTCCGCACCGACGCCGGTGTAGTCAAGGCAGTCAACCGCAACTCCTTCAACCTCAAGGCCGGTGAGA
>CAXMOO010000032.1:0-2433 GCA_964195005.1 uncultured Gammaproteobacteria bacterium
CCGAAGGTCAGCCGACTGAAAAGGGTGGGCCCGGGAGGACACTCAGGCACGACTACGAAGTCCAGCGTGACCGGCTCAACATCCTGAAAGGCCGGCTCTTCGGACAAGTCACTCCCGAACCCGAACAACACGCTACGACCCCACCGACCCTCACGCCAGAGGTCTGACCAAGCGCGCCCGACAACACCCTGAACGAGGCCTTGACACAAAGAGGCTTCGATATCGCACGGGTGGTCGGGTTTGGGTTCGGCGGGTCACAGCTTCCACGCCTCATCTCCAGAGTCGGAGGTCCTACCGATCGCGCGGCGCCCACGGATCCGAAGCCAATCTGTGCCATTCGTCCCTGGTCGCGGCTGCCAATGCCGGAAAAGATGTGTAGAGGGCACCATCGAGAGAGAGCTGGTCCTTCATGCGTCGGTTTGCGATCATCCTCGTCATCTCGTTGCTCGCTGGCTCGTGCGGCGATGACAACGGCGGGCCTTCTCTGGCCGGAGACTGGACCGGCACGGAGGTGGGCGGCGACGGTGGAGAGTGGACGTTCGTTTTCGACGCTCCCGCTGCGTCGGCAGCTTCCGCAGGCACCGAGGTCTACGAAGGCACCTATATCGCCCATCCTGACGAAAATCCGATGCGGCTGGAACTCACGGTCACCGAGTCGGTGTTCCCGCCGTTTGTAGGCGAGACAGCGCTCCTGATCTACCGCTTCGACGGCGACTCGCTGATTCTTGCAAGCAACGAACCCGGCATTGCTGAGACCCCCACCGGGTTCACCCCCGGCGGCGGTACCAGGGTCTGGGAACTCAGCCACGAGTAACGCCCTTCTCGATCAGACAACAATCAGCGCGAGAACCGGCATCATGTAGCAGCCTCCAACGCTTCATCGAAACGCCCGACCTCGTGGATTCTCTGTCCGCATAAGCATGCAGTCGCCGATGCTCACATTTGGTAGCGGCCACATCCTGGTGATCACACCGCGCGACATGTGCCGATGAGGAACGGTCGCTCAGGCGACCGTGGCGTGGCTATGGGCGGGGGATACCGAGCACCTCGGCCGCCCGGGCAAGGCGCTCCGTAGTTTTGATTACCGCCCGGCGTAACGGGTGGGCTCCCCAAGCGAGGATGGGGGATAGTCCCGATGCGTGGACACCTCTGCGCAGATCACCATGGTGTCGTGTGCGAACTGAACACGGCACCAACAGGCCCTCCAAACCGTCCCGTGGAAACACCTCGGTCTCGAAGGGCACCAATGACCTCAACCAATGCGACTGGGTCCCGGCGCCTGGGCATGCTGGCTCAGTCTGTGCTCGCCCTTCTGGCCGCCGTGGTATCGGGCTACCGCGCCATCCTCAGCGACTCTCCGGCCGTCATCACTGCTGCCTTCGTCGCGGCCCTGCTCGCTCTCGTCGCGGCCGCCGTGTCGACGAAGTCGCAACGTCGAGCCATTGCCCCGCTCATTGGCGCGCTCTTGTTGGAGCTCACCATCCTGGGGAACGCCGCTCCACCACGACTGATCAACGCCATCCCGTTGCTGTTCGCAACCGCACTCGCATACGCACTCGGCCCACCCGAGCCCGCTGTCCTCAACCCCATGGCCCCTACCGGCCGACAGTTCCTGACCCAAAAGCGCCTGCCTAACCCCCCTGCCAAATCGATCGCCACCCTCATCTCCCTCGTGGTTCTGGGACCCATCGGACTCGCCTATCTCGCCATCGGGCTCATCGCCCCCAGCCCCGACGTCTACGTCTCCTACCTCCTCTACGCGGGCCTGATCACCACCGCAGTCTCACTGGCATACCGCCGGAGCTGGTGGGTCGTCGCCATGCCTCCCGTCTCAGTCGCCGCGTTCATGCTCATGGTCCAAGCCGGCGTCGCCCTCCGCGGATGGTCGGGCTGATCGAGACCCCCGGAGCGATCCGGTCGGAATTTCCCTTTCCCCAGAGCCAGCGCTTAGCCGCTACACCACATCTGGCTGCCACCATCCCAGAACGCTGGCTCGGAGGCACTCAGAACAACCTCCCCACCCTTGTCCCCCCCCTCCCGCCCATAACCGACAATGACGAGCGGGTTGCGCTGGGCATCCAGCCCGGCGGCTTCCGACGGAGGGCACTCGATATCGCTCACGTCCTCCCGCCTACGCGACACCAGTTTCGACACGTCACGCGGTGACTCGTAGTCCGCCTGACCGAGGATGTGGCCCCGCCCCGGTGGGTGCCAAAGTGGGTGCCAACGGGGACGGACGTCTACGGACGTTGGCGGACGTCTGCGGACAGAGACCCTTGAACTACCAGACGTCTATGGACATCTGCGGACGTCCACGGACGGTCCGCACCTGCTTTGCAAGCAGGATGTCGTGGGTTCGATTCCCATCAGCTCCACTGAAAGCAGGCGGTTCCGGTAGCTCGTGACGTTCGGGCATTCGACTCTGGGGAGCCA
>CAXMOO010000033.1:0-13862 GCA_964195005.1 uncultured Gammaproteobacteria bacterium
GGGTGGGCTTGGTCTTCAACTCCTCGCTGGGGGCAATTGAGGGGACCAGAGTGACGTGGATATACGCGACGTTGGCCGATCCGACGGCCTTGCGGAATTGACGAATGGCTTCGAGGAAGGGCAGGATCTCAATGTCGCCGACGGTTCCCCCGACCTCGGTGATGACCACATCGACATCCGGGCTGTCACCGAGCCGGCGAATGCGCGACTTGATCTCGTCCGTGACATGGGGAATCACCTGAACGGTCGCTCCGAGGAAGTTGCCGCGGCGTTCCTTCTGTATCACGGACATATATACGGAACCGGTGGTGACGTTGGAATCCCGCCGCAGGTTTTCGCCGGTGAAGCGCTCGTAATGACCGAGGTCGAGGTCGGTCTCTCCCCCATCATCGGTGACGAAGACTTCCCCGTGCTCGAACGGGTTCAGGGTGCCGGGGTCGACGTTGAGGTAGGGGTCGAGTTTCTGATTGACCACTCGTAGACCGCGAGCCTTGAGGAGTCGGCCAAGCGAAGCGGCGGTGATGCCTTTACCGAGGCTAGATGTGACTCCCCCAGTCACAAAGACGAACTTCGCCAACCATGCTCCTTGGACTCCGAGACGATAGCAGCGACGAGCGGCTCCGATGCGTCCATCGTCTCCAGCCGGGCCCCTTACCCTCCGTCGAGTCCCAGCTTGTGCTGCAGAGTGTGCGGAAAGCGTTGCCGTCCGAAAGTGGCAAATCGGGACGTCTTGTTGCCCCGGGCCACCGTTACCGATTGGCCATTCTCCAGCTCGCCGAGCGTAGTGGCATCCACCTCCACGCCGATCGGCCGGTCGGTGGATGCCGTGAAGCGCAGGACCCGGTCGGGCTCGAATATGAGCGAGCGGCTGAACAGCGAGTGAGGAGCGACGGCCGACATGATGATGGCCTGCAACTGTGGTGCTACCGCCGGGCCGCCTGCCGAGAAGCTATACGCGGTGGATCCGGTCGGGCTCGCCACCACAATGCCATCTGCCCGAAACGTGCGGAAAGGCTGCCCGTCAACCTCCACCGCCAGCCCGACCAGCCTCTGGCTGACGCGCTTGGAGATGACGACATCGTTGAGGGCATACGCCCCGGGGCCATCGTCAATCTCCGCTCGCAGGGTCATGCGTTCCTCAACCTCCCAGTCGCCGGCCACAAGCCGCTCCAGCATCAAAGGGATTTCCGTTTGCTCGATCTCGGCCAGGAACCCCACCCGCCCAAGATTGATCCCGAGAATCGGAACATCGAGCACCAGCCCTCGTTGCACCGCCTCGAGGACGGTGCCGTCCCCCCCGATCGAAACAAGCAGATCGGGTATGACCGATCCGTCAGAATGGACACCCGAAAGTTGGTCGGCATCATCGGCGGCAGCCACAACCTCAATCCCCAACTTGTCGGCGGCACTGACGAACTCCTGGCCCACCTTTGCCGCTTCCGGCCGGGTCGGATGAACGACGAGCCCGATAATCATTGGTTCTCCCGCAAGGGCTCGCCAAGGCGCACGGCTTCCTCCAGAGTCCGGTCTAGTTCTCCGGGGTCGAGAGTGGTTCCCAGCCCTGGCTGGAGTAATACCAGGAACTCCCTGTTGCCGGAAGACGCTCCTCGCAGCGGGCTCAATGTCAGGCCACCGGTCCGCAGGCCGGAGGCGGTCCCGGCTGCAACAATCCGCTGGATGGCCTGCCGCCAGAGGCGGGGATCCTCCACCACGCCACCCCGTCCTACCTCGGCCTTCCCGACCTCGAACTGGGGCTTGATGAGAAGCACGGCTCGACCTTCCGCTCCGACTAATCCGGCGATGACATCCATCACCAGCTCCAGCGAGATAAAAGACAGGTCGCCGACGACCAGATCGAAGGGGGCGTCCACGTTGGAGGGGTCGAGGAACCTCACATTGGTTCGCTCGAGAACCCTTACCTGTTCATCCTCTCGCAGCCGGAAATCGAGCTGACCGTATCCGACGTCGACGGCAACCACCTGACGAGCGCCGCTCTGGAGCAGACAGTCGGTGAAACCGCCGGTCGAGGCGCCGAGATCAATCGCCCGCGCTCCGTTCACGTCGATCTCAAAAACCGTGAGAGCGTGCGCCAGCTTCTCTCCACCCCGACTCACGTAGCGGGACGACTCGGCCAGCACCTCCAATGGAGTTTCAGCGTCGACCAGCGTGGCCGCCTTCGGAGTGACGATTCCCCCCACCTGCACCTGGCCCTCGTTTATGGCCAGCCGCGCCGCCGACCGGCTTCGAAACAGCCGCCGTCTAACCAACTCACTATCGAGTCGTACCCGGCTCAGGGAGCCTCCTCCGGGCTTTCCTGCTCGGCCGGCGGGGGGCTCGAGGCCTCCAGCTTCTCCGTGAGATCCGCTGCGAGCTCGTCCGCGATGTCGGGAGCGTCGGCGGAATCTGCTGCCGCGAGGTCGGAAAGCATCTTGTCAGTTTGCGTAGTATCCATAGTTGCCATTATCGCCTCCGGCGAGAGAGGAAACCGGCTTTGATCCCGATCCGAGATGTGAACCCAACGGTTATCCGCCCCGTTCTCACCCTCGCCATCATTGCAGTCAACATTTTCGTCTTCTTTTCCATCCAGCCGCATGGTGACCTCGCCGAGGAGCATGATTTCGTTTACGAGTACGCGGCGATACCTTGCGAAATATCCACGAATGAGTCGCTGAGCCTACGCGAGATCAACAGCGTCAACAACGATGAATGCATCGACGGCGATGAGGAGTTCTTTGCTGAGAAGATCATCGCCTTCAGTGTGCTGGCTTCCATGTTCTTGCACGGAAGCCTCTTTCACCTCGGTTTCAATCTCTGGTCGTTGTGGATCTTTGGGAATAACGTCGAGGAAGCCTTCGGAAGAGCTGGATACCTAGCCATGTACCTCGGCGGCGGGATTGTCGCCACGCTGGGTTACGCCTACTTGAACAACGACTCGACCATCCCACTCGTTGGGGCCTCCGGGGCGATCGCGGCCGTGATGGGCGCATACCTGGTGCTCTATCCAACCCATCGCATTCTCAGCCTGTTCGGGTTCTTCTTTATCCCGGTCCCAGCCGCGCTGTTTATCGGAATCTGGTTGGTGGGGCAGTTCGGGATCGACCCGGCTTCGAACGTGGCGTGGGAAGCCCACGTCGTCGGCCTGCTATTTGGCGCCCTGCTCGCCCTGGTTTTCCGCAACCGGCTCTGGGATCGCGTCAAGTCTCATCAAACGACCCGCTGGCCACACGCTCCCTGAGTGGGATAGGCAGTCGGCAATCGGCAGTCGGCAGTAATTCTTGCTGACTGCTGATGGCCGATTACTGATCTAGATCCCCAGCAACGACGGTAGGTCGGCGACAGTGTCGAGAACGTGATCCGGTTGTGGCACGACTTCGGCTTCGGGAGGAGTCACCCCACTGAGTACCAACACCGTGGTCCAACCCTCGGCCACGCCCAGTGCCAGATCGGTTTCGGGCCGATCACCCACAACGAGACTCTCTCCCACCGACAAACGGTCGCGGAGCAACTTGCGCATCGCAGCATGGGGCTTGCCGGCCACCTCGGGCTCCACTCCGGTGGCGGCCTGCACGGCCGCCACCAGCGCCCCCGCCCCCGGCCACAGTCCTTCCGGGGTTGGGTAGGTGACATCGACGTTGGTGGCAATGAATCGGGCACCATTGGACACCGCCATAACCGCCGCAGTGAGCCCTTCGTAGGACAGTCCCGGATCGAGCCCAACTATCACGACACCGGCGTCTCGCCAATCCTCCACCATTGTCAGGCCTCTCTCGGCAAGGGCAGATTGAGCGCCCGCCGCACCGAAGAGGAGGACGGGCCCTTCCTCAACCGTCACCATGGCCGCGGCGGCTTGTGCTGACGAAACCACTTGCTCCGCTTGGGCCTCAAAGCCCGTCAGTGTGGCAATCTTCTTCGCCGTCTCATGAACCGTCCTGGTGGAGTTGTTGGTGACAAAAACGATTTCGAGCCCGGCAACCGCCACCCTGGCAAGCGTTTCCCCGGCGCCCGGGACTGCTTCTTCTCCCCGATAAAGGACTCCGTCGAGGTCAAATATCAGGTTCCTGGGGACCCTCATTTCTCCACCGAGTGGACGCCGAATCGGGAGATCGTCGTCGCCAGGAAGTCGCAAGTCAAGCCAATGGAATCCTCGCTTATCCTCTCGTTATGCCCATGAAACATGGCGCCGAACTCCCCGGGGCCAATCCGGTTGTCGAACAGTGCGGCCCCGTAGGCCACAACCCCTTTCGAGCGAAAAAAGCGTGCGTCGGTCGTGCCACTGATGAGGTTGGCGAAACGGTGCCTGGTCCCGGCCACTTCCTCGAAGCCATCACCTACCGCTTCCCACAGGGGCCCTGCCGTCGGAGACGAGCCCGCCGGGTAATCCATGATCGGCTCCACCTCGAGCCGATCGTAGAGATCACTCCCCAACACCTTACGCAAGTGGTCCTCGACTGTTGTCTCGTCCTGGCCGGGAAGAGCGCGAATATCGACCTCGACCGCCCCCGACTCGGCGATCATATTCGCCTTGATGCCGCCGTCGACCAGATTGGGGCTGACCGTAAGGTGGGTGAGTGCGTGAGCCAACCGGGCCATCAATGGGTCCACGGCCGCCAACGCCTCGATGGCACCGTCGATCTCGTCGGGATCCAACAAGGACGCTGCGACCTCGTCGCCGAGCCCAAGCGCCTCGACGATCGACCGCCACTCAGATGTGATTTCTACCGGAGTGGGGGCTTCAGCAAGGCGGGCAATTGCCAGACCCAAATCGATAACGGCGTTCTCCTGGCCATACGGTTGGCTGCCGTGGCCCGGGACTCCGCGGGCAGTCAGGCGACGCCAGTAGGGTCCCTTTTCGGCAACGCTCACTGGATAGGCGGGCCCGGTGCTGGTGGGGATCGGGGGATACCCCACTTCGGTGAGCAGGTATTGGCAGTCGACCGCATCGGGATGGTTGTCGAGGATCCATTTGGCGCCGAGAAACCCACCCGCCTCTTCGTCTGCGGTGGCTAGATAGATCAGGTCGCCGGGTAGCGGAGGTAGTTCACCACTGAGGTAGGGGCGGAACGCCGCCGCCATGGCAGCGGCCATGTTGAGCATGTCCACCGTTCCCCGGCCCCAAATGAACCCATCCGTGCGATTGCCACCAAAGGGGTCGTGCTCCCAGCCATCCGCGTTGGCGGGCACCACATCGAGGTGGGTCATCAGTGCAAGTGTTGGGGCAACGCCTGATCCGGGTACCCGAAACACCACGCTCTGACGGCCGGGGTGAGGCTCGAAGACCTGCCCTTCAGCTCCGAGAAAGCTCTGGAGCGTGGCCACCGAGCGATACTCTTGACCACCATCATCGGTGCCGTCATTGACGCATTCATTACGAATCAAAGAGACCAGAAGATCTACGGCATCGGACTTCATAACGGCCACAACTGGTCTACGAGGTCGTACATCGTGTCAACCATAGGGTGTTGGCGGAGCCCGGTAATTGGGACCCACGCCACCGCGGCCGCATCGTCCCCGGCGACAGCCTCGCCGCGGCCCTCGGCCCAAAAGTCCACGATCATGAAATGCCACTCAGGGGGCTGGCCCGGGCCAATGGAATCTCCCGCCCACGCCACATCTCCCACTTCGACCGTCAAACTTGTCTCCTCCCGGGTTTCGCGAACGACCGCATCTCGTAAGGTCTCCCCCGGCTCCACCCGTCCGCCGGGCAGCGCCCACAAACCAAGGCCCGGCGGAGCCGACCTCTCTACTAGAAGCAGCCGACCGTCATCGACCACAACTGCCCCCACGACGATTTCGACGTGGTCAGTCATCCTGGTGGTTCATGATGATGAACCGGGCCGAGAATCCCCCGGCCTCGAAGAAGTTCTTGGCCAGCCTATGTCCCGGTAACACATGGGCGTCAAACAATTTGTGCCCCGAACTGCGGAACTCCCTCATGACGATGTCGCGCATTGCTTCGCCAACTCCCACCTCTCGAGCCGACTCCTCGGTGAATACGAGCTTGATGGTCCCTACCCGCTTACCGTCAGCCTGGGGCAGTAGCGGCAGCGACTCGGCGAGGATGAAGCCGAAGGGGACGTCGTCGGCAAGGCCGAAGTAAACCAGTACGTCAGGATCGGCTACGGCGTCCGCCAGCGCCTGGCTCACCGGCTCCGGAAGCCCATCAGCCTCGCGCCACAGTCCCCGCAGTCCCGCCATCTCTTCCTCGAGGAGGCGATAGAGCCTCACCAGAGTTTCCAGGTCGTCGGCGGTCGCCGGGCGGGCTGAAATATCGAGCGGCTTCAACGACCGAGCCGTTTCTTGACCCCCCATAGCGTGACGAGCTTCATTGCCTCGAGGGCGATGCGCCAACTCATCTTGGACTCGCCCCTGAGCCGGTCACGAAACGTTATTGGGACCTCCACCACCGTGGTTCCGGACTCGTGGGCCCGGCGGGCCATCTCGACCTGAAAGCCATAGCCTGAGGCCTCGCACGTGGCAGGCTCCAGCCTCTGCAGTGCCTGGGACTGATATGCCCGGAATCCACTCGTCATGTCCTTGATGGGAGTCCGCAGCATGAAGCGGGCATACCGATTGCCGGCACGAGAGATGAGCCGGCGGGATACGGCCCACCCCGGTACCGAGCCGCCGGGAACATATCGACTACCAATCGCCAGGCCGGCGCCGGCGTTGACCGCCTCGATCAGGTCGGGGAGGGTGCCCGGATCGTGGCTGAAATCGGCATCCATCTCGCAGATGATCGCAGCTCCGCCCACTTGAGCTTTGGCGAAACCCTCTGCGTAGGCAGGGCCGAGACCTTCCTTACGAGGTCGGTGAACCACTATCACTTCGGCGTCGGCCTCAGCCAATCCATCAGCGATGTCGCCGGTCCCGTCCGGTGAATTGTCGTCGACGACTACCACGCCGTAACCGTGGCCCCTTACCGCTTTGACAATTAATTCGAGATTCTCTGCCTCGTTGTAGGTAGGTATTACGACCGCTACCTCACGCGGCACAGTCTTTGCAGATCTTCTTGCTCTTGTTGGCAAGTTGACTTGTGCGCTTCATCAAGAAGCACGAGGTGCAGACAAACTCGTCTGCCGAAATCTCGTCGCCCTCATCCTGAAGAGCAAGTTCCGCCTTGCGGAGCGACTCGACTTCGGCGGCTTCGTCCACCCGCAGCGCCTCTGCGGCTTCGTCCTCGGTGAGCATGTTGAGCTCGGCAGCACCAAGCTCTTCGAGGCCGGCAGCCTCTGGCTCCTCTTCGGCGCCGTCGTCAAGATCATCCTCTTCAGCCACGAGTGCATCCTCGGGGGGATCACTCGGCTCAGGATCAATCTCTTGATTGTTGGCCTGATCGGCCCGAGAGATCTCTGGTTCGGCAGTTGCCGCAGCTTTCTTCGCCATTCCCGTCAAACTTCCTGAATCGAGCGGGGAGTATAGACACCGATGAGGATGCTTTTGTTCCCCATTGGAGAGGTTTTTCGTCCTGAATATTTCATATCTTGAGCGAAAGAGCGCCGGGCAGAATCCGCCCCGAAAGGGGTGTTGTGCCGAGAAGCTCGCCGTCCACCTCGACAGGCCAAGCATCGGCAGTGGTGAGGCTCCAGTCTGCACCTAGAAAGCGGTGCACTTCTTTATGGCTGAGGTGGAGCCCCCGCTTGGCTTTAGCCATGAGAAGTGGGGCGGAGCGCTTAGGGGCACTGATCACTTGAATGTCGGCCTCCCCGCTCGTAAGGATGGCTTTGGGAGCGATGTTCATCCCGCCGCCGAAGAATTGGCCGTTGGCAAAGATGATGGCGATCGCCGGTCCACTATAACTCCGGTTCCCCACCTGGAGATCGGCAGCAGTTCGCTTGAACCTTGGAAGCGTCAGCCAGAAAGCTGCCTCGTAGCGGCGCCTGCCGAGCCTCGGCATGCGCTCGGCAGCCGGGACCGCCGCAGCCCCGATGCCGGCCTGGGCCACGTTCAGAAAGTATCGAATTCCCCAGTCACCTTCCAGCACCCCCACATCGCAGATGTAGGTGGAGTCGCCGGTGAGATGAGACGCCGCGGCCTCGAGCTCTTGCGGTATACCAAAAACCCGCAGGAAGTCACACCCCGTCCCCGCCGGGAGGATCCCCAGCGTCGGCGGCTCGGCCCACTCATGCCGCAGCATGGCGTCGACAACCAGGTTCACGGTGCCGTCCCCACCGACCGCCACGAAATGATCACTTCCCGAAACCACCGCCTCATCTACCAGAGTGGCAACGTCTTCGGCGCTGCCCGAGGCTCGTACCTCGACCATCAGTTCCTGCTCACGGAGTGACGCCTCGGTTCGGGATACAAGGTCGGTTCCGCGGCCGGCGTTCGGATTGACGATTACGAACCACTTAGGCGATTCCACCGGCGGAAACTACTCCTCGGTCGATCTCAGTGATGGCCTCCCTGGCAACTGCCGAAAGGTGCGGGTAGGTGTCGCGCACCTGCCGCAGCACATCGAGAAGCTGGCGGGCAGTTCTGACGAAGTCTCCGGCTGCGAGCTCGTCATCGGCAAACAGCTCTTCGAGCGACAAACCCCGCGCCCAACCGAAGGCGAACACCGTGAATCCGTTGTCCGGCATTCGGGTTTTCGCCAGCTTGGCACGGCGCTCTCGTTCCTCCAGGCTTCGCCACAGGCTCAGCAGCTCCTCTCCCCGGGCGGCCACCAGCGGATCCGGCCAGGTTCCGGCTTCGCTCTCGGAGCGGGCCTCATAGACGAAGAGGGAAACAAACGCCGCCAGTTGAGCAACGTCGAAATCGTCGAGGAGCCCGCGGCTCGCTGCTGCGCACAACAGCAGGTCCAGTTGACTGTAGATCGTCCGTAGGCGCTGGCCCTCATCGGTCAGACTCCACCCCTGCACGTATCCCCACTCATCCAAGAGTTCGAGTGTCGCTTCAAGTTCACGGACCAGACCTCCCCCCAGACGGTCCAGCTTCTTTTTCTGCCGCCGCAGTTCCTTCTGCAATTTGCGGGCTTTGCGGGCCCAGCGAATGTGGTCGTGTAGATCGGGACACTCCCCCATCTGGTCACCTGTATCCACCATCGCTCGCTCCGGCTTGCTCGACGGTTCAAACCCCGCCAGGGCCTCCAGCACCCGGCGCCGGAATGCCTCCTCGTTGGGCCGGAATGGCTTCGGGAGCTTGATGGCTCCCAGGCGGGTCACCCCCACCGGGAGCTCCTCAACTCGGATGCGCCGGAGGCGACCGTCGGATGAGAGGAGTTGCATGCGCGGTTGCTTGGTTCGCCCGCGAGCGAGGAGAACAAAGCGCTCGGGCCCGCCGGCGCCCGGCACTTCGATAATGTCCCCGGGGTTGGTCTCACCGGCAAACCGGCGCATGACATCTCGAACCGACGGCATTACAACCTGGCCGGCATCGAGCCGTCCGAGAAACTCGAAGACATCACCCTTTTCGCATCTTGCCTTTGTCCGATATTCGGACAAGGCCTCATTGTTGCGTTCGATGGTTGACCGGATTGATCCCATCTCGGCTTCTCTTTGGAATTGAGCGAAGGAGGCCCGCAGCAAATCCTCCGCCTGGTGGCGGGGATAGTTGGCGATGAGGTTCACCGCCATGTTGTACGTTGGACGGAAGCTTGATCGCAGCGGATGGGCCCCGGCTCCGGCAATCGCAGCAACCCGCTCGAAGGGCACATAAGGCGAGTGCAGCACGAGTGCCACCCCTTCGGTGTCGATCCCCCTCCGCCCGGCCCGCCCCGTTAGTTGGGTGTAGTCGCCGGGCTGAAGCAGTTCGTGGGTTTCGCCGTTGAACTTGGAGAGGCTCTCAATCACCACCGAACGAGCCGGCATGTTGATGCCCAACGCCAGAGTCTCGGTCGCAAACACCACCTTTACGAGACCATCTGAGAAGAGTTCCTCCACAACTTCCTTGAACGCCGGCACCATTCCGGCATGGTGGGGAGCAGTGCCTCGTTCCAGCTGGCTCAGCCAGCTGCTGAAGCCCAGCATCATTAGATCGTCTTCACTCAGGTGACTGGTCCTCGCCTCGGCCCGTCGACGGATCTCGACAGACTCGGCGTCCGTGGTCAGTCTCAACTCTGACGCCACTTGCTCGGCCGCGGCCCCACAGCCTGCTCGGGAAAAGATGAAATAGATGGCGGGAAGCAGGTCGTGCTCTTTCAAGACTTCGACCGTCGGGGTGCGGCGCGGCGTGTGAAAGCGCCGGCGGCGCCCACCCCCCTGGCTGAGCAACCTGACGACCTTCGAGTTGAGAGTCCGCCGACCGTTATTGGTCCGAAAGACGGGCATGAGCTTCTCACCGGTGTTGCGGTCATGAATCAGATACAGGCTGGTCAAGGGCACAGGGCGGTTCTCTTCCAGGACTAAATGTGTCGAACCCCGCCGGCTATTGATCCAGGCTGTGAACTCCCCTGCATTGGCAACAGTTGCCGAGAGCCCTACGAGGGGAATTTCAAGGGGAAGATGAATAATTATCTCCTCCCACACAGGGCCCCGCGCAGGATCCTGGAGGTAGTGGATCTCATCCATGACTACGACTCCGAGTCCCACGAGGGCGCGCGAATCCGTGTAGATCATGTTGCGCAGGACTTCAGTGGTCATGACGATCACCGGAGCATCGGCGTTGATCGAGTTGTCGCCCGTGAGAAGCCCGGTGTTGTCGGCTCCATATTGTGCCGAGAAATCTGCGTGCTTCTGGTTGGAAAGTGCCTTGATGGGAGTTGTGTAAAAGGCTCGCTTCCCGGTGGCCACTGCCGCGGCGACTGCGGCTTCGGCAACAAGGGTTTTTCCGGCCGACGTTGGCGCGGTGACCAGGACCGATTCGCCGTCGGCAATTATCTCGAAAGCCTCACGCTGAAAGCGGTCCGGTTCGAAATCGAGACGAGCAACGAAGTCCTCGATCGCAGCCCGGGCGGTTGTCACTTCTTGAGCAGGAAGCGCACGAGCCAGATTGTGGCTTCGTATAGAAGGTAAAGCGGGACCGACAACAGCATGAGAGTGCCGGGGTCGCCGGTCGGGGTCAGCACCGCGGCCACCACCACAATGATTAGCACCGCCCATCTTCGACCACGTTTGAGCTGCCGCGATCCAACTACGCCGGAAGCCCCCGCGGCAAATACAAACACCGGGAACAAGAACGCGATGCCAAAGACCAGCAGGTAACGGAACGTGAATGTCAGGTATTGGTTGACCCCGATGACCGGAGTCAACCTGTCTCCCCCGAAACCGATCAGCCAGTCGTAGGCCCTCTCCATCGTCCAGTAAGCGAACAGGACCCCGCCGATGAAGAGGATCGCCAGGGAAACCACGATTGGGATCGCCCAACGCTTTTCCCGCTTGGAAAGAGCCGGGACCACAAAAGCCCAAAGCTGATATAGCCAGATCGGAGCTGTCAGGACCACCCCTCCGAACAGGCCCACCTTCATGCTCACCGAAAAAGCTTCACCCACTTCGAAGAACGCCAGTGTTTCCTCTCCGGTGGCCCGCTCGTAGGGCCGCACCAGCACGTCGAGAATCCAGCCGCGGAAAATGAAAGCGACGATGGCACCCAGTACCACTGCGATCGCGGCGATGGCCATCCGGCGACGCAGCTCGTACAAGTGCTCGAGCATGGGCATCCGGGCGTCGCGAGTCACGAGTCACCACCATCGTCCACGCCCGCTTCGTCATCTCCGTCGGGCTTTTCGTCGGGCTTTTCGCCGGGCTTTTCGTCGGACTCGCGAGGGTCGGACAAGCCGGAAACTATTTGGCCTCCGAGTTTCTTGATATCACTTTCGGCTTCCCTGAGCGGCTCGGTCACCTCGTTGATCTCGGTCTGGAGCGACGTCCACACATCTTCTGCCGTGTCCTGCAGGCCGCGAATGAGCTTGCCGGCGCGGTGGAAGAACTCCGGCACGCGTTCCGGGCCGAATATGAGGATGGCGATGAAGGCGATTACCACCAGCTCCGAGGTCGAGATTCCGAACACGGACCGATGCTACGCCCACAACGGTGTTTGCAACACACAAACCGCCCCCGAGGGGCGATTGGAGCTGGCTTCTTGAAGGTCCGACTAAGCGGCGCTAATTTCCCCAAGCCAGTCGTCGAGCGAATCAACGAATTCTTTTATCTCCAGTTCGGAGACCATGTCATCGCTCACAGAGTATGCAACGCCGATGGCAAGTAAAATGGCGACCACTCGCTCATTTGCCGGCCGGTGTTGCGTGACGGTGCAGAAGGGACATACGAACCCGTAACGTCCCGTCGCCATGGCTGGTGCCAGCTCCAGCGTTAGCTCGTCTGAGCTGAGCTCGACGTCTCCGCAGGCTGTGCATGTGGTTTTGATGGTCGTCACTTCCCGTTTCCTGTTTCGGCTATGGAGAAAATATCGGAGCGACCTGAGTCTGCTTTGAGGGCTATTTGTGGAAGTAGTCATGATGGGCTAGTCCCTCTGTATCGCGCTGCGATCCGCCGCCGGTAGTCATCGAGGAGCTCGGCAACCTCGGGCCCATCGACCAGTTCGGCGTCGGCTCCAAGCCGCAGCAACAAGCGAGCCGGCACCGAGGCGTCTCCAGCACTGAAGCGAATGAGGCCTTCGCCGAGATCCTCTACCGGGTAGTAATCCGCAACCCAGCGAGCCTTGGGCCCAAGCCTGATGGTGGCTCGGATGTCCTCTTCCGTCGGCGTGTATCTCACCTCAGGCGGAGGTGGCTCCGCCGGAGGCACGAATATTTCCGACGTTGGTGCGGCATTTCGGATCCTGTCAACTCGGAATACCCGCTCGGCCTGGGCATTCCGACAAAAGGCCGACAAATACCAGTTGCCATTGGCGGAAAACACCGACCACGGCTCGACAACTCGTTCGGTCGTCTGTCCAGAACCGAGGGCCGTGTATGTGATCTGCACTGCCAACCCTTGTTCCGCTGAATCCCGCAGCATTCCGACGTGTTCCGGTTCCTTGAGGTCGACGACCAGGGATGCCTCGACGTCGGGGGCCACTACGGCGCTGAGCTTCCTCACGGCTTCTTCCAGGGCGGGCGGCCCCTGTCCGGCAGAGGTCAAGGCCATGCCTGAGGCTAAAAGGACCAGCGCCTCCGGCGGCGTGAGCCGCAGCGGCCGTGAGAAGTAGTCGGCCATATCGACCCACACCTCGTCATCCTCGACCGATGCATCGATCAACTCTCCAGGACCGTAACCGGGAAGCCCACACAGGAACACGAGATTGAGGTCGTCGATCAGATCCTTGCGGGTGTAGCCGAAGCGTTGCGAGACCTCATCGACTGACACTCCGGGACGGGCGATCACGAATGGCAGCATGGAGAGGATCCGGGTAAGCCGCATGGCCGTCTTGTTGGAAGTCATAACTTGCCCTCAGCTCTGGCGAGCACCTTCTCCCGCAGCTCAGGAGGCCCGATTACCTCGGCCTCATCTACGAAGCCGAGCACCCAACCGATGAAGGCGTCGGGGTTGGCCACCGGCAACTCGACCTGCAGCGAGCCGTCCTCGCGCTCGGTCACTTCGGCATTAGCGCTCAATTGTCGCTGCGCCCACCAGGCGACTTCGGAACTGAAGACGACCTGGGCCGTGATGTCATCGCTGCCCGCCTCCCAGGGGGCATCGGGGATCGACTGATCAACCCGAAACCCCTTAGGACGGGTGAACGCGTCCGCTTCCTCACCGATCGCCGGCCTGCCCATCCGATCGACCCGAAAGGCTCGAATTTCCTCGTGGGTCCGGCCCACCAGGTACCAGTGGCCACGCCGGTGAACCAGTCCATACGGCAGCAGGATTCGCGGCTTGTCCCGGTAGTCGAACTCCACCCGACGATGTTCAACAACAGCCCCGAACAGCTCTCCAAGAACACCGCTCTCGTCACCGAGGTTGGCGGCGAGCGGGTCCCCGGCCAGT
>CAXMOO010000034.1:0-5275 GCA_964195005.1 uncultured Gammaproteobacteria bacterium
CCGTCTCGAAGATGCAGCCCGTCGCGCCGGAGATCGAGATCGACCTCGCCCAGATCCCATTCCCCGATGGCCACGGTCCCCGCCACAATTCGCAGCTCATCCGCGGAGGTCGCCGCGCTTGCGCTCACTTCCCCGGTCTCGCCGAGCAGCGTCACCGTTCCAAGAAATTCCTCCACACTCAATCGTATCGGACAATCCAGCAAATTCGTTGACCCGCGCGCGGGGAGACCCGGCCTCGAGACCCATCCAGGCCCACGTCAAACGGACAATGCCCATCCAGAGAGACCGCGAAAACTAACATAAGCTGCATCGCGACCCGATAGATAGGTACATGCGGTATCTCGAGATCCTTTTGCTTGCGCTCAGCGCCCTCTGGTTTCTGCTTCCTGGATTCACCAGTATTCGAGGCTGGAGACAAGGCCTTGGATTCCTCGTCGCCGTCAGTGTGCCGTGGCAACTCGCCCTCGAGGGCTATCGGTGGCAGATGGTTCCCGGCTATGTGCTGGCAGTCCTCATCGGGATTTATACCTGGTGGGACTTCATCGGGCCGCCGGCCGAGCTTCGTCCCGAGATCCCCGGTAGACGCATCGGACGGGCACTTGCAGGCCTGGTCGGCGTTGTGGCACTGGCGCTGCCCATAGTCCTTCCGGTGCCCCGGCTTCCCACTCCCGGCGGGTCGTTCGCGGTAGGAACGCTCTCGCTCCACCTCGTGGACGATGCCAGACAAGAAACGTACGGACCCAACCCAGGAGGCCCCCGCGAGTTGATGGTGCAATTCTTCTATCCCGCCGAGCCAGGGCAGGACGCCGAAACCGGGCCGTGGATCGAAGACCTCGACGCAGTAGGGGTCCAGCTCGCCAAGTACGTCGAAGTGCCGTCCTTCGCTTTCGACCATCTGGGGCTCACAGACACCCACACATATCCGGACGCTCCAGTCTCGGAGGCCTCCGCCTCCTATCCCGTGGTCATTTACTCCCATGGCTGGCGGGGGTTTCGGACGGTTAACTTCAACCAGGCGGAAGCTCTGGCCAGTGAGGGCTATGTGGTCGTGACCATCGACCACACCTACGCCTCCACCATGACCGTGTTCCCCGGCGGTCGCGAAGTGGCAGTCGATCCCAACGCTCTTCCCGACGAGGACGTTGTCGGCCCAAAGCGGTTCCTCGAGGCCGGCCGGCGTCTCAACGAGGTGATGACGGCCGACCTCGACTTCGTTGTGGATGAGCTGGCAGAGATAAACCGGGGTAGCCGCTCGACCACGCTGGCCCAGCGGCTTGACATGGACCGGGTGGGACTATTCGGCCATTCGGCGGGTGGTGGCGCCGTGGTGTCGTTCTGCGCAACCGACCGCCGCTGCAAAGCCGGCATCGGGTTCGATCCCTGGGTGGAGCCCGTCGATCCCGTAGTCATTGCCCGCGGCCTCCAGGTTCCTTTCGGATTCGTGCGCAGCGAGCAATGGACCCACCACGACAACGAGCCGCCACTCCGACGACTCTTCGACAACGGTGGGCCTGATCAGTATTGGCACGCCATCTCGGGGACCGAGCATCGCGACTTCGTTTTCGTCCCTCTCCTCAGCCCCGTCGGTGGGCTATTGGGGATCCAGGGATCAATCGATTCGGGTCGACTGGTCGATCTCCTCGACAACCACCTCGCCGGTTTCTTCGGGCAATACCTGATGGGCGAGGACACCGGATTTCCGGACAGCACCGTTCTCGAATTCGAGGAACTCATTGCCGCCCCGGCCAGTCCTTAGTGCTCTGGCACTAGTGTCCTGTGTCGTAAGTTTGTGCTGATATCGCCGAGCACTCGGCGTTCATGGCAAGGACGCAGGACGAAGGCATAGTGGGGCTACGTCGAGGACGAGGACGCAGCCAGGGGCGTCGAGGGCCGGCAAGATCTGTGCAGGACTTGCGACTCGGGACACTAGCCCCACCACCCCGCCAGAGCAGTGTGCGCCTGGCTCCCGAATCGGACTAGCTGCTGGGATTCACCCCCGAGGATGTTGAGAACACCGTTGAGATAGAGCGCCGGCGTCTCGGATCCGTCGCCATTCCAATCTCCGACTACCGGCTGGGCCGAAGTGACCGGGACCGACCACGATTCTCCATCGGCGGTGGTGAGCAGTCCTGTCTCCGGGTCGAGTACGGCGACGCTGTCGACACCATCGCCGTCCCAATCCCCCGCCAGCGGAATGCTGGCACTCCCACCTAGATCGAAGGTGACGTCGGAGAAACCAAACGTGTTCGAGTTGCGCAGATAGAACCGGCCCTCACCACCGCGAAAGATGCCGACCGAATCGACGCCGTCGCCGTCCCAGTCGCCGCACACCGGCTGGTCGGTTGGAATGCCGAAGTAGAAATCGAGGTCGGCAAAGCCGATGGTGTTCGAGTTACGCAGGTATACAAAACCGCTGTAAGGGCGATAGAGGCCCACCGTGTCCACCCCGTCACCGTCCCAGTCGCACATCATCGCCAGGTCGCCGGGTACTCCGTAGTAGAAGTCGTACCCTGCACCTTCCCCCAGTCGCAGTGTCCAAACTCCTCGTCGGGGATCGTGCAAAGCAACCTGGGCTCGCGGCGACAGAGTGGTCAGCTGTGCCGTGTGAGCAGCGCTGCGGTTGCCGGATCCATCGACGGCGGTGACGACTGCTTCGTAGGAGCTATCCGGCTCGAGGCCCACGATTGTTGCCGTCGAACCGTCGACGGTCATCTGCAGTGTCCCGTCGATGGCGACCTCATAGGAGACCGGCCCGCTGTCGGTACCCGGATCCCACACCAGAGTGGCACTGGTGGCTTCCACTCCCTGGACCCAGACCGGACCTGCGAACTCGGGGGCGGTGGAGTCGTGCAATTCAACGGTGAACGTTCCCCCCCTCTGTTCGACAACGGCCAGCCTCCAGCCGTTAATCAGCTCAATTTCCTCGCCTACGCCAAACACATGAGCGTAGGAACCGGATTCTGCCGGGTATTGCTGCACCCGCCGGGAAAGGCCGAAGCATGGAAACGGGCTGTCGCAGGCCTCAGGACGTTGGTCGAGCACATGCACGGTCACGCCCGCCGCTGGAAGGCCGGCGTCGTAACCCTGCTGGACCCTGGCATCAACCACCGTCAACCAGCCCTGCTCACCGTTGGGAATCATCAGCAGTTGATCGCCGGCACTACCGACCGCGGCCACCGTATAAGTGCCGGGCGAAGTGATGTACTCGACGTCGTACGGCTCGATCCAGCCGGCGATGTAGCGATTGAGGCCCAGCGTTCCCATGAGCTTGGTGCGGTCTCCCGCCTTGCTCATCACGTCGATCGGGTTGTCGTACTCGGCCCAGGTCCCCGAGGCGGCGCCGCTGAAACTATGCCCGAAGTGAATCGTGTGCCCCAGCTCATGGACCACGGTTACCAACCGCGGGTTGGCACCTACCACCGCATGGGCGCCAACAGTCAGGGTGCGGTAGTTGTCGGGATAGGTCTCCGGCGAATCAGGGCACAGGCCTTCATAGGGGCACCAGATCCCACTCTGGGCACTGCCGCCGTTGGCGGCCTCGTCGGTGATGATGAGCGCACCGTTGGGTTGGGACGTCACACTTTCGCTGACCGAATTAGCGCAGCTACCGTTCTCGACCACGGCTCCACCGGCACGAAAGACAGGCTGGTAGGCACCTTCCGACATCCACTCGTAGACGGAACCCACAGTGGTGTTCAGCGTCGCCACGGCATAGCCGAGGTTCACAGCGGTGGAACCCTCCGGCGTATCGCACAGCCAGACCTCCCAGACGTCTTCGCCCATAGTGTGCATGCGCAGCTCGGAACTGCCGGCGATGACGCCGAGTGGTTCCCAGCCATAAACGTCGTCGCCCAACGCGGCGAGGTTCGTAGCGGTTGCTGCCCCCCACGGAACCAGGGCAGCCCCGATGAACACAGCGAGAAGCATCTCCCGCCAGACCCGCCGCCGGGTCGTGTTAGCCATACCATCAAAGTACTCAAAGTGGGGCGCATTGCCCACGCAAAGTGACTAGGCCGGGATGGCTACTTCCTGAGTGCCTCTGCCAGGGCCGCCAGGGCGCGAGCGCGATGGCTGATCTTGTTCTTGGCCCCTTCCGGAATCTCAGCCAGGGTCTGGTAATCGAACTCGGCCACTTCGAAGATGGGGTCGTAACCGAACCCCCCCGCTCCCCGCCGGGACAGGGCGATGCGACCCTCGAGGATGCCCTCGGCCAGTGTGGAGGATCTGTCGGGCCGCACCAGGGCTACGGCAGTCCGAAAAGTCGCTCGACGATCCTCAAAGCCACCTAGGTCGGACAACAGCTTGGCGACGTTGTCTGCGTAGGTGGCGTCGGGGCCGGCGAAGCGGGCGGTGTGGACTCCGGGAGCGCCTCCCAGCGCGGCTACTTCGAGGCCGGTGTCATCAGCCAGGGCGCTAACACCCGTTGCCTCAACAACCGACCGGGCTTTGTGGAGTGCGTTTTCCTCGAGGGTCTCGTACGGCTCCTCGACGTCTGGCCAGTCCAGCCCCCGCACCACTTCGAATCCGTTGGGGAGCATGGCGAGCACTTCTTCCACTTCCCGGATCTTGTCCGGGTTCTTGGAGGCCACCACGACCCTGCTCAGCCCGCCACCGCCTTGCGCTGCAGGTCGATGAGCTGCCCGATGCCGGCCGCCGCCGCGTCTACCAGCCCGTTGAGATCATCCCGGGTGAAAGGAGCGTGCTCGGCGGTGCCCTGCACCTCGATGAGGCGACCGGAGCCAGTCATGACCACGTTGAAGTCGACGTCGACGGAAATGTCCTCCGGGTAGTCGAGATCGAGAAGCACCCGGCCGTCGCGAACGCCGACGCTGACGGCGGCGCAGTGGTCGAGCAGCGGATCGGCCTCGCAAAGCCCTTGCTCACGGGCGGCCGCTAGAGCGTCATGAAGGGCGATCCAGGCCCCGGTGATGCTGGCGGTGCGGGTGCCGCCGTCGGCCTGGAGCACGTCGCAATCCACGCGTACCGATATTTCGCCAAGCTTCTCCAGGTCGACCACCGCACGCAGGGAACGCCCGATGAGACGCTGGATCTCCTTGGTGCGACCGCCGTTGACCGAACTGCGCGAGATGCGCTCAACCGACGACCCGGGCAGCATCGAATACTCGGCCGTCACCCACCCCTTGCCGGTGTCCTTCAGCCAGCGAGGAACCGACGGGTCGATACCGGCGGTGCACAACACCCGCGTTCGGCCCATCTCGATCAGCACCGAGCCCGGCGTCATCTCGGTGTAACCCCGGGAGATGTTGACTTCGCG
>CAXMOO010000035.1:0-2791 GCA_964195005.1 uncultured Gammaproteobacteria bacterium
CATCGAGGCCGACCTGGAAGCATCAAACGGGATCGTCTATGCCATCGACACAGTGCTGACCCCACCAGGCTTCGAGGATTTTCCGTCAGCATTTACCGGCACAACCACGGAGTAAGCGCTCTCGGAGGTTCGAGAAAACTAAAGAGAGGGGCCGGTTTCCGGCCCCTCTCTCGGTGCGTGAGCCCCACAAGACCCCAATGTCGTCGAACCGAACGAGGGTTCACTGGGGGAGCGTCGATTCGGTCAAGCACTAGCTAGCGCCCGAGCCGCACATGACCGGCATCACCGAGCACGCCTACTGCCACTTTCCGAAGTTGATCGAGTCCCAAGCAGCGCCGACTACCGGTTTCTCAGGCCTCCACTTTGTCGCCCTTGCCGATGACGACGACGCCGTCGTCGGAGACCGTGTAGCGCTTGCGATCGGCCTCCAGATCAATGCCGATGTGGGCGCCTTCGGGAACTTCGACGTTCTTGTCGATGATCGCTCTTTTAACGATGGCTCCCCGCCCAACGCTGACGTGGTCGAGCAACACCGAATCCTCGACGAGGGCGAACGAGTTGATCCGGACCAGCGGCGCCAGCACTGAATAACGCACCGTGCTTCCGGACACGATCACCCCGTCGCTGAGCAACGAGTTGTAGGCAACCCCTGTGCGATCACCGTCTTCATGGACGGTCTTGGCTGGAGGCAGCGGTGAGTTGGCCGTGTAAATGGGCCATTCCTGGTTGTAGAGGTCGAACAAGGGGTGGGTGGACAGGAGATCCATGTTGGCTTCGTAATAAGAGTCGAGTGAGCCGACATCACGCCAGTACCCCTGGTCCTCCAGAGCCTGACCCGGGACTTCGAATGCCGAGAAGTCGTGAACATGGGCCAGCCCGCCTTCGACCAGCCGGGGGATGATGTCACCTCCGATGTCGTGGTTGGAGGAGTCATCGGCGGCATCAGTGGTCACCGCTTCCACCATCACGTCACGATCGAAGATGTAGTTCCCCATCGAGACATAGGCCATGGTCGGGTCGCCCGGGAGGTGGGGCGGGTTATCGGGCTTCTCATGGAAGGCGACGATCTTCCCCGACTTGTTGGCCTCGATCACTCCGAAACCACTGGCATCCTCGATCGGGACCTTCACCGCGGCGATGGTTATGCCGGCGCCCGACTCAACATGCTCACCCAGCATGTGGCGGGGATTCATGCGATAGATGTGGTCTGCTCCGAATATAAAGACCACGTCGGGACGCTCATCAGTCAGAAGGTTCAAGTTCTGGAAAATGGCATCGGCCGAGCCTGCGAACCAGCGAGGCCCCCGGCGCATCTGTGCGGGCACCGCCGCAACGTAGTGCCCGAGGATGGGAGACAGCCTCCAGGTCTGCGCCAGGTGCCGATCGAGGCTGTGGCTCTTGTATTGCGTAAGCACCACGATTCGAACAATGCGGGCGTTGACCAGGTTGGAGAGGGCGAAGTCGATCAGCCGGTAGCGCCCCCCGAAAGGAACCGCCGGCTTGGCCCGGTCCCGGGTGAGCGGCGCGAGGCGCTTGCCTTCCCCTCCTGCCAGCACCATTGCCATGAGTCTCGGCCCAGCTGCCATGAACCTCAAACTAGTGGAGGTCCAGAGCACTAGCGTCGTCGGTATGACTGAGATTCCGACGGTTCCTTCTTCGGGCCTTCCGGCGATTACCCGTCAGCAGATGGAGGAGGTCGATCGGGTGATGATCGAGGATCTGCATATCTCCCTTGCCCAGATGATGGAGAACGCCGGTCGCAATCTGGCGGCGCTGGCTCAAAAGCGTTTTGCGGCAGCCAGGGTGTGTGTCATGGCAGGGTCGGGGGGAAACGGCGGGGGAGGTCTGGTGGCTGCCCGTCACCTCTCGAACTGGGGCGTCGATGTAATGGTCACCCTCGGTCAGCCGGTGGATTCGATGGCCCGGGTCCCGGCTCATCAGCTCGATGCCCTCCAACAGATGAAGGTAGCGATAGGCGGGGAGCCGGTGTCGGCGGACCTCTACCTGGGCGCACGCATCGGCTACTCCCTCCAGGGCGACCCGCGAGGCCGCAAGGCGGAGCTGATCGAGTGGCTCAACCAGCAGGAGCAGCCGGTGCTGGCCCTCGACACCCCGAGCGGGCTAGATGTCACCACGGGGGAGCCGGCTAATCCCTGCGTGGCCGCCACAGCCACGATGACGCTGGCTGCCCCCAAGACCGGATTGTTCGGCATCGGCCAGGTCGGCGAGCTCTACCTGGCCGATATATCGGTACCGCCCGGGGTTTACGCCCCGTTCGGTACGGAGATGCCCACTTCGGTGTTTGCTCAGTCGCCTGTGGTGCGAGTGGCCTAAACGTTCAGGGTTTGCGAATCGTTATGACGCGAGGCTGATCCTCAGGGTTGTCCACCTGGTCGAACTCCGGGAGGTAAGTCAGCGATCCGTGCTCGAGGTTGGTGATCTCGAGGACGGCGTGCGAAACGCGCTTTCTGATGGAGTCGCGCTCCATTTCGCAACTGCCGGTTTCATCTGTCAGGCAGGAAGTCGTCTCGCTGTCGCCCTCACTCCATTTGCCGGAGACCACGGTTCCCGCGACTGGTTGATTCGCACCGTCGAGGACCGTCACTGCAGCCCGCGCCAGCCAGGTATTGCCCTCGTTGGTGGCGGAGCCCTCCAGCTCTCCGATGAACATGGCTTTTGGGAACGGGTCGGGACCCGACGGAAGGAGGATGGTCGAAGGCTCTGCCCGCTCCACTGCCGGAGCCGCTCCGGAGCAGCCGGCAAGCACTACAAGACCGAGTATCAGAATGCG
>CAXMOO010000036.1:0-1923 GCA_964195005.1 uncultured Gammaproteobacteria bacterium
CGTCCGGGCCGTCGACACCGCGACTCACCCGGAGTATCAGCGACGGGGGATCTTTCGCCGCCTCACCCTCGATGCGATCGAGGTGGCGAGAGCGGACGGAGTCGAACTCGTGTTCAATACTCCCAATCGCCGCTCCGGCGCCGGTTATTCGACGATGGGCTGGACCGAGGTGGGTGGCATCGGCGTGCTGGTCCGCCCCTCGCGGCGGATGTTGAGCCGTCACCGTGCCACAGCAAACGCTTCCGACCCGGCCGACTTCATCGAGCAGCCGAAGCCAGTCACAGACCTCGACCCGCCACAAAGAGCGGCTCTCGGGCTGCGGACGCCGCGCCGACCCGAATACCTCGACTGGCGCTTTCGGCGACATCCCACCGCTCGTTACTTGATGGTGGGTGACGGCGACAACCAGGCGATCCTCAGGCCAAGCATTCGAAACGGGCGACGGGAGCTGGTCATCTCAGACCTGTTCGGCCCCAATCCCGGCCGAGCTGTTGCCCTGGCAACACGGCGCAGCCGCTCCGATTATCTCGTTGCATCCTTTCGAAGCGGGACACCCGAACGGAGGGCCGTACTTCGCTCAGGGCTGGTCCCGGTTCCGTGGACCCAGGCGCTCAACCTCTACGCACATCCTCTTGTCGACCTCCCTCTCGAGGTTACGGCGCTCGAATCATGGGACCTGGCGCTCAGCGACTTGGAGCTGCTGTGAGATCCGAAGCCTGGGTATGGATGGTCGCTGTACTGGCCGTAGTCGGTCTGATTGGAGCTGCGTTGGTCGGATTCGACATCGGCGTGCTGGTCCTAATCGTCCTGTTTTTGACCGCCACGTTGATCATCGGTCAGCTCATGGCGACAGACCTGGACCGAAAGTGGCTGCCGGCCTTCGTCCTTGCCGGTTTTGTCGCCAAGGTCGTAGGAACGGTGCTCCGTTTTGGCGTCTATGAGTTCATCTATCTTCGCCAGGCGGATGCCGGTCTCTACCACGGCTTCGGAGTCCAGTTGGCGACCGTGTGGCGCTCTTTCAACGTTCCCAGCATGCAGGGCACCCGAGGGGCCGGCACACGCTTTGTGGAAGTTCTCGCAGGACTCCTCTACGCGCCGTACACACCTGGCATATTCGGCGGCTTCTTGATTTTTGCCATGTTTGGATTCGGGGGACAGCTCCTGTTCTACGCGGCGTTTCGCCGGGCACTTCCTGAAGCCCGCCTCAAGCTCTATGCGGCGCTGGTGTTTTTCCTTCCCGGCTTGGTCTTTTGGCCGGCCTCCATCGGCAAGGATGCATTCATGGTGCTTTTCCTCGGATTGTCGGCGTATGGTGCAGCACGTCTATTCGAGCAATACAGCGTCAGGTGGGTTCCCGTGATTGCGCTGGGTGTCGCCGGGTCGGTGGCGATCCGTCCCCACGTTGGCGCCCTGCTCGTCGTAGCCATCGCCGGGGCAACCCTTCTAGTAAAGGCACCGAAGGGCACCCGCGCCCGACTTCGAAAGTGGGCGTTGATCGTCCTAGCCGGTTTCGCGGTCGTGTTCGTCGTCGGATTGTCCGCAGGACAGCTCGGACTGGACACCGAGGAACTAAGACTCGACCCTTTTCTCGACGAACTAGCCCGACGAACCGGGCAGGGCGGATCCGCAGTCGAGGGTACCGCAATTCGGAGCATCGGCGACGTGCCTCAAGCGGTCCTCAGGGTCATTTTTCGCCCCCTCATCTTTGAGGCGTTTAGCCCATTGGCTCTGGCGAGTGGCATCGAAGGCACAGCTTTGTTGTTACTCATTCTCTGGAAACTGCCGCGGATGATTCGAAATGTAGGCTTGCTCCGTCGCAAGCCTTACCTGATGTTTTCTCTACTGTTTACGGTGGGCTTCGTCGTCCTGTTCAGCACGGTGCTCAATCTCGGGATTCTGGCTCGTCAGCGCACCCAGATGCTG